>JBBQAC010000047.1:0-21126 GCA_038315915.1 Phormidesmidales cyanobacterium
ACAAACCGTGCTGCTGGCGATTGTTGTCAACCAGCTTGCCTGGTGCCGCCGCCATATTAAGCTCACCCAAATCATGCTCGAAAAGCAGCAGCAGCTCACTCGGCTCAACTGGTATAAGCAGCACCAGATTGAAGATCTCAATCAGGGCTTTCAAGAATGCTTGAAGCAGTTTGCCTCGCAGCCGGGTGCGGTCAATCCTCGTCAGCAGTTGCTGCTGCAAAAGATGAATACGCTTTCTCAGCGACTGGCCGACGTCACCGAAAACGAGCGGTGGGCGCTCCAATCGAGCTGTCAAACTATCCCGCTGGTGAGTTTGCTGAAGCGAGCGACCAGCCGGGCCAATCCGCTGATACAGGAGCGGCAGCTATGGTCAAAGGTTCACTGCGAGAAAAATTTAACGATTTCAGGCGATATTGTCAAAATCGAATTTGTGCTGTACGAACTGATCGCTGAGGCTTGCGATCGCTCTCTGGTGGGCGATCGCGTCGACATCTGGTGTCGCCCTATCGACGAACATTGGCTAGAAGTCTCCATCACGGATGACGGCACTGTGCCTGCCCTGGTTTTGCAAGAGTTAGCCCAAGGCCATCCCATCGATTTACTCTCGCCCTCGACGCTACAGACGCCAGAGAACAGCCATCTGTGGGTATGTCAGTCACTCATGCGTCAGCTCGGCGGCGGATTTACGCTCTCCCAAATGGAAGATGGCCGTACGCTCAGCCGGGTGATGCTACCGCTGACGGCTCAGCCTAAAGGCTCGTCTGAGCCGTCAGCAGGTATCAGCCGTCACCAAGTTTCGTAGAAGTCGGAACACTCAGCATTTTCTCAGAGTCCTCTCAGGGCTCATTGGGTTCTTCTCTCCATATTTACTTGGGCTGTTCACAGCTCAGAAAACTATGGAGGTCATTTTTGATGAAACGACATAACGGCTGGAAAGTCACTGCTTATGCCCTAGCCGCCGGTTCCGCGTTGGCTCTAGCGCCAGCAGCAAATGCGGCAACTCTGAAAATTACGGTCGATAATCTGGCTCCTGCTAGCGGCACTTTTCTCACGCCTGCCTGGTTTGGCTTCCATGATGGCAGCTTTGATCTGTATGATCGCGGCGAACCCGTGACAGTAGGACTTGAGAGGCTGGCGGAAGACGGCGACGTTTCCTTCCTTAGCGCTGAGTTTGAGGCAGCGGGTGGCGGCACGGTTCAAGGGGCGATCGCTGGCCTAGCCGCGACGCCTGGGCCGATTGATCCGGGTGAATCCACTAGCTTCACAGTCGATCTCGATGGCAGTGCGGCGAGCAGCCAGTACTTTAGCTATGCTTCGATGATCATTCCGAGCAATGACTTTTTTATTGCTAATGGCAACCCCTTTGCGCATCGCATTTTTGATGACGCTGGCGGTTTCCTGGGCGCGGACTTTGTCATTACCGGCGCGCAGGTGCTGGATGCAGGCTCAGAGGTGAACGACGAACTGGCTGAAACGACGGCGTTTTTTAGTCAGGCAGTGCCCAATACTGGCACGGCTGAAGGCGGCGGTGTAGAGCTAGCGACAGGCTTTATTCCGGGCGGACGGATTTTGAGCAGCGCTGATTTTGCCAGTGCTGACTTTACGGCTGCTGGCTACAACGTGGCTCGCTTCCGGGTCGAATTGGTGGCAGATGACGCTGCTGCTGTTCCAGAACCCGGCATTGTGCTGGGACTGTTGGCTATGGGCGGATTGATGTGGGGGAGTCGGCAGCAGCAGCAGCAGGCTTAGAGGCCGTACTTGTCCGATAAACTGACTAGAGTGACCTATCGCTCAACATCAGTCTCATGCCCGACCCCTATCGCTGGGTTACAAAGTCTCTCGACACGCTGCACCGGGCTAACTGGTACCGGCAGGTGCAGCCGGTTGAGGGTTTGGCCGGGCCAGTGGTGAGGCTGGCCGGTCACCAGGTAGTTAATTTTGCCAGTAATGACTACCTGGGATTGGCGGCGGATGAACGGCTGATAGAAAAGGCGATCACCGCTACTCAAACCTACGGCACGAGTGCAACTGGCTCCCGGCTGCTGAGCGGTCAGCGGCCATTGCACTGGGAATTAGAGCAGGCGATCGCCCAGCTCAAATGCACAGAAGACGCCCTGGTTTTCAGCAGTGGCTACCTGGCTAATATCGGCACGATTACGGCGCTTGTGGGCGATCGCGATCTAATCCTGGCCGATGAGTACAACCATGCCAGCCTCAAAAACGGCGCGGTGCTTAGCGGGGCGGCTGTCATTACTTACGGGCACTGCAATTTGGCTGAGCTGGCTGAGTATTTGGGCGATCGCCGCTCTGCCTACCGCCGCTGCCTGATTTTGACTGATGGCGTCTTTGGCATGGATGGAGACATTTGCCCGCTGCCTGAAATTTTGGACTTAGCTGACCAGTTCGAGGCGATGGTGATGATCGATGAGGCCCATAGCGCGGGCGTACTGGGGGAGACAGGTGCGGGCTGCGCTGAGTACTTTGGCTGCTGCCGCCGCCCCTTAGTGCAAATGGGCACGTTGAGCAAAGCCTTTGCCAGCCTGGGCGGATACGTGGCCGGTAGCCGCGACCTGATTGACTTTCTGCGCAACCGAGCGCCGAGTTGGATCTACACAACGGGGCTTTCTCCAGCGGATACGGGCGCGGCTTTAGAGGCGATCGCTCTCCTTCAGCAAGAGCCCTACCGCCTTGCTCAACTCCGCCAAAACGTAAAGTCTCTCTGCCAGCAGCTTGATCGGCTTTTAGAAAGCTTACCGGCCAGCCAAAGGACTCACCTCAAGCGGTTGCCATCAGACTCTGCTATCGTCTGCCTGCAAGTCAAAGACGCGGCTACCGTACTGCATTTGGGTCAGCAGCTTAAAGCGCAGGGTATTTTCGCCGCTGCTGTTCGACCGCCGACTGTCCCAGTTAGTCGGCTGCGCCTGAGCGTGATGGCTACCCACACCCAGGCTCATATCGACCAGCTCATTGCGGCTTTGGCATCTTGCCTGACGGTAGAGCGCTAACTTGAGTCAGGTGAGGATCTCATCACTACAGCCCGCTCAGCAAAATCCTTTAAAATTAAGCTGTCAAAACGAACATTTAGCTTTAAAGGAATCATGGCAGATATCAACTGCGCCGTAGATTGCAAAGATGGCTGTGTGCTGGGAGAGCAGTGCCCTCACAAAGAATCTCAGGAGCAAACCTCTGAATTTATTGAAAACACTTCTCTAGATACCATGCTAGAGATGGCCGCTGAGGCCGTTCGCCGTAAACAGCAGCAGCGCACCCGTGAAGGCCCAAAATGGGTATATCCCGAAGACGGCATCTAATCGGATGGAAATGCGTTTGTTCTCGCAGACTCTGCTTGAGGTGAGCCTGCTGGAGCAGACAAACCAGACGGGTTCGAGCGAGCGTCAGAGACTTCTACGGCTTGAACCTTGACATCTACGCTGCTGGGCTCCCACCGCAACTCAACCTGTTCCTGTGGCATTCCCATCGTGATACCAGCCTGGTCAAAGGCTTGCTTAATTCGCTGTCTGAGTTCAAAGGCGACGGGCCACTGCTGGAGAGGTTGAGTTTTGAGCAGCAGACGCAGGGTGACCCCGGTGTAGTCCATGGCGTTGATGCCTAAGATATCGGGTGGCTCCAAAATTAATCGCTGCCAGTCGGCCTCCTGAGAGAGTTCGGTGGCCGTTTCCTTAAGTAGCATCAGCGCCTTGCTCAAATCGGTGGCGGGTGCGACCTTTACTGACAAATCGACTTGCGCCCAGTCTTTTGACAGATTTTGCACGATGTTGATTTGGCTGTTGGGTATTGTGATCAGCCGGCCTTCGATATCTCGAATCTGAGTCATGCGCAAATTGACATGCTCAACTGATCCGGTTAGCCCCTCTACCGTAATCACATCGCCAATGCCGTAGTGGTCTTCAAATAGGATTAGCAAGCCGTTAATAAAGTCTTTGATCAGGCTTTGCGCGGCTAAAGAGATGCCGACACCGATGATGCCTGCCCCGGCGAGCAGCGGCCCTACCTGGACACCCGCGATCGCCAAAACCACCAGCACCAGCACGCCAAAGATCGCCGCCCCGATCACCCCTTTAGCCACCTGTGAGAATGTCGAGAATCTCAAGCTGAGCCGCCGCGACTTATCAGGAGCCCATCTTGTGCCCTCCTGCAATGCCAAAAATGCTTTGTCTATGACCAGGCCGCTCAGCCGCACGCTCAGATAGGCCAGCCCGCACATCAGCAGTATCTGACCCGGAATTTTCATCCATCCCAGCAGCAGCGTTGACAGCCACCGGCTGTAGGGAAACAGCGCCAAAATCCAGAGCCCGCTGCTCACCCACAGCGTAATTTCAAACAGAATCAGTAATCCTCTTTCGACCTCATTAATCTTGCGTTTCTGGCGGTTGTCGAAGCGGGCCTTGAGCTGGTCAAGAACGGTGCCAAAGCCTGCAAAAGTCGGTGCTTCTACGACTGGATTGCGACCGCTGGTGCTGGTTTGGCCAATTTGAGTTTTGGCATTGGCCAGGCGAATCTGGCGCTGTTTGAGCCGTCGTCTTAAGCGATTGGCCAGGGCCTGAAGCAAAATCGCCACGACAATAATTGCGCCAGCAACCTGAATCTGTCGGCGTAAATACCCCGGCTGGCGTTCTTCCTGATAAAGGCGGAAAGTAGCCTGTAAATCAGCCTGTAAAACAGCAGCGCGATCGCTTGGACTTGCATGGCCACTCAGCCGTGCATCTAGCTCAGTAACAGTGAGCAGCGGCTGATTGTTGACAAAAATCACGGGCAATTGGCTGGGGCCATCGACCTCAACGGTGACCGTCAGTGCGCCTTCTGCCTGCCGGACAAAGCTGTACAGCCGCCGCTGAATTTCTTGAGCCCGGACTTCCGCCGGTAGCTGATCGGCGACCGCTGGCGCACTCACCCAAAACAGGGTGCGCCCGTCTAAGTAAATCGCCGCAGCTTTAATAGAGCCCGGAGAAATTGTCCACTGGTCGGGCAAGAGACGACTAGCCGCCGACAGATCTTTTGAGGCCGTGGGCGGCAAAGGAGCAGCGTCTACCGGCGCAGGGCTTTCGGGCACCGGGCCTGTAGAAGTTTGGGCAAAACCAACCGGCGTTAGCCAGCACAGTAGAATAACGGCTATAGCAGCCATCTGTCTGACCAGCTTAGATTTGAGCCGCTTTCTTATACGCATCTGCAAGTCGCCAAACGTCATTTGCCTCAGGTAGCCTAATTGTATTGGCTGAGCAATGCAATCTATCCACCGCTCGATAAGCCCATGCCCCAGCCCCATTCCGACCTAGACAATGCAATGATGATCCGCTGCTGCGATCTGGCGATCCAGGCGGCTGGCCATACCGCCCCAAATCCGCTGGTCGGCTCAGTAATCACTCAAGCTGGCAGAATCGTTGGCGAAGGCTATCATCCGCGAGCAGGCGAACCTCATGCTGAAGTTTTTGCGCTGCGAGCAGCCGGGGCTCAAGCCCAGGGAGCCACGCTCTATGTCAACTTAGAACCCTGCAATCATGTTGGCCGTACCCCGCCCTGTAGTGACGCGCTGATTCAGGCAGGCATTCGCCGCGTGGTAATTGGGATGGCCGACCCCAACGCGAAAGCCAGTGGCGGCATCGAAAAACTGCGGGCAGCGGGCATCGAGGTCAGCGTGGGGGTAGAGAGCGATCGCTGCCGTCAGCTCAATGAAGCCTTTATCCACCGGGTCAGGCACCGCCGTCCCTTTGGCATTTTGAAATATGCGATGACGCTAGACGGCAAAATTGCCACTACCACCGGTCATAGCGCCTGGGTGAGCGGGCCAGAGGCTCGCCAGCAGGTGCATCAGCTCCGTAGCCAGTGCGATGCGGTGATTGTGGGCGGCAACACGGTGCGGCAGGACAATCCTAATCTGACCAGTCACGGTCAGGGCGATCACAATCCGCTACGAATTGTCATGAGCCGTCAGCTCAACCTGCCTATCGCGGCCAAGCTGTGGGATACCCAGATCGCCCATACACTGGTGATGACTCAAACCGGCTACGACCGGGCCGTCGAAAGGGCCCTTCGACAGCAGGGCGTTGAAGTGATTAGCTTTGAGCAGCTCACGCCTGCGGTTGTCATGGACAGCCTTTACGAGCGCGGGCTGCTCAGCGTGCTGTGGGAATGTGGCGGAACCTTGGCGGCTGAGGCGATCGCTGCTGACACCGTGCAAAAAGTTTGGGCCTTTATCGCACCCAAGCTCATCGGCGGCGTCGCAGCCCCCTCGCCCATAGGGAACCTTAATCTGTCAAAAATGACGGAAGCCAGATCCCTATCGAGGGTGACAATGAGGTCAGTCGGCCAGGATTTCCTTGTACAGGGCTACCTTAAGCAGCGCAGCCTAAGCTGAGCGAGATCAAAAGGGATTCCCTAAGCTACTTTCCAACCGATGCCGGCAAACGATGCCCTCTAGCTGAGCTTGCAAGGCATCGCGCCCCTGAAAGCCCTCTATGCGGCCAACGACTTCCCCATTCTCTATGTATAGCAAGGTGGGAAGGGTTCTAAGCTGGTAGCGATTGGCCAACCTGAAGTTTTCGTCAGCATTGACATCAAACAGGCGTAGCTGATCTGACAGTTCCGCTTGAAAGTTACTTAAAATCGGTGAAACTAACCGGCAGATGCCACACCAGGGAGCGCGAAAATGAACAAAAACTGGAACTGAAGAGGCGAGAACTTCCTGATTGAAGGTTTCCTCAGTCACCGTAGTCATCATCATAGGGTAGGGGCTCTTTAATTTATCTACTGCTTATCTACTGCTTTACTTCTAGTAATACGATTAATCGGCTCAATAGCCATTAGAACGTGCTTTTCACTACCTTTTAGTGCCAATTAACGATCTTTAGCAATGGTTCGATTGCAATCGAACCAAAATCTGTTTGCTAAAAGCTCACCAGCAGACTGTGAACGCTATGGAAAGATCACCGGGCAAAACGAACCAGGCAGCACTCATCAATTCATAGGCTTTTTGCAGATATCTTTAGTTCGTATTCAATCGGTATGAGCGCTAGCAATACTAACCGTACTGACACGCTTATTGTTACATTTTATTCGCTTTTATAACAAAAATGTATATGTTTCTTCGCGAAAATTCACAATGAGTCCAAAATTTTTGTGCTCGAATAGTCGTCGCTGACATCAGCGTTACAGCCAGCTTAGGCTCATTGCCAGCAGCGCACCCACCGTAGTGTTAATGATATTCACAAAGTCGTGAGTTAGCCAGGTTACTTTTTCTTCAACGGTCGCGCCAATGACGCTTTCTACGGTGGTAGCGATGAAAGCCGCGATCGCACAGACAGCAACGCCCTTAAGAGAAATCAGCCCAACGGCCAGGGCGACGGCTGCTAGCGCAATTGAGCCCGCCACCCCGGCAACTGTGCCTTCCAGGCTGACGGCCCCTTCTGTCCCCCTAGAGACGGGTTGTAGCGTGGTGATTAAGAACGTGCGCTGACCGTAGGCTTTGCCGACTTCAGTCGCAGTCGTATCTGATAGTTTAGTACTGAGTGAAGCGACGAAGCCCAGTGCCAGCAGTGGCTGCCATTGCGGCAAAGCTGCCGGATACAGCAGCTGTAAGACCACGATTCCCAATGCGCACACTGTAGCGGTCAGCGCTGAACCCCAAACGTTGCCAGGGCCGCGCACGCCACCTCGGGCCTCAGCAATGCCATAGGCTTCTTTCTGCGCCATGCCAATTTTAGTGACTGCTGAGCCGACAAAAAAGTAAAACAGCGTCACTGCGTAGGCCCGCCAGCCCAAAGCGCCCCATACAATCACCCCCAGAAGCCAGGCATTCGCATAGCCCGCCGGGGTCAGCAGCTTTTTGGGTAGAAGGAAGGCGATCGCAATTAAGGCCGTATTGAGTGCGATGGCAACTATCCAAGGGTTGTCTGCATATATAGTCGCTAAATACATCGGCGCTAACCTCAAAAATGCTGAACCTGATTGAAGGACTTGATTGAAAGCGATCTATTGCAAATCGCTCGCTGATGCCGATGTTTTCGGCGAGCGTTGAGGCTCAGGTAAATAACAATCTCGATTTTTTGCCGCCTGATTCATTTTCTAGTCGGTTCGTATCTGCACAAAAAAGGCAGCTCTTGTGAGCTGCCTTAATCATAGCGTTAGTGCCGTATTCAAATGTCTACTGAGATTCCGCTAGTTTTTTATCGAGTAGGGGTCTGTCCGATTGTTACTTTGCTTTGGTGACGCTCTCTGACTGAGAATAGCGACCGCTTCGCCCCCTGTACCAGGTACCGTCGCGAGCGCCTGCCGAGAGGATATTAGAGATTCGGTTGCGGGCCTTCAGATAAGAAGTTCGGGGCATATCTTCACTGAAAATAGAAGACATGATATCGGCAATCGTGAAGATCTCTGAGGGCTGCGATCGCAAAACGCTGCTGACCGCCTCGGGTAGGGCGGTATCGCGATAGTCTGATTGGACATACTTTTGCCAGTTAGCAGCTCTGCCGTCTTTCTTCTTTCGAGGCGTTGCCTTAGGCTTTGCTGCTTTTTTGGCTGTTGAGGTTTTGGCAGTAGCTGTTTTGGGCTTGCGACCTGCTTTGGGTGATGTCGTTTCGTCCGTCGTCTCGGGTTCAGGTTCGTCACTGGCAGATTCAGCCACAGGCGCTTCAGTTGCTGCTGGCTGAACTGGAGCCGTCTCTATCGGTGAGATTTCCCCATCCCCATCTGCCTCAGACTCCTGAAACATATGGATGACGGTACGCAAGCCCTGACGTCGCTCTTGGAGCTGGCTTAGTTTCGTTTCTAGAGACTCGACCTGTTGGGCCAAATCATCTTCAACAGCAACGAGTTGGGAAAGGGCAGAATCGCTCATTTTTTCAAAATCCTCATGGGGGGGTGCAAGTTCCTTATTGTTTTGTTGCGGCAGTCCTCATAAATATTAGGAGGCGCTGTCCAAAGTGAGTGTAGCGCCTTCTGAGACAGTTGCTACCCAATCGAACAATATTGCGTAACAAACATCTGGGTATCTATTTGGGCATTCTCACTATTGACTATGCTCACCTACCGGAACACGATGGTTTTGCTATTATGCAACATTACTCGATCTTCGACGTGATAGCGCAGTCCTCTAGCCAGAACTGTCTTCTCAATATCTTTGCCGCAGCGAATCAAATCTTCTGGCGAGTCAGAGTGGTCGATACGCAGCACATCTTGATCAATGATAGGCCCACAGTCTAGATCTTCGGTGACATAGTGACAGGTCGCTCCAATTAGCTTAACGCCGCGAGTATGCGCTTGATGGTAGGGCTTAGCGCCGATAAAAGACGGTAGAAAGGAATGGTGGATATTGATGATGCGCCCCGGATAGCGATCGCACACTGTTGCTGGCAAAATTTGCATGTATCGCGCTAGCACCATTACTTCACCTTGAGCCGCCTCAAAGTGGTCGGCGATCTTCTCACAGGCAGCGGCTTTGGTTTCTGGCATAACGGGTATGTGATAGTAAGGAATATTGTGCCACTCTACCAACCCTCTAAACAGATCGTGGTTGGAAATCACACAGACGATCTCGATATTTAGCTCCTGGGCGCGCCACCTGGAGAGCAGATCGTAGAGGCAGTGCCCGTTTTTTGAAACCAGAATTGCCACTCGCTTTTTTTGGGCAGAATCTCGAATTGCCCAATTCATTTTGAACTGCTGTGCGATCGGTAAAAACCGTTGCTGTAGCTCAGCTAAACCGAAGGGAAGAGAGCTGGCGATGATCTCCTGACGCATGAAAAAACGCTGACCGTCTTGTTCGGAGTGATGCTGAGCTTCGCTAATCCAACCGTTGTTAGCGGCTATTAGCGAACTCACTGCCGCGACAATGCCGACTCGATCAGGGCAAGAGAGGGTTAATATGTAGCGCCTGGAAGAAGTCATCTGCGAGCTGAAGGAGTATAGGGTCAAAGACACTGGGCCTGTTCACATAAGACAGTATCGCTTGGCTTGGTATGATTCCGATGGCTTTCTTGTGATCCTTGCAATGACTCAGCAGTGATCCTCCTAGACCTACGCCATGCTTGCACCCTTCGCGTTTCTGTTATGCCCCTATCCGCCGTCTTTCTGCCTTTTCTCCCCGCTGGGCTTGCGCTCCTCGTTCAGGCGGCTAGTCCAATCCCGCTATCAGAGCGCATACTGGCGCTGGCGCTGGCTTTGTTTTGCCCTGAGTTGGCGTACATGGCCTTTGTCGACTTGAAGAATATGTCAGCGATCTCCTACCACCAAGACTCTCGGCTGGAGTGCTTTAGCAAAGTCACGTATAGTACAATTGTTTTAGAAGCTGTTGGATTCTACACCGGGCTAGTTTCTCTTCCGATAGGGGCTGTCATCATCATTGCCAGTCAGCTCTGGTTTAACTTGTTAGCAGATATACAGATCTGGCCTGAGGCGTCTCCGGCAATCATTTCATTGCCTGCTAGCGACCGACGAGGTGTGCTCATTGCCAACGGGCTGGGACTAGGACTGTTAGGACTTTGGCCGATTCAAGAGATCCGTATCTGGCTCGCATTTGGCTCGCTCGCGCTAATCGCTCTTTTCTTAGTCTTGAAATATAGCGGAATTAGCAGCTTGTCTGATCCGCTAGATTAGAACTTCTGGGTCTAGAAGTTCTTGGCGGGAAATGCCACTGAGATGTCACTATCAAAAACGGTCAAAAATGGTTGACAGTGGCGCTGGCATTATCTGTATCCGCGAGCTGGTCATGTCTGTGCGTTGCATTCCCCCTCTCTTGTTCCCAAACCTTGACAGTTGAGGCCCGGTAAGAATATTCGACAAAATGAACACAGGCAGCGGCCGAGATCATTTTTCCCGCTCATGGGGAGTGCACAACCGCTAGCGGAGCCCATGGCCACGAGCTTCTGGCCAAACTAGATCGCTTGACCAAAGGAGAACAGGTAGGTGATCTCCCTTAAACTTGCTAAAAAAATAAAGAAAAGTATTGACCTCAAAGAAGAAAGTGATTAAATAGTGTTATTCTCGAAAAAGATAATTTTGTCTTACAGCGTCCCAGGCAGAGTTTTTCCCCATAAAAACGGTTGAAGCTGCCGCCAAACAAGGTTTTTCTACTCAAAAAAGTAAAATAAGGAGAAGACGACATATGTCTACATCTGTTCTGCCACAGCTTTTAGAAGTTGATTCTGAGCTGCTAGCTCAAACCACTGCCTTAGAATCTCAACTGAACGAGCTACAGGAGAAACGAAAAGGGATTCAAACTGTTATCGCCATGTTTGAGTCGGGAGACGCTTCTCAGATTGAGGATCTCGCTGCGGCAGTTCCAGTCAGCGTTATCGCCGAAAGTGCTCCAGATACAGGTGCTCCAGCTAAAAGCGCTAAATCTGCTGCCAAGTCTCGAATGACCAAAACAAAGACTGCCAAGACTGCCAAGACTGCTCAGACTGCTCAGACAAAAGCGACTGCGAAGCCCAAAGCTACCCGTGGTCGTCCTGCCAAAGCCAAAGCAGATCGGTCTGCTGCAACTGAGAGCGCAGCGAGCACTAAGAAAGCCACCGGCAAGCGCAGCGGCAGAACAGCTAACTGGCAAAAATATGTGCAAGACAGCTACAGCAAGGCACCTCTGCCCGATGTCATTGTCGGCGTTTTGCAGGCAAAGCCCGATACCATTTTCAAAATTGCCGATGTTATGAATGCTGTCTTTAAAGAAGACATGCCCCAAAATCACTTCTTAAAAGCTCGCAACCGGGTCTCGAATATCCTCTCGGCAGGGGCACGTGACGGAGACTGGTATCGAGGTCGAGGCGGTACCTACAGCGTTTCTGAAAAGGCAATTAAGGTCGTTAGTTAATCACATTCTGCTCTGACTATTGGTCAGATAAATTCATTAATTGAACTCTGGGTACATCGCTTGCTGTATTCAGAGTTTTTTTGTGAGCTTAATTTCTCGGTGTCGGCCTGTTTGGTCTATTCTTCAGGGCCTTTCTCAGCGGTTGCCTCGTAGCGAAGAGGCACTTCCGGGTCAGGGAGCAAGCGGGTACTTAAGGAGAGCGTCACTGTTGCACGGTCATCGCTAAGCTCATATATCCAGTGTTCTCCTGGGCAGGTCTGGGATGTTAAATCGGGAAGATCTGCTGGCCAGTGACCAGTTGCTGCTAGCTGCTGCTTGGCCTGCAACACCTTCTGGGTCAGTTCGATGGCAAGGGCGCGATCGCCTGCTAGTTTCCACCATTTGGCCCATGCCTTCGGAACAAGTGCCGATGACCGGTCAGGCTGTGGGAGCGCTGCCTGCGTCAGTATCTGTTCGGCCATAGATTGGGAGGTTGCACATACATTCAAGGCCGCTAGCCGATCAAGGGCGCGGTGCGTAGTGCTAGCAGCCTTTACCGAGCTGAGCTGAAAAGAATAGACAGGCGAAAACCAATAGGAGAGCATTGCCGTTACCTTGCTTCCAGGTTGCGATCGCGCTTTGGCCGTCTGCGGACGCCTAATTGCAGGCAATAAAGACGCCTGCGAACTCTCATACCGTAGCCACGTCTCGAAACGATACCCCTCTAAAACAGACTGATGCTGAGCTTGCTGACTCAATCGGGACTGCCAAAAGGGCGGCACATCTTGTAAATAGCGCAAAAGCCCTGCTTGATGCACAGAGACGATTTCCGCTGAGATTTGAGAGACCAAATCAGGCCGCTGAAGAATTGCCTGGTTGAGTCGCCACGAGGCTTCTAGCGCCATTAGCGCCTGGGCTGGCTGACCTTGCTGAGTGCGATCAATAACAGAGAGCAGCAGCAGGCTTTGCACATTGCGAGTATTTACCTGGCCTGGGAAGGGATAGTCAAGCTCAAACATGCGCTCAAAATCAATTTCCCACCGAGGCGCTTCACTTTTCAAAATATGTGACTGGACGGTAACCAGACTGTCTTGGTGAGCCGTGAGATAGGCTTGCAAATCGGGCGGTAGGACTGCTAACGGGCCAGAGACTTTGTGAGTTTGGGCCTGAAGAAACCGACGCAGAGACTTCTCAACGGCTTGATAATCTTTCTCAGCTAACTGATCAACAGGGTGAGTCAGGCTACTGAAATCGTTGGGAACAAAGCCTAAATCGGCTCCTAGCTGGTCGAACTGCTGAGCCGAAGTATTTCTTGGATAAGTAGAAAGCTGCGAAAAAAAGGCATCTGCCCGAGTATCCATTTGCGCTTTCTGCTGGCGAGCTAAAATACCCGTGTGAAGCAGCACCCCTAAAGGGAGCCCCAATAGCCCGATAATGACCAAAAACAAAAGGGGACGCGGGCGATTGAGCTGCTCTTTTTGCTTTGTGGTGAGCTTCAAAATTTTGGGGTTTGTAGGAAGAATTCGGTGGGGACTGTAGCCTCTTCAGCAGATAGCAGGGGGAGAAGTGCCTACATAGCCTTCCCAGCTTCGGCTAAATAAGGACTGTGTCCAGTCTAAAGTTTTGAAGAGGGAGAGGAACTGCTTGATGAAAATGAAAGTTCCTGAGAAAAACTACGCAAAAACCTACTGCTAGCAGATGGCTGGCTAGCAGTAGGTTTACCAAAAGAGAAAGCAGTGAATTGAAACTCGCCCTGATTGTCAGGTTGTTGGGCTTTCAGTGGCCCAATAGCGTGCTAGGTACGGGGCCTTGCTTTATTGACCTTGAGTGTGCGGCCCATCCATTCGGCCCCATCTAATGCGGTGATCGCGGCTTGTTCTTCTGAATCGCCGCCCATTTCTACAAAGGCAAAGCCTCTTACTCGACCCGTCTCACGGTCTGTAGGAAGTTTGACAGACTTCACTGAACCGTACTCCGCAAAGATCTGGTTGATGTCATCTTGAGTCGCATCAAATGACAGGTTTCCAACATAAATTGACATAAAATCGTCTCTAGAGTGTCTCTAGAGTATGGATTACAAGGCTTCAGGTAAAAATATACCTTACATATCTATTTTTCGGACTGTTTTTTCAAGCTGAGCGTTTTAATCAGATTACATCTTGCAGAAGCTGCTATCAGCCACATTAGCACAGTCATTAGATGGGTTCCTAACTGCCCAGATGCACGCTACTTTAGTAGATAGCTAAAAAGTGTCATATTAGATACCTTCTCCCCTAGATTTACTTGGCTGTGAGCCGTTTTGACTGTAGCCCCAACTACAAAATGACCAGACAAAATATCTGGATTGATCAGGCACAATGGAGACAATATTCTCTTCTTGACACTGTAGGCGCTACTATGAGCACTATTTTCCATCTTTCTTTTCCGGTCAAAAACATCGCCGATACTAAGCGCTTTTACGTAGAAGGGCTGGGCTGTGAGGCTGGGCGAGAGGGCAAGGGATCGCTGATTTTGAACTTGAAAGGTCATCAGCTAGTCGCTCACATTGTTGAAGAATCTATCACCCCGCAGCGAGGTATTTATCCGCGTCATTTCGGCCTTACCTTCGCGACTGAGGCGGAGTGGGAAAGCTTTTTAGAGCGGGCCAGAGCCCAGCACTTGAGCTTTCACCAACAGCCGAAGCATCGTTTCAAAGGGGAACGGATAGAACATCGCACGTTCTTCTTAGCCGATCCGTTTCACAATCTTTTAGAGTTCAAGTACTATGTTTACCCGAGCGCGGTGTTTGGGGAGCTACAGTACTCTAAGGTCGGAGACGCTCACTAGACTCATGGATCGAACGCCTCCCTTGGAGTACTGAGCGCCTGAGCGATCGCCACCAACCCCACCGAATCGCAGGTCATCCGATTGTGAGTGGGCACTGACAGCCGCTGCTCCTCTCCTACTCCTAGCCGAGAACTCCACGGCGGCAAAATGAGCAGGTCAAACGGTGTCCACAGCGAAAAAAACTGAAGGCTCTCTAGCTGGCCAATATCCCGGTTGAGCGCCTTGATAAAGGGACTGCCCGGTCGCATTTGCCGAATGCCGGGGCGATCGCTCATCAGCCCTAGAGCCGTCCCCCAATGTGGCGCAGAAACAGTCACCAATCGCTGCACCTGCGTGAGTCCGCCCAGTCGCTGCACATAGTAGCGACTAACCAGCCCGCCCATACTGAACCCGACCAGGTCGAACATCTGCTGACCTACAGATTTCTCAGCAAAGGCAGCTACTTGCTCAGCTAAGACCTCTAGCGGTGCATCACCATTATTAGGCGTCATACTCAACGCATAAACTGACCAGCCTGCTTTCTCTAAGTAGGCTTTCAGGGTTGAAAAGATGCCAGCACTGTTCCAAATACCGTGCACTAAAATTACCGGGTTGGGGCCTGGCAATTCAGCGATATTGCGACTGTTGACAGTCACTCAACTCTTTTCCTGATTGCGATCTTCCCAACGGAACAAAAACACCATGAGTGTCACAACGCCAATTTGCAGGGCTAAATTCGGCAGCGACTGAGCAACATCGCGGCCTGCCAAAATTTTACTGAAAAAGACAAAGCCGCCGATTGCCCCGGATGCGCCAAAAGACGCATACATGAACTTACGCAGTCCTTTGTAAGGAGCCTGAGATTCGGCCACCAGGCGAGCGTAGCGCTCCTTACTCATGCCGTTGGGAGGGGTGCGATTGGGCGTGTTTTTTGAGTTTTTATTTTTTGTCGCCGTTTTCTTGCCCGATGAGGTGCCCTTTGTCATAACCGCCTTGAATACAGTATTTCTATTTTAGTCGTGTCAGGGCATGACCTTGCAGGCTATAATTTTGTAGCGAATTTGCCGATGTGGCTCAGGGGTAGAGCAGCTCATTCGTAATGAGCAGGCCGTGGGTTCGAATCCCACCATCGGCTTCAACTAACCACGGCAGATGCAAGGTCGGCCCTGCCAACGGCCCTCAGCGCTTCATCTCGAATCTGGCTTTGGAAGAGAGGGTGGCTAGCTGCTGAAAGGCCGCTAAGTAGTCCGGGCGGCAAGTCGGGACAGCCTGAGTAATCGACGGCGTTGATGCCGAGGTAAATGGCGCTGGCAGATTGGGCTTCGGCAAGGGAAAGAGCGATCGCTTTAGCGGCGAGCAATTCTTTTTGGTGGCGCTGGCCGTAGTCTATCGACAGGGCGATTACCTGGTAGCCGTCGGCGATCGCCTGTGCGGCGCAGGTAGCCGAATCGAGCCCACCCGAGAGCAACACGACCGCAATAGGCTGATGACTGCCTGATTGGCTCATTTTATCTGTCACTTTTCAAGCTCACATCAAACATCTAATGAATTGGTGCACAAATGTATCTCCATGGAAGGATTAGCATCGGCGGATTCTCATCTTACTGATAAATTAGCTGTAAATTAGTTGATAAATTAAGAGTGCAGTCGTTTGAGCGCATACTCGCTTGAGGAATCAGTTTTTATGGATTTGGGTTTAAAGGGTAAGGTAGCCGTTGTGACGGGTGGTGATTCGGGAATTGGCAAAGCCACTGCTGAGATTTTGCTGAAAGAGGGTGCGAAGGTTGCGATTCTCAATCGCTCTTTCGATGAAATTGACGATCTCAAAGCCTTTGGCGATCCGTTTCCGGCCAAGGCAGATATCACTAGCCTGGAGCAAGTAGAAGCGGCCAGGGATAAGATTACAGAACACTTCGGCCCGCCAGAAATTATGGTACATGCGGCGGGCATTACCGGCGCAGTCGGAGATTTCTTGGAGATTGATGACGACGGCTGGATGAAGACTATCAATGTCAATTTGATGGGTACGGTGCGAGTCTGTCGCGCGTTTATTCCGGCGATGCGTAAGGCGGGCTGGGGGCGAATTGTTCTGCTGGGCTCTGAAGATGCGGTGCAGCCCTACATCGAAGATATGCCCTACTGTGCCTGCAAGGCGGGGACGCTCAATCTCACCAAAAATCTTTCTAAGGCTTACGCCAAAGATGGCGTTTTGACCAATATGGTGTCGCCTGCTTTTGTAAAGACGGCGATGACGGATGCGATGATGCGATCGCGTTCAGAACAAAAAGGTGTCAGCGTGGAAGAGGCCGTTCAGAGCTTTTTGACTGAAAACCGCCCTGGCATTGAGGTGGGTCGTCGTGGCCGGGTGGAAGAGGTGGCAGCGGTGGTTGCCTTTTTGTGCTCGCAGCAGGCTAGCTACGTGGTCGGCGCTAACTGGCGTGTGGATGGGGGGTCAGTCTCTACAATTTCTACGTAAAAAGGAAGAGGTGAATCTTTCTAGTCGTTGGTGGGGGGCGTCTTCTGTCGAAGTTATCTCGACTGTTTCGAGAGTGACGGGCAGCGCTCCGCTATTGAGCTGAATTTCGAGATCCCTGGCAGCGGCCTTGGTAAAGTTCCCCGAGACAACAGCTTCGCCGCCGGTAATGCCGGTTTCAGCGAAAGCGACATCGACGACCGGAGCACTCAGCAGTACCTCGTCTAAAAATAGGCCGATGGCGCGACCGGTTCCGGCCATTTTTTTAGTTTGGGCCGCAAATAAGTCTGCGCCCTGTTCGTCAAACCGAATGTCTACCTCCCAGATGTTACCTGCCGCTCGTCTGGCAGTGGCGCTCTCTAGCGCTGCACCGGTTAGTTTGCCGGACTCGAACAAATCAGAAATTGTCGCTCTGGTTTCTTCTATTTGGGGCTGGAGCGCTTCTGCCTCTGGCAGTTTATCTGTTTTGATCAGGGTGTTTTGCTCTACGAGCAGTCGCTGCAAGTCTTCGATGCTGCTGGCGAGTGCTTTTTCGGTATCGGGCTTTTGGTTGCGCAGCGAGAGCTGCCCGGTGCTGGTTAAGATTTCCTCTGCGGCTTGAGCGTCTGTCTCTAGCGGCAATCTGACCACGATTTGGTTGGGTTCGATGACTTTGACTTCGGCGAGTTCAAGGCCGAGCGCGAGCAGGCGATTTTCAAGAATGGCGGTGGTTTCTTCCAGGCGATCGCTGCTAATTTCTTCCTGATCTGTCGCCTCTATTGTCACCTGCTGGTACTCTTTCAGCCGATTGGTGCAGGCGACGCTCGTTATGACCACCGCGCTTAGCAGTAATCGACTCAGCCATTTAGTGATCATTTTTACAGGAACTACTCTATTTTCAAAGCGCGCTTTTAAGCGATATCCTCCTAGCTTACCGCCGAGGGCTCTAAGACATCACTGGGCGTAGGTAGCTTGTCGAGGTGGTTCCAGCAAACGGTGCAGGCAGGCAGATTATGCGCCTCTGCGTAGGGCTGGTGAACGGTGTCGAGCCATTTGAAGAAGGTCTCAAAGTTCTGAGAAACTTCCGCTGGGCTGCTTTGCAGATTGCCTAGCTGGAAATGGGGGGCGTCGTTTTCGATTGCGAAGGGGCAGGCGTGAAACTGGCCGTCGCTTTTGAGCACAGGGTAGCAGTGCGGGCATTCGGAATTGACTTTGGGGCGGGTTTCTTCGCCGGTAAAGGGGTCGACGCCGCGCCCAGAGTCGACAATGTCGGGATGGCCGATAGCGATCGCGCCTTCATTGGCCCGTTCATAATCTTCTAACTGTTGCAGAGACTTCATCGGCATCTGCGGGGCTCCGTCGCCTGTGGCAATGGAGTAGTTGAGCGAGGCGGTGGTTTTGCCCAGCGGGTCGGATTCAAGAATGTCCAGTAGCTGCGTGGCGCGGATGCCGTTGGAGTAGATGACGATGGCTCCAATGAAGCCATGATCGCGGAGGTAGGCGATCGCCCAAATTACGTTCTGATGGTTGAGCGTGGGTTCGCCGCCGTAGAATTTTAGCGCTCCTTGCTCACCTGGCATGACGGTGCGAAGGGCGGCGTCTAGGTGTTCTGGTGCGTATTCGATGTAGTCGCCTTGGGGACTGCCGAAGACGGTGCAGAAGTCGCAGTCGCGGTTGCAGCGGTTGCCAGGGTAAAGGTGGAGTTCCATCAGGCGGTTGTTCTCGATGATGCCGCGATCGCGACTCTGGCGTTCTTTGAAGGTCATGGGGTTTGGGTTGGGGTGAATTGGTAGATTTGTTAGGTTGCGCGGGGCTTAACCCAACCTACGTTGCGATTTGTTCTTTCCAGAGGGTTTCTAAGCGGGTGGTGTATTCGGCGTTGATGACGGGGACGGTGGTGGCGGCGAGTTCTTTGAGTGGAATGCCGTAGTCAGCTTCTACCTGAGTAAATTCTTTTTGCAGCTCAGGGGATACTTTGCTCACGTCTAGCAGCGGCGGATCGCCCCAAACGTCGGGTTTGAATTTCTCTAGCTGTCCTTCGGGGCTGGAGAGTATATTGGCTAATACCATTGCCCCGGCTGGATTGCTGGCGTTGATGGGAATCGCAGTAAAAGAAGGATCGTTTAGCGAGATATCTGGCATCGCAAAGGCTTCGGCGCTGGCTGGAAACTGTCCGGTGGCCTTGGCTTCGGCAATGCGAGAGATAAACACAGGCATCATCCACACTTCGCTATTGACAAAGAGTTCCTGAAGTCTGACCTGAGTCGGCGGATAGGTTTGTCCTTCGCGCCACAGGTAGGGTTCTAGTTCCTTCAGGTAGTCCACGACGAGCGGCGAATTCTGATTCCAGAGATCTTCGTCAAACTCGGCTCCGGCATACTGCTCATAGCCACCGCTGACGCCATAGAGAACCGTCAATAAAAAGCGGCTACCATCGAAGGCGGGCGGAGCAACATAGGCAAATCGGCCCGGATTCGCTTTGGCCCAATCCAGCAGATCGGAGAAGGTCTGCGGCGAGTCTGTTGCCTTGGCGCTGTCTTTCACCATGATGTAGTAAGCCCCGGTGTAGGGCGCTTCGTAGCCATCGACCGGCAGGCCAAAATCCGACAGCACAGCAGGATTGTCCAGGTCGTAAGCCTCCATCGCGGGCAGCTTTTCAGTAAACGGCCCGTAGAGTAAGTCTCCCTGCTTCATCGTGCGAAAGTTTTCACCGTTGATCCAAATCAGGTCAATGCTGCCGCCAGTTTTTAGCCCTGCCTGGACTTCGCCCGCGACTTTGTTGACAGCTTCTACCGTGTCATTCAAAGGCACCCGGTTAAGCGTGACGTTGTATTCACTTTTGAGCTGGCCAGCGACCCACTCGTCGGCATAAGCATTGGTGTTGTCGCTGCCGCCCCACATCGCCCAGTTGACGGTGGTGCCGCTGGCCTTTTCGACAATCTCATCCCAGGTGAGGTCAGCGAGATCTGCGCTCTGTTCAGATGGCGTGTTCTGGCTGGTGCAGCTAGCGGCCACTGTAGCTAAGCAAGCCGAGGCCGAGAGAAGCAAAAACCGCCGCCGGGGAAGGGATAGCGTCGTTTGAAAAGGTTTCATGGAATCTGACATAGAGAAAACGGTGGGTAAAAATTATGTAAAACAACGGTGTTAAAGAGCAACGGTGGCAGGGGTGGTCTTTGCCACGTTGGTATCGGTTGGGAAGCCCCAGAGTGCGCCGGGGGGCAAATGTGCCCAAACGGACTGACCGACTGTAAACGGTTGAGTCGGCACCACCCAAGCCTGCAAGGAGAGCCCCATCGCAGTTTTGAGCGTCAGCCGCCGCTGAGTGCCCGTAAAGCGAGTGGCTGTGACCGTAGCAGGCAACACATTTACCCAGGGCTGAGGCTCCGTGAAAACTTGAACTTGCTCAGGGCGAATGGTGACTTGTACCGGGCCTTCGAGCGCGTGGTCGCTGGTCAACACAGCTTCGGAAGTGCCCTCAGAAGAAACCAGCCGCCATTGGTGCTGATGGGCTTGAGCAGTGAAAAAGTTCACACCACCAAAAAAACGTGCCACGGGTTCATCGCAGGGATATTGATAAAGCCCTTCGGGGGTGGCTATCTGACGCAGCCGCCCGTCGAACATGAGGGCAATCCGCTGGGACATTACCACCGCTTCCGCTTGGTCATGCGTGACAATTACCATCGTGACGCCGGTATCGGCCTGAAGTCGCAAGATTAGATCCTGCATGTCTTCTCGCAGGTTGGCGTCTAGTGCCGTCAGTGGTTCATCTAGCAGGAGTACCTGGGGTTGGATTACGAGCGATCGCGCTAATGCCACCCGCTGCGCCTGTCCTCCCGAAAGCTCTGCCGGTTGACGATCCGCAAACCCTGCGAGCTGCACCTGCTGAAGCATGGCGATCGCTCTCTCCTCCCTTTCCGCCCGGCTCACGCCCTGCATTTTCAGCCCAAACGCCACGTTCTCACCCACGCTCAGATGCGGGAACAGCAGCCCCTTTTGCAAAATCAGCGCCACGCTTCGCTTTTCAGGCGGCACCCGGTTGAGCAAGCGGCCACTCAACTCAATGTCGCCT
>JBBQAC010000059.1:0-19058 GCA_038315915.1 Phormidesmidales cyanobacterium
GTAAATGGAACCACGTCACAGGTATCGATCCGGAGTCTGCTCAACAAGTGGCCCTTTTCAATCCTCGCTGCGACCACTGGTCAGAACATTTCATCTGGTCTAATGATGGTTTGTATATTGTGGGACTTACCCCTATCGGGCGAGCCACAATTGCTACCCTCGAACTCAATCGAGATCGCGTCATCAATATCCGTGCTGCCGACAAAGAAGTGGATCGGCATCCTCCAATTGGCGATCGCATTCAGTCATAGATCGTGTTTGTTGATGAGTTGGCGTCGAGTGCCACTCAATTAGAGGCAGTAGCTGCCCGCTCAAACCGTTCTCAGATTCCACTTCAGCTTTATAATTAAGTCGCGCGTTCGAATCGCGCCAGCCCCGTTTTTGGCTTTGCCAAAGGTGAAGCTTCCTTACTGTAGGTGCAGACTCTATGGCTAACGTCATCGCTGTCACGAAATCGGCCACGAGCTTAGCGGCAGTCGAAACCCGCTTTGGCCTCAGCCGTAGTGAACAGGCTGCCTTCTTCCCTGAATGGCAAGACGTTTCTCCTGAAATCAGTCCAGAAGAGAACGTTGCTTTGTCAGTAATTTACCGGCGATCGCAGTACCACCGGGCCGATAGTGAACTGCTAGAAGGTGCGGTTATGTTGCTGGTAGCCTCACCTCTGTTAGAACTAGCCGGACTTTACGATCCTCCCTACAAACTAAAGTCAGAGGCTACTGTAGAAATTATCCTGGATGACGGCGAAGAAGTTTTGCGAGGGCGAATAGATGCACTTATCCTGCAAAATCAGCTCTGGGTACTGGTGCTCGAAGCCAAAAAGACAATGATTCCGCTGCGGTCGGCGCTACCACAACTGCTCACTTACCTGATGGCCAACACTCAGCCTTCGCAGCCTCTTTTTGGCCTGCTGACTAACGGCGACGAAATTTTGTTTGTAAAGCTCACGCAGGAACCTTCTGCGCAGTACGACTTATCAAGGGCGTTTTCCCTGTACGCACTCAGTAGCGAGTTGACGGCTGCGTTTAAGGTCTTAAAGCGAATTAGTCAGACAATTTTGCCTAACTGAGCTTCGTCAGCTAATCAATCCTCAACCGGACTGGGACGGTAATCACAAATTTGGTGCCAATGCCTTCTTCAGAGAAGCATTCAATCTGACCATTGTGTTTTTCCACCACAATCTGATAGCTGATCGCCATTCCCATGCCAGTGCCTTTGCCCACCGCTTTGGTGGTATAGAAGGGATCAAACATCTGCGCTCTGACAGCATCTGGCATTCCTGTCCCATTGTCGGCCAGGCTAACAATAATGCGATCGTCACAGGCTTCTGTACGCAGCGTGATTGTGGGTACTTTCCCAGCGGTCGGATTCTCTTTTAGCTCGCTCTCTAAAGCATCGATTGCATTCGCCAGAATATTCATAAACACCTGATTGAGCTGGCTGGCAAAGCACTGCACGGGTGGCAGAACGCCAAAGTCTCGATCTATGACGATAGCGGGCCTATCAGGCTGAGCTTTAAG
Organism: Phormidesmidales cyanobacterium; assembly: GCA_038315915.1. Taxonomy (GTDB): domain Bacteria; phylum Cyanobacteriota; class Cyanobacteriia; order Phormidesmidales; family Phormidesmidaceae; genus Phormidesmis. Next base: position 1,518 of record JBBQAC010000059.1, read on the forward strand.
CCGGTGTTGTAAAATGAGCAGCGTACTTTCTATACCCTCATGGATGTTGATCGACTTGCAGCCGACCTCATCTAGCCGAGAAAAGTTACGCAAAGATAGAACAATCTCCCGAATGCGTTCTGTTCCGGTACGCATGGATGACAGCGTTTTTTTGAGATCGGTTTGAACAAAATCTATGTCTAAATCTTCTGCCGCTGTCTGAATTACCTCGTCAGGGGCGGGATAGCATTCTTCATAAAGCTGTAAAAAATCAAGCAAGTCTCGGATATAGTCTTCTACATGTTTGAGATTGCCATGGATGAAGTTGACCGGATTGTTGATTTCATGGGCAATGCCTGCGACCATCTGTCCCAAGCTCGACATTTTTTCAGTCTGGATGAGCTGGGATTGGGCCTGCTTGAGCGTTTTTAGGGCTGTTTCTAACTGCTGCGCTTTTTCTTTGGCGAGAGTGGCGCTACGTTTGGCCTGGGCCAGCAGACTCGCCTGATGAATTGCCACGCCAACCTGCCCGGCCAGGGTTCGCACCAGATCGATTTCATCCATTTCCCATTCTCTCGAACCTGAGCACTGATGGGCAATGAGTAAGCCCCAGAGCGTGTCCTGTACTAAGATAGGCACCACCAAGCTGGCTTGAACGCCAAGATTCCGCAGATAGTCTTGATGGGGGATGTCAAGCTCTGCGGTTGTCAGGTCAGCGATCGCTTGAATATCTCCCTGCTGGTATTGCTCAACTTGCTGCTGGTGAAACAGATTGTTCATGCCAGTAGTGCCTAGTATAGAGAGGCCCCCTGCGGCCACAGACTCCACTGCGACCTGCCCGTTCCAGTCGGGGCTAAAGCGATAAATCAGCGCCCGATCTACCGCAAAAAGTTCGCGAACTTCATCGACTGTAATTTGTTGAATGGAGGCTAAGTCGAGTGACTGTCGAATTTGGGTTGAAAGCCGGTTAAGCAGCTCACCCTGCTTGGCGAGCTTGCGAAAGGTGGCTTCAGACTGCTTGAGCAAATCTTCGGCAATTTTACGCTCGGTGATGTCTTCAATAGTGCCGAGCAGTCCAACCACATTGCCAGTGGCGTCATGCAGCGGGAATTTGTTAACTTCTCGCCAGCCCAGTTGCCCGTCAGCCTGACGCTGGGATTCCTTGATACGCAGCATCGGCGTATCTGTCTCCATGACCTGGCGATCGCACTGCCGGTACCAGTCTATTTGTTCTGGTGTCCAGGGCAGATCGTCATCGGTAATGCCCACGACCCGGCTCGAATCGCCCAGCCCCGCCATTTCTGCCCACCGATGGTTACTCCCCAGGTACATTCCCTCTCGATTTTTCCAAAAGATATATTGAGGAATACTGTCGAGCACAATCTGCATAAACTCAGCCATTTGATGCGTCGGGGCCGCTGCTTGCAAAGTGAGTTTGCTGGGCTCACGGCGGGTAGTGCGATCGCCGGAAGCGCCGTCAAAGCGGTAGGCTTTTACTGGCGCGTTCGGCAGGTCGGCTAAGGAAGCCGTTTCTAAACCAGGCATTTCAGCGCCCACGAGCGAATTATCCAACTTCGTTGGCCGGGGCAGACCCATCACCCGGCTGATGCTCAAAATCTGATATAGCTGATCCTGTTCATTTTTCAGGGGTGTATAGGTTGTTTCGTAACGCTGCTCTCCTTGTGGGGTGGGCACGACATGCACTCGCCGTTCGGCCTGACCGGTTTGCAAAACAGTGGCAACGGCCTCTGCTGCCTGCTGCCAATAGGCTTGCTTTTCAGCCGATTGAGGGTGCTGCGCCACTAGCTCTAAATCGGTTTGGCCAACCCATGTTTTCGCTGAGCATTGCAGTAATTCAGTCAGCGCTGGACTGACGGCAAGGTAATGACAACTGCTGCCATAGCAGGCCATGATCTCCACAGTTTGAGTGACGAGATGGCGGAGGTCACATTTGAAATTGGAGCGAGCGACAGCGATAGAAGGGTTCATAGTCTTCTGAGCATCCTGAATCAAGAGAAGGAAAGGTTTCTCCTGATTCAGGATGCCCACTGCTCGCTGGCAAAGTCAGCTAAGCAATTAGCAGATGCAGCCCTACGGCGGCAATGACCGCACCCATGGCCCTCAGCACCCACGGCCCCTTCGGTAGCTTCTCAGCGGCAAGCCCAATCAGCACACCTAGTACGTGGATGCCTGCTGTCCCGGTCACAAATCCCAGCGCATACAGATCAGGATGCGCCACAACTGGCATCTCGCTACCGTGGGCATGACCGTGAAGTAAGTATTCAGGTTCAGACGGCTTTTGGTTCAGGTGGCAGCAGCGATCACACCTTCTGCCAATCAGAGGGCATTGTCTGACGAAAAGACTGGTAGTAATCCTTACGAGACTCTTCAAAGGTCTCTCGCAATTGCAGAATGGGCTGACTGTGATGGTCGACCCGCAAATCCAGGTGAGGATAGCTGTCGGTGTGCATGACGCGAATCGCTGCTGACTGTTTGCCCCGCTTGTCGCCACCGGCTGCGTCACCGGCTTCGAGGGCGAGGAGGAGGCGATCGCAAAACGCCCGACCCTCAAACTGCCGGTACGCATCTGCCATCGCCTGCACTGTGGCTTCGCCCACCAGCATATTGCCTGCCACCGAAAAGCCTGAAAAGGTCAGATGACCGGCCCAGCCCTCACAGTCTTTGCCAGTCCAGGCGGCTGTTTGCCCGTAGCAGTTCACCAGATGTAGCTGCCGCTGCTCCCGATCAGGATCGTCAAACAGGATGCGCTGCAATGCTTCTTCAGAACTGGCTGAACGACGATGGCCGTCCCCTGCTAGCAAGTCAAGGCCATAAATGCCCAAGAGTGGATTGGTGGCGGCTTGAGTAGCGATCGCCCCCACCCCCGCCTTAGCATGAGGCACCAGTGCACCCACTGCCAGGTGTTTGGTAGCGACAGCAACCCCTGTCATGCCGGTCTCTGCATCCCAAGCCACAATTGAAAAAGTCATGAAATCTCTAAATCATTTTTAGAAATGAAGTCCATTAATATATCAATTGTTCGGCTCTGAAACTGTGGCGTAGGTAACGCTTTGAAGGATTCGCGATGCGGTGATTAAGGCATTCCTCACCCCCTTTCGGATCGAAGCATTCACTCAAAAGTCAAAGACCCGTCAGCCTTAAGTCATGCTACAGAGCCTATATCTCTGGCAGCTCAGGCCGTTAGGATGTTCGCTAGTGATTTCAGGCGAATCTTCTATGTGCGGTATTGCAGGCATCATGCACCATCAGGCCACTCAACCTATCGATCCAGAGCGACTGGTGGCTATGGCTGCGATTCAGCACCATCGCGGCCCCGATGGCTTCGGCTGGAAGACAATTCTAGAAAGTGGCGTCGGCTTTTCCCATGCCCGCCTGTCGATTATCGATCTCAATCCCAGTCGGGGACGCCAACCCTTTTGTACCGACGATGAGCAGTACATGATTGCTCATAACGGCGAATTTTATGACTACAAACGGCTCCGGGCTGATCTGACTACTCGGGGCGATCGCTTCACCACCAAAACCGACACGGAACTCCTGCTGCATTTGACCAGGCGCTATGGCCTCGTCGAAGCCTTGCCGCATCTCAGAGGCGAGTTTGCCTTTGCAATGTACGAGAAGGCAGCGGAACGACTAACGCTCGTGCGCGATCGCTTCGGCGTAAAACCGCTCTACTGGACAATGACGCCCGAAGGACTGGTCTTCGGCTCAGAAATTAAAGTTCTCTTTGCTCACCCAGCCGTTCACCGGGCCTTCTCTAATGAAGGTCTCTACCACCAGCTCATGCAAACCATGGTGCCAGGTACCACCTGCTTTGAAGGGGTTTATGCGGTGCAGCCGGGGCAAATGGTGGTGTGCGAGCGACAGGGCGGGCGACTTCAAATTCGCACGCAAACCTACTGGGACATGGACTTTCCGCAGCGCGGCGAAAGGCCCCAAAGAAGCGAAGAAGAGACTATCGAACAGTTGCGCCACCACTTTGTAGAAGCCATTCAGCTGCGGCTAGAAGCCGATGTGCCAGTGGCCTGCTATCTCTCAGGCGGGATTGATTCCTGTTCTATTTTGGGCGTGGCTGCTGCCTGCCAGCAGTCTCCGGTCAAAGCCTTTACCATTGGCTTCGACGACGACGACTATGACGAGAGTGCGATCGCCCGAGAAATGGCCGCAGCGGTCGGCGCAGATCAAGACATCCTCATGGTGCAGGGCAGCGATCTATACAAGCACTTTGCCAGAACAATTTGGCATACCGAACGCAGCATTTACAACACATTTACCGTCGCAAAACTGTTGATGAGCGAGCATGTGCAGCGAGCAGGCTATAAAGTGGTCGTCACCGGAGAAGGCTCTGACGAGCTATTTGCCGGATACCCTCAGCTTCGGCTCGACATGATCTTGCATGGCATGGACGAGGCATCACCAGCCGAACGCAGCAAGCTAGAAACCTGGCTGCAAGAGAGCAACCGATTGTTCAAAGGAAATCTGCTGGCGCAAAAGCGACTGGATGATCCGGCCCTCACAGAGCGGATCGGCTTTACGCCGAGCAGCTTGCAGTCCTGGCTATCGTCAGCGCCGCAGGTAATGTCACTGTTGCAGTCAGAGCGGCGGCAGGCACTCGGAGACTATTCGCCGGGTAGCGCCATTGCTCATACGCTCAACCCACAGCAGCTTGCTGGTCGTCATCCTTTGGACAAAGCGCAGTATGTGTGGATCAAAACTCAATTTGAGTCGCAGGTGTTAGGTTGGGCGGGCGATCGCGTCGATATGGCCAACTCCATGGAAGCAAGACCCGCCTTTTTAGATCATCCCTTAGTAGAGTTTGCCGTTACTATTCCCCCCACACTCCGGTTTCGCGGTCAAAAAGACAAATACATTCTGCGCGAAACCATGCGATCGCTGTTGCCAGCAGCGCTCTATAACCGTCAAAAGTTCGCCTTTATGGCTCCTCCAGCCCACACCGACCCCGCCAAGCAAAACGCCATGATGGGGCTCAGCGAACAATATCTCTCTAAAGACGCTCTCTTAGCAGCAGGGCTACTCAACCCCGCCGCCGTTTCCGCTCTCTTCGACCGCTATCGTCAGGCAGAAACGCCGATATCTGAGCGAGTCCAGCTCGATGCGATGATCAATCACCTGCTCAGCGTTCAAATTCTCCATGAGCATTTCATCGCCGCCGATATCCCAAAAATCGCTCAAGCAAAGGCAAAAGCGTTGAACTGGCAGGCCGAAGCTGTTCCCTGTTGAATGATAACGGGGCTAGCGAGGTAACAGCGGGCGAGGCTTAGCAATGCCGTAGCCCTGAGCGTAATCCACACCTATCTGCCTTAGTCGCTCTAAAATAGCGTCATTCTCCACAAATTCAGCGACTGTCTTCAGACCCAGCGCCTGACCTACTTGGTTAATTGCCTCCACAAAGGCCGCATCGACGGGATTCTCTGCCATCTGTTTAACGAAGCTGCCATCGATTTTGAGATAGTCAACCGGCAGGTTTTTGAGATAGCCAAAAGAGGACATGCCGCTGCCAAAGTCATCGAGTGCAAAGCGACAGCCGAGCGTCTTGAGTTCGCTCATGAACTGAGCGGCTTTACTGAGGTTGGCGATCGCAATTGTCTCTGTTATTTCAAAACAAATGAGCTGAGGCGGCACCTGATACCGCACAAACTGCTCGCGCAAAAAGTCAATAAACTGATCGTCATCTATGCTCGCACCCGAAAGATTGATGGTATACAAATAGTTGCTTCTCTCATGCACTTGCAGACCCTCCCAAACAGAGCGGTAGTAGGTTCCCTGGGACTCAAATAGACTTTTGACCACCCAGCGGTCAATCCGGTGCATCAGGCTGTAGCGTTCAGCCGCCGGAATAAATACCCCCGGCAGCACCAGATTGCCACCCTGATCGCGTAAGCGCAGCAGCACCTCGTAGTGCTCCGTTTTCACCCCGGCGTTCGCCACCGGAACAATCGGCTGATAATAAAGACAGAACTGATCCGTTTCTAAAGCTTGTGTTAGCTGACTTATCCACTGTAGCTGGCCTTGTACTCTGGCCATATCCAGGTCGTCATCACCGCTGTACACATACACCCGGTTCCTTCCCTGCCGCTTAGCGGTATAGCAGGCAGCATCTGCCTTGTTCATGGCAGTATCAATACACTCGCAGCTTTCATCTACCACGACTAAGCCCATACTCACACCAACTTTAAAGCGCTTTCCACCCCACAGAAACTGTAGATCTTGTATTTGCTCTCGGAGAATATTTGCAATTCGCAAAGCAGGATCTAAAGGACACTGATACAGGATCAAACCAAACTCATCTCCCCCCAGACGAGCTAGCGTATCGCTCTTACGAATTGTTGACTGCCAGAGCGCTGTTACCTGTCGTAAGAGTTCATCTCCAGCCGCGTGCCCGCAAGTGTCGTTGACAATCTTGAACTGATCTAAATCTAGATAGCAGAGGACGTGCGATCGCCCTTCTTCTCTCACTTCGCTGAGGGCACCTTGCAAGCAAGCTTCAAACTCTCGCCGATTGACTAACTGGGTCAACGTATCGTGAGTGGCCTGCCAGTTCAGTTGCTGAGAGAGTACGCGCTGCTCAGAAATGTCTTGGAAGACCATCACCGCCCCGACTATGCGGTCGTCGCGGGAGCGAATCGGGGCCGCCGAATCGCTGATCGCAATTTCTTTCCCTCGCCGGTTGATGAGAATCGTATCAGACTCAAGACCAACGATGCTTCCTTTCGACAGGGCATGGTCAATCGGGTTGAGTACTGGTTTTCGCGTTGCTCCATTGACAATCTCAAAGCAGTCTTGCAGCGGCCTTCCTTGCACCTCAAACAGGTTCCATCCCATCAGCGTTTGTGCGACCGGATTCAAATATTGCACCCGGCCCTGAGCATCTGTTGTAACCACCGCATCGCCAATGGAGTGAAGCGTTATTTGAGCCAGTTCTTTGGCCCGAAACAGCTCATCTTCCGCTTGCCGGCGCTGGATCATCATGTTTAGCTGAGCAGCGGCAGCAGTGAGAGAGCCCATCAGCAGCGGATCGACCTCAGCAGTTTTTTGCTTGAAAAACACCAGCACGGCTAATACGGTGTCGTTGGCAACTAGCGGAATGCCCAAGCCTGCCTTAATTCCACACTCAGCCGCAGCCGTCAGCCGGAGGAAAGTTGCCTCCGGCTGCTCAGAGACATCTACCTGCCACTCCGGTTGCCGGGAGCTCCATACCCGCCCCGGAATGCCCACACCTAGCGAAAAAGTGAATGATTCAGACATTCTTCTGAATCGAGCGACAGGTGAGGATACGCAACCGTTCGTATTGGAGCCGACGCAGCTATAAAAAGCAGGGCTACAGACCAACTCATCGCCTGCTGGGTTTGGCACCCAGGCTTCGCCATAGGCCCAGCCATAAAGGTCGCTCACTTCCTGTAAAATGAGCTTTAGAACGGCCTCAAAGTCTTCAGCTTCGTTGATAGCGAGGGTGAGCTTTTGCAGCAGTTGAATACTGGCTTTGCTTTGCTTTTCCACCGTAATATCTGCTTGCACAGCGACATAGACGCAGCCATGCTCAGGATGGTCAAAAACCGAGGTCGTCGCCTTGCACCAAAAGGGCTCACCATCCTTTTTGATATTGTGAACCTCGTAGGAATAACTGCCATAGCGGCTAATTTTTCCCAACAGATCTTCAGCCACATCCGCGCTCGTCTGCTTACCATCCTCGTAGTTCAAAATGGTGACATGCTGCCCGATCATTTCTCCTGGCTCGTAGCCGAACATTTGCTCGAACTTGGGGTTGGTGTACACCATGATGTTGTCTGAGGCTCTCAGCAAACAAATCCCCTCAGCCATGTTCTTTGCAATCAGTCCCTGAAGCCTGAGTTCGTTCTCGGTTTGTTTGAGCGAGGTAACGTCATGCGTGATGATGACAACCCTGTCGCGCTGAATCGGCGAAAAGGTCGCTAAGAAGTGAACAATTTTCTCCCGCACCGGCAAGCTATATTCGCCCTGAATGGGACGCTGAACTTCTAGCGCTTTTTGAATGTAGATTGAGATAATGTCAGCAGTTTTCTGGGGTAAGGTCTCGTGCAGCGTTTTCCCCAGCATTTCATCTATTGGGCGATGCAGCTTATCTGTCTGCGGGGAGAGTACTTTCAGACAGCGTCCCTCAGCGTCCCTGACCAGAATGACATCGGTGATCCCATTCAGTAGCGCTTGGTTTTCTGCCTGCTGAAGGTTCTCTGTATAGTGAGCTTTGAGATCTACCTCCATTTGCTTGTACTGAGAGATGTCTTGAAGCTGAACGATAAAATAGAGTGGCTGTCCATTTTCGTCGCGCGCGATAGACGTATTCAAAAGCACCCAAACAATGTATCCCTGCCGGTGGAGACAGCGAATTTCTTGCTGGCAGCCGCGCACATCTTCTGCTAGCGTGTGCTCGGCGCAGGCGCGAACTATATCTAAGTCCTCTTCATGAAAAATATTGTGAAAGTTCAGGCCAAACAGTTCCGCCTGGGTATAGCCCAACGTTTCACAGGCTGACTCATTGACTTGAATCCACTGCCGATCTAGTCCGACTAGACAGATGCCGACAGAAGCGTAGTTGAAAGCGTTGGTATACGGGGTGGCGGCTCGCTGGAGAAGAGTTTGGCTGCTGGTGCGATCGCTCATACGACCTGAAAGATTAGAACCTGATTCGCTGATGTATGCTGTCATTTCAAAATACTTGCGCTGAGTGCATTCTTTGGAGCTAGCCGCTTTGAAGAGTTCTCTATGCCATCACGAAGATGATAGAAAGGCTTTCAGACTCACTAAGTTTTCCCGGTTTTGCGCATCAGTATTAAACGATTTTAATTTTGTCAGTTGTCTTTTGCAGGTTTTCCATCATTACACCCCCGGATCTCATCAATTGTTTTACCCGCAGACCGCAGAAATCGCGACAGAGTAGACTTTGAATTGTCTTTTGTCACGATTTCACTAAGGTTGAATCCAAGCTGCTTCGCTAAGCGACGGGCTGCGGTCACAGAAAGCTAGAGGCAAGCTCATCTGCCTCTTCGGTCAGCACAAGCTCATCAATTTGATCGTCGGCCTGCGCGTTACTGTCGGCAGTATCTGCCGATAAGTACTCAAAGTTGGGAATTCGGGCCAGCATTTTAATCTCAGCGGCGCATACCTTTTGAATCAGGGCAATGCTTTGCTCGCGCTCTTTCCCGACTGGCAAAGCCTTTAAGATATGGCTGACGTCGTTGAGCTTGCTTAAGGTGTCTTTTGCCTGCGATCGCAGGTCGGAAATCAGCATCGCCTGATCGGTATCAAGGGCACTGCGGAATGCCTGAATCTCTGTTTGGAGGGCGACCACCTCATGGTCAGTTTCGCTCTTATGCTGTTCGGTCAGGGCCGCTTGCTTTTGCAGCCGCGTTTCCACCGCGCCGAGCACTTCCATACAGGTAAAAGGCTTGGTGAGGTAGTCGTCAGCGCCGAGCGCCATGCCCTGCCGAATATCGCCCTTATCCGCCAAAGCGGTCAGGAAAATAAAGGGAATAGAAGCTGTTTCGGGCTCTTGCCGGAGGGCACTGAGCACATCGTATCCATCAAGCTCAGGCATCATCACATCGCACAAAATCAAGTCGGGCTGATGTTCCATTGCCCCGATCAGGCCAGTGATGCCGTTGTCTGCACCCATGATGTCATACCCTTCTAAAGCCAGTAGCTCTATAAGGTTTGCCCGAATCTCCATCTCATCTTCAATGACTAAAACTTTAACCATGGTGTCTCCTGACCGAACAGTAGCGGATTTACAAAGGGTTTATATCGTTGAGTTGTAGAAGCGGTAGCGATCGCGCTAGTTCTAACAGAGCGCGCCAGCTTTTACCGCCTGCGGCTCCTCAACGGACGCTAGGCTCAGCGGCAAGCCGACAATGAAGGTCGTACCCTCACCCTCTTTACTTTCGCAGTCGATAGTACCCCGATGAAGATCAACCGATTTTTTCACAATGGCCAGTCCTAATCCGGTTCCTGAGATTGTGCCCACGTTGCTACCGCGAACAAACGATTCAAACAAGGTCGGGCTGGCCTCTTCAGGAATGCCAATGCCACAGTCTTTAACCCGTAGCTCTACAGTGTCTCCAACTTGCTCCAGCGTCAGCAGAATTTCGCCACCGCTCGGCGAGTAGTTAATCGCGTTCGAGAGCAAATTGGTGAGAATATGTCGCATCAGCTTGCGGTCAAGAGGCATGGGCGTAGCGGGTATGTGCGATCGCATCACCAGTTCATGAGCAATCGTCGTAATCTGTAGCTCCTCTACAATCTCCTGGCAAAATCCTTCTAAAACAGTATCTTGCGGTTTAAATTCTTCCTTACCGGCCTCGGCCTTGTTGATCAGCAGCACATCGTTGAGCAGTCCGGTCATATGCTTGGCAGAAGTTTGAATCTTTCGCAGGTACTGCACTTGCTTAGCCACATCCCAACGCTCGCGGTAGTGCTCTAGCAATTCTGCTGATGACATAATCGTCGTCAGCGGCGTCCGGAATTCGTGAGAAGTCATTGAGACAAACCGGGTTTTCATACCGTTGAGTTCGCGTTCGCGTTCAAGGGCGGTTCGGATTTCGGCCTCTCCGCGCTTGCGTTCTGTGATGTCACGGGTAATCATCACGACTTCATTGGGCGCGCTGATAGCAATCCGGGCTTCAAAGCAGAGGAACGTTTCTCCTACTGGCATCTGAAACTCTATTATCTGCATCTCGTTAGTTTCTAGCGCCTGATGAATGCAGCCTTCGATAGCAGCAGCATCAGTAGGAAATATTTCGGAGAGGTGACGGTGTAAACAAATTTCAGGATCAAATGGCAGCGTATGATGCTTGGGCGTTTTGAAGTTTACGAAGTTGCCATCGCGGTCAATCCGAAACATGGGATCTGGAATGGCATTGAGCAGTGCCCGGTTGGTCGCGTAGCTAGCGAGCAGTGCCTGTTCTTCTTTTTTCAGGCGCTTGCTCGCCTCGTGGAACTGTAGGGTTCTCTTCTCCACCTCTGACTCCAGGCGGTCGTGCAGGGCTTTAAGCTCGTCTTCGGCCCGGCGGCGCTCCGTGATCTCAACTAGATAGCTGCGGATCAGGTCGCTCTGCCGGATATAGCTGAGCGACTGCTCGTAGATGCGATCGCCAATGGTGATTTCTCTGACGGACTGTTCTTTTTGATTTGCTTTGACCGTCTCGATAATGCCGCTGAGGACAGGATGATTAGTCTTTTCGGCTTTAATTTTGGGAAATTGTTTGACAGCGGCGGGATTGATATAGGTGATTTCACCAGACAGGGAAATCTCAATAATCGGATGCACAAACAGCTCAGGGAAAGAGGCAAACCGTGCCAAAATCGACTCATCTAGCTGATCGGATTCTTCATCAACAAGGGGCTCAGCCGCTGCGCAAACCATTGTAGACATATAGTCCACAGCGTCTTCCCCGCCTGACATCAGCCACTCAATATCGGTACCTTCTTCAACTTGAAAATAGCGAGCTTCCACTTGGACGCCAAAAACCACCTCGTCTCCATGTCGTAAAGTATGAGACGTTCGCTGCCGACCATTAATAAACAGGCCGTTCGTACTGGGTTTGCCCTGTAAGTTACCGTCGATCAGACGAAACTCATGCTCCTCTTTACCTGGCTGCGTGACGCGCAGCAAAATAGCATGCTGACGAGAGACTTCACGAGAGTGGAGAACAATCGAGTTCCTCGGATCGCGACCAATAGAGCTAGAAGCCGCATGTAGCTCTACGGCGTGCTCCCCGTTGTCATCATGAACCAGTAGCAGATGCTGCATAATATAAAATCAGAGACTGTGGCTTCTGGAAGTGAGAAGATATCTACCGAAGTGTTCCCACAAGTTAGTCTCTATTGCTTTATGAGCGACTGATATGAGCGAAAATACGTAAACCGACTATTCACGGTCTCGCGATTCTAAAGCATCCAGCCGGTTATCTACCAAAGTGCGGATGTTTTGGACTAAGTACAAGTCTTCGTAGCCCAGGTGAGCGATCGCTTTGACGACATAATTTTGATAGCGCTCAGCCAGACCAATTCTGCTCATGAGCTGGCGTAACGAGCTTTTGAGATGGCTATACTGCGCTGCGGGCATAGTTTCACTGTTGAGCCGCTGATCTTGGATCTGTACCTGGGTGTGTTGTGCGGCCAGGGTAAAGCTGTATATCATCACAGCCTGAGCCAAGTTGAGCGAGGGCTGAAGGCTGACTTGAGGTACATTCGTCACCAGATCACACCGGGCAATGTCCTGGTTGCTAAGGCCAGATCGTTCGCTGCCAAAGACGAGGGCGACGCGCTGCAAACTATCGCCCTTTTGCTGTAAGCAGGCAGGCAGATCGCGCACTGAGACATAGTGATATTTCTGAATACGGTGCCGGGCAGTCGTCGCGCAGGCAAGGTCGATGCCCTCTAGGGCATCACTCAACTGCTCGTAGACCGGAGCCGTCTCTAAAATATGTTCAGAGCCATGGGCGAAAGCTTTGGCAACACCGCTGAGCGGATCGGCCTGAGGACGCACCAAGCGCAGATCGCCGTAGCCCATCGTATTCATCGCCCGGGCCACCGCGCCAATATTACCCCCTTCACCGGGCTCTACCAAAATGAACGAAAACTGAATCACCGGCGATCAAGGGGATGTGAACCTGTGTTGCGAGTAGCCCCGCTATCCTAGCCGAAATGCGTAGACTTTCAGTAAAGCGCTCTGCAAAAAGGCAATTGCCATGGCCAAAACGCTCGCTCAGCAAACCTGCATTCCCTGCTCCGGTTCGCTACCGTCAGCTACTGCTGAAGAAATCACTCAGATGCACCGCCAAATCCCTGACTGGTCGCTGATTCGCACGGGCAACACGCCTCAGCTACAGCGTCAATATCAGTTTGCCAACTTTCAGCGAGCGCTGGATTTTACTAATCAAGTAGGGGCGATCGCAGAAGCTGCCAACCATCACCCGGCTCTGCTCACCGAATGGGGCAAAGTCACCGTCACCTGGTGGACACATGCCATTAACGGGCTACATCAAAATGATTTTGTGATGGCGGCAAAGACAGACGAGATCGCCGCCACAGTGACTTCTTAAGTAGTCGCTTCCTAGATTTTGCCCTTACTTTTTTCGACGTGCTCCATCATCCGCATTTTTTTCGCTTCGTCGCCTTTGGTCGGTGTGGAGATGCTGTCGAGCTTGATGGTGGCACTCTGAGCAAGGTGCTGTCTGATCTGTTGCTTGTCTGCCATAAGGAATTTTGCCTGAGAGATTGCGCCTTAGAGACGCTGTTAACTTACTTGAGGGAGTGCGTATTAATATCCTAGCCATCGGTAGGCCGCTACCCTCATCCCCAGCCCTTCTCCCGGCGGGAGAAGGGAGCCGGATTCAAAGTCCCTCTCCCTCGGGAGAGGGATTTAGGGTGAGGGCAAGTCAGTACGCTATTGGATTACCAATCTCCGACAAAGAGCCTAACGTACAAAGCTAGTCTGTTTCAACGTCGATGTTTGCAGCACGACGCTGGCGGTATCCTCTAGAGTGATAAGGCAATAGAGGTTTAGGGGCGGGAAATGTCAGAGCGGGGACTAACGATAGCGGTAATTGGGGGTGGGGCAGCGGGCTTTTTTGGCGCGATCGCCGCTGCCAGTGCCCATCCGCAAAACCGGGTCACCCTGTACGAAGCAGGCCCTCAGCCCCTGGCCAAGGTGCGCATCTCCGGCGGTGGCCGCTGCAATGTTACCCATCACTGCTTTGACCCAGCGCAGCTCGCGCTGAACTATCCCAGGGGCGGCAAAGCCCTGCGCGGAGCCTTCAGCCGGTTTCAGCCCAAAGATACGGTGGCCTGGTTCGAGCAGCGCGGCGTCCTGCTCAAAACCGAAACCGATGGCCGCATGTTCCCTATTACCGATGATTCGGCCACGATTGTAGAGTGTTTGAGCGGCGCGGCGCGGCAGGCTGGGGTGCAGGTGAAAACGCGATCGCCCATTGCCAGCGTCGAGCGCGTTGATCCTGAAGGGTCAGAGACCGGCTTTCGGCTACAGCTCAGGGCCCAGGCGGGGTATGTGGAGTGCGATCGCCTTCTTTTGGCCACCGGCAGCAACCCTGTCGGCCACCGCCTAGCCAAATCTCTCGGTCATACTATCGAGCCGCCTGTGCCCTCTCTATTTACCTTTAACGTGGCTGACAAACGCCTGCACGCACTCAGCGGCGTCGCCGTCAATCCGGTGACCCTCCAGCTCCAAGCCGAAGGAATCAAGCCACTGACGCAAACCGGGCCGCTGCTGATCACCCACTGGGGATTGAGCGGGCCAGCGGTGTTGAAGCTGTCGGCATGGGGCGCACGGCTGCTACATACTCAGGTGTATCAGGCGACCGTCATCATCAACTGGCTACCTGAGCTGAGCCAGGATCGCATTCGCACCGATCTCCAACAGGCTAAGAGCAAAACCGGAAAACGCGCTGTTTCGACCTACAGCCCCTATACTCGACTCTCCAAACGCTTCTGGCAATATGTACTCAGCCGGATCGAAATCGATCCGGCTCTCACCTGGGCTAATCTCTCAAAAAAGCAGCTCAACCGGCTCGTCCAAGAACTCACCCAGGGCAGCTACAGCGTCAGCGGCAAAGGCATTTTCAAAGATGAATTTGTCACCTGCGGCGGGGTGCAGCTCAAGCAGGTCAATTTTAAGACGATGGAAAGTCGCCAGTGTCCGGGCCTATACTTAGCAGGAGAAATTTTGGACATTGACGGCGTTACTGGTGGGTTTAACTTCCAAAGCGCTTGGACGACTGGCTGGTTAGCGGGTCAGGCGATTGGCTAGGGTGAATGAGAGGCCGCGTTATTTACACATGATCGCCCAGAACTGGTTCGGCTAAGAAGCGCGTTTGTAGCCTGATACAGGCGATCAGCCTCTCAGGAAGACAATTGATCTGGGCATTTTAGCTTGGCTTGAGTCCGTTTTAGCTCCTCCAGCGTGCGCTCTAGATGCCTATTTTTATAGCGGATGGCTTCAGTACGGGCCAGAACGCGCTTTTCCAGGATGACGTTCGCCTGCGCTAGCTCGGCTCTCATTTTTTCTTTCTCAGTGATTTCCCGCTGAATTTGCTGCATCACCAATCGCAT
The DNA here is from genome assembly GCA_038315915.1 of Phormidesmidales cyanobacterium. Lineage (GTDB taxonomy): Bacteria > Cyanobacteriota > Cyanobacteriia > Phormidesmidales > Phormidesmidaceae > Phormidesmis. Next base: position 16,641 of record JBBQAC010000059.1, read on the forward strand.
TTCCAGGTGGCTGACGATTTGGCGAGCGATCACCTCAAGCGCCCAAATCTGCTCGGCAGTTAGCTGCTTTGGCTCACTGCCCAAAACGCAAAGCGTTCCTACCGCAAACCCATCTGGGCTAATCAAAGGAGCACCCGCATAGAAGCGGATATAGGGGTCTCCTGTCACTAATGGATTGGAGGCAAAGCGTTCATCTTTGTGAGCATCGGGAATAACCATGACTTCCGACTGTAAGATCGCATGTGCACAAAAAGAGATTTCACGAGGATGCTCTGTGTCGTCTAGCCCTACTTTAGACTTGAACCATTGCCGGGTGACATCTACGAAGCTGACAACGGCAGTTTTGGCACCGCAGATATGAGCTGCGATCGCAGTTAAATCGTCGTAGGTGGCCTCTGCTTCAGTATCTAAAACACGATATCTCAGAAGCTTTTGAACTCTCTCGTCTTCGTGCTCAGGATAGTCAGCAGGGATCGCTCCCGAAAAGAGATTTAGTGGTTCAGACATCGGATCGACTCTCACGGCTATAGATGAACGCAAGCAGACTTTAGACAGGCACCTGAATTAAAGGGGCATCTGAGGTTGGCTTCCAGAGCGATATAGGTTTTCGCAGCCTCTAAAGCAGATAATTAAAGCCTTTAATGAGTCGAGTATGCCCAGTTTTCATGAATAACTTTTTGGTTGGTTGAGTCCAGCGCTATCTGACGGCTGCGCCTTCTACTCGTCCGGAAAAAGCAGCCTACAATAATCGCTTACAGTTTAACGCCCCGCCTCGGGCTACTTATGCCCAAGCCTCGCTAACTGAAATTGTGACGACGATGGCAGGACAAATAGTGCCTGAAGCCTCAATCACCGTTTCTCTCCTGGGCAGAAAGCTGGATGCCAAGGGGATTGCTGCTGATCTAGAAATGTCGAGCGTGTTGAAAACTGCGGTGGGGGTGTTTGCGATCGCCCTTGAGGAACTTCAGTGCCAATCACCGGGAGACTTGAAATAAACCGATTTCGCTTGACGACTTACGAAACTGTGTCTACAATGTAACTACATCTCGTTTCAGGCAGTAGTCAGACATGGGCGCAGTGATCAGAACCCGAATTGTCAAAATTGGCAACTCGCAAGGAATCCGTATTCCTAAGCTGCTCCTAGAGCAGAGTGGTATTCAGGCAGACGTTGAAATTGAAGTACAGGGCAACCATCTGCTCATTCGCACAGCCACACACTCCAGAGAAGGCTGGGATGAAGCCTTTGCAGAGATGGCTGCCCAGCAAGACGATGTGTTGTTAGATGAACCCACCGCTACCGATTGGGATCAATCAGAATGGCAGTGGTAGCTGAGCGTTTTGACGTTTTCTTGGTTGGTCTTGACCCCACGATAGGTAGCGAAATTCAAAAAACGCGCCCTTGTGTTATTGTTTCACCAAACGAGATAAATCGTCATATCAGGACGGTTATTATTGCGCCAATGACCACCAGAGAGAAACCATACCCTACCCGAATCGCATGTGAGTTTCAAGGTAGAGCGGGACAAGTTGTTTTAGATCAAATTCGCACGATAGACAAAGCTCGACTGGTCAAAAGGTTGGGTCAGCTTAGTCAAAATGAGCGAAGAGCCGTTCTTAATACCTTGGCTGAGATGTTCGCCGAGTAAAGCACTGCCATCAGGTACTGATGGAGCGAATCTCCTATTTCTTCAAGTCTCGACGCATTTGATCGAGTTCGTCATCAATACTCATGTTGGGACGATTTTGGCTACGACCCCGTGAAGAAGCTCGCGAGGAGCTACCGCTGCGGGCCGGTTCTGTATCCGCACCTGTCAGCCTTAGGTACCCCAAATACGCCACCCCAATCAGCCCTAATATCAAAAACACAAAAGCCTGAAAAGGGATGAACATCAGCGCATAAATCCGCAGCTTGCTCATAATCCAGGAAATGCCCAGATAGCCTGCGCCGATCAGGGCAACGCCTTGAACAGCGCGATACACACGAATTTCTGCAAGCGGTAGGCGCTGTTTTGAGACCCATAGCGACACGCCTACGTAGTAAAGCGGTGCCAGTAGCAGCAGCATATCGGCCTCTTGAACGACTTTATTCCAACCGCCTGCGGTAGAGGTATACCAAACATACCCGCCTGCCATAAACAGGCTCAGAACAGCCAGGAACAAATTAATGTTTAAGACCCACGGTTCTTCTCTATCGCCGGGAACTACAACGCAGATACCTAGCGCGAGCCAGGGTAGCAAAAACATTGCCAGCAATAGCGCTAGCCGGTTGTTATAGATCAGTGTGCATATTTCTATGACTTCGGCAGGAGTGACGTCTACTTCGGCACCCCTCGAACCAGGGCCGAATTGAGGCAACTCAAACAGGTAATAAAAGCATGATGGCATGGCCCTCGAAAAAGGGCAAAAAAGAGGATAGAT
>JBBQAC010000316.1:0-4315 GCA_038315915.1 Phormidesmidales cyanobacterium
CTATGTCTTAAAGCGTAGGCCATAGGGTGGAGCGTACCTGTCTTGTAGCAGGTACCTGTGGGGTACTGGCTCTATCGCTGGGATGAGTGTCCCCTTCGACTTTTAGGCATATTTTGCGCTGTTGCTTCCTTCTTGCGGGAGAGGAATTCTATACAGGAAAAAAGCCTTAATGAAGTTAGTACAAAAATTTAAATGGAGAGATTTACTATGGAATTTTATGATGGCCTGTCATCGGCCACGAGCAGCGCTCACTACGCTGCGAGTTGGCTGGCTCAGGTGGGCAGTCCGGGCATCGTTGAGACGCAGGTCATTCCTGTACCGGTAGCCTCGCCGCAGCCGGTTGTGGGGCCACAGTTTTTTATCGCCCTTCTCTCCGGCGTAATTTTAGCTTTTGGCTTCCAGCTACTGCTGACCAACCTTTCAATGGCGGCTGGGGTCTCTTATGTTGCTCACTCTGGCAGTTCTTCTAGCAGCAGTTCTTCTGACAGTTCTAGCAGTTCGGGAACCGGGATCAAAACTATCAGCCTCGCTTTTGGCGCATGGACGCTGATCACGGTGAGCTTAGCCCTGTTTTTTGCTTGCTGGCTGGCGGTTAAGCTTAGCTTATATGACAATCCTTTACTGGGGGCCATTACGGGCCTGGTCATTTGGGGTACCTACTTCACCCTGCTAGTGTGGTTTAGCTCTACAGCGGTCGGGTCTCTGATTGGCTCTGTAGTCAAATCAGCGACGAACGGCTTCCAGGCAATTGTGGGCACAGCGACGGCAGCAATGGGTGCGAAAGCCGCCAGCAACCAGATGGTGCAGACGGCTGAAGCAGCTGCTGCCGCCGTTCGCAGAGAGTTTACGACGGGTTTTGACGCTTCTGGTATGCAAAACAGTCTGCAAGATTATCTGGCTAGCTTGAAGTCGCCTGAAGTAGATGTAAGCTCGGTTGAGGAAGAGTTCGAGCGGTTGATACGCAGCTCTGAACTGGCCAATGTGGATCGCGACGCGCTCCCCAAAGTAGATGCTCAGATGTTTGCTAAGCTGCTGAGCGATCGCACCAACCTTTCTCGCGAAGAAACAAAGCGGGTAGCTAACCGCCTTTACCGCGTCTGGCAGCGTAACACTGGCAGCAGCCAGGGGTTGGGTGAGATTATGGAATTTGTCGCTGCTAGCAGCGGCGGTCAGCTCGCTACCGAAGGTTTGCGCAACCGCCTGGATACGCTAGTGCACGAGTTGCGCCAGCAAAACAGTCAGGGCCAAAAGGGCCAGAGCAGTAGCAGCGGCCCGGTCTCAATGGCACTCTCTCAGGGGCTAAGTTCGCTCACTGGCATGGTGATGGGCAAACTGGATCTCAGCGATCTGGATGCCAGCAGCATTATCGGCCAAATCAAATCGGCTCAAAAAGAGCTGATGTACCAGGCAGGAAGCGCCTCCCCCCAACTGAAGGAAGCACTCCCTGGCGAAGACAGCATCATCAAAGCCGATGTTGAAAACTATTTGCACCACGCCTTTATCGGTGAACTCAAGTCCGACGAGCTAGAGAACAACTTCCGCAACGTACTCTATGACGCGGAAGCCGATGAGAGTGAGCTACGAGAGCAAATCTCCAGCATTAGCCGTAAGCTCTTTACCGATGTGCTGTCGGCGCGGGGTATGCTGACTCAGCAAGAGATTAAAGAGATTGCGACTCGTTTGGAGATTGTTCGTCAGGGCGTGCTGGTCGATGTGATTACTGCTGAAGCCGCCGCTGCCGAGAAGCGTGTACGCCAGGAGATGGAAACCTTCTTCCGGTACTCGCCAGCTAGTGAGCTGAACTCTGAAATGGGCGAGCGAGCGTTTAAAGCCTTGATTGAAGATGAGCCGCTAGACTCTGGCTATCTGCGCGATCGCCTGGGCCAACTTAACGCCGATTACTTCCGACAGTTCCTGGTCTCGCGCGACGACGTGGCAGCGCATGAAATTGCCAATCGGTACGAGCAGCTTTTACAGCGCACCATTGCCGATGCCGAAAGCCTGGATGCCTCTGCAAAAGTTCGCCTTCAGCAGCAGCAGCAGTCTCTAGAGGACTACCTGCGCAATACCGGCAAAGCCGAGCTGAATCCCGAAGGAATCAAGCGCGATTTGAAGCTTTTGCTGGACGAACCCGACCAGGGAATTCGCCGGGTTCGCGGTCGCCTCTCGCAGTTTGATCGGGACACGCTAGTGAAGCTGCTAGCCCAGCGATCTGAGTTTTCTGAGCAGGATGTCGACCAGACAGCCAATGCCGTGGAAGAAAGCTGGATGTCGGCGATGCGCGCGCCAAAGAAACTGAGTTTACAGGCGCAGGCTAAGTACGACGAAGCGACGACAGCGATCGCCGAGTACCTGCGCAGCACTGGCAAACCAGAACTGAGCCCGGCGGGTATTCAGCGCGACTTGCAAAAGCTGATGGACAATCCCAAAGTGGGAGCCAAGGCCATTCGCTATCGCCTTTCCAAAATGGATCGCGATACCTTGGTGCAGTTGCTCAGCCAGCGCGAAGATATGAGTGAAGCCGAGGTCAATCAAACGATTGACGAACTGCTCTCTACCATTCAGAGCATCATTCGTTCTCCGCGCCGACTCGCCCGCCGGGCCCAAGCGACGGCTAAGTCCAAAGCGCTGTCTTTCCAGACGGCTTTGGAAGACTACTTGAGCAATACCGACAAGGCAGAGCTGAACCCCGAAGGGATCAAGCGCGATTTGAAGCTATTGCTGAACGATCCGAAGCTAGGGGCTAGTAAGCTGGGCGATCGCCTCTCTCAAATGGACGATTCCACGATGGTAGCGTTGCTCGCTCAGCGGCCAGACATGACCGAAGCCGAAGCGGCTGAAGTCGTAGGCCGAGTCACCGACGCCCGCAATCAGGTCATGGAGCAAGTGCGCAGCATTCAGCGCAGCATCGAATCGGTAGTTGACCGGATCTTTGCCCGTATCCGCGAGTATTTAGACTCGCTGGATCGCCCAGAGCTAGACTACTACGGCATTAAGCGAGACATCCGCACCATGTTTGACGATCCGCAAGCGGGCTTCAGTGCCATGCGCGATCGCCTCTCCCAATTTGACCGTGACACCCTGGTGGCGCTGGTCAGCTCTCACGACCGCATTTCAGCGGCTGATGCCAATCGCGTGATCGACCAGGTCGAGTCGGCCAGAGACAGCGTGATTCATCGAGCTGAGAGAGTAGAGCAGCAGATAGAAAGCCGTCTCAGCGCTATCAAGCATCAAACTCAGCAGCAGATAGAAGATACCAAGAAGGCGGCAGAAGCGGCGGCTTGGTGGCTCTTTGGCACTGCGCTGGTATCGGCAATCGTCGCTGCCATCGGCGGCGCTCTGGCGGTCTAAGCTAGCTGGCTTGTTCGTTTTGTAACCGCTGCGATTTGACGCAGCCTGCCCGCTCACTAGAGGCTTTCCTATGGAAGCACTGGTGAGCGGGATTTTTATTGTTCAGGGCTGTATCTATCTCCTGTTAGCGATCACGCCTACTGTCGGCGCTGTCATTGCCGGTAGCGGCGCTGCTCTGTGGGGGCCGTGGGCTTTCTCATCTACCTCAATGACACCGATGTCAGCTATGACTATTGGGTTCGGCTCCGTACTGGCCGCTCTAATTGCCGGATGGGCAGGCGTGCTAGCCGCTCAAAACGAGGTTCGGTGGTATGAGCGCTGGGAAAACGAACAAACGATTGCAGACGGCAGGCTGTCCGGGGCAATCTCTGAAACGGTATACAGCGCGGTTTCGCTTGAGACAGAACGCCGTCCGAAATCTGCGTTGCCTGCCACGGTTACTTCAGGTTGGATGGGCATTGCCTTACTGGCCTTTGCAGGTTCGCTAGGCGGTTATTCGCCTTTACGGTGGGTCTGCAAAACAACGGACGTGGTGGGGGCTGCGTTCACCTGTCTGCCGTCTCCTCGCCTTTATACGTCAGTTGCCGCAGGCTTTAAGGCAACTCTGCCGATTGTCCTGGCGATTGTTCTTGCATTTGTCATACTGAAAAAAGTTCTCAGGCGCTACAGACAGTAAAGTGCCGCTGCCGATAAGCCGTCAGCGGTTCATACAAAAAGTCAGCCAGAACACTGTGTCTGGCTGACCGCTTGATGCTTATTGAGAGCCGTGTATTCGACTGCTCATGTGAAATAAAGAATACTCAGAATATTACTAAGGAGTAATATCTTCCAGGGTATCCTTAATTTTCTCTTCGATGGTAGTAGCGCCTTTGGCCTTTGCTTCATCACGGCTGATCATATTTTCTTTGTCCCCCACGCCCTGAACGCCGTTGAGACCTTCCTGAGAGTTCTTGATAACGCTCTC
>JBBQAC010000370.1:0-3015 GCA_038315915.1 Phormidesmidales cyanobacterium
TTTCGGCAGTGGGTGTTCAATCCCTGGCGGCGGCTGGCGGTGCTGGTGATGAGCCTGCTGTTTGGCAATTTTTTTGCGACGGCGATTTCGGCGACCGCAGGACAAACGGCTGAGCTAGATGTGCTGGTCTCGGCCTTTTTGGTGGTGGGCGTGGAGGTCGTGAGCTGGCTGTACTATCGCTTTACGCCCCGCCGTCCGTTGCGGTCGCTGGATCAACCTGGGGCAATGACCGTTTCGGATGCAGGGGTAGGCTTAGCGGCGAGCGGGGTAGAGGTGGGCCCAGTGCGATCGCGCTCTACTCTCATAGAAGCCTTTAACTCCTTCAAGCTGGGTATGGTCTATGGCCTGTTTGTTGAGGCTTTCAAGCTAGGAAGCTGAGGCTGGGCTCAGTTGTGATAGAAGGTGGCGCGATCGCCCTTCAATCGCCACCCAGTCGCCTTGCTCTACTTCAGATTGCGGAAAAAGCGCGGTCGAGAGACCGACGGCCACTGCACCTGCTGCAATCAAATCAGGCGCGCTGTCAGTAGTAACGCCGCCGGTCGGCACCAGTGGAATTGACCCTAGCGGCCCTAGAAGGCTGCGAATATAAGCGCCGTTACCCAAAGTTGAAATGGGAAATACCTTAACGCTGGTCGCACCTGCGCGCCAGGCCGTCATGATCTCGGTCGGCGTCATAGCCCCGGCGACGATGGGTAGGCTCTGGGCTTGGGCGAGCTGAATCAGCTCGCAGTCAGTATGCGGGGTAAAGCAAAACTGCGCGTTGGCAGCGATCGCTCCCCGCAAATCAACCGTGCTTAGCACCGTCCCAACACCCACTACGCAGTGAGGCAACGCCTGCTGAATGGCTGCTACCATCTCTGCGGGCTGGGCACTGTTCCAGGCAACTTCAATCAGGCCAAATCCGCCAGCTGAGGAGGCTTTGGCCATTGCTAGCGCAAGCTTTACGCTGGGAGCACGGATGATAGCGATCGCCCGGTGCCGCACCAGTAGAGCCCGCCAATCGGCCCTGAGACGGTCATTTTCTTCAGACATGGGTGAGCCGAACCGGCTAGCAGGCTATGCCAAACGCTTACGCAATGACTCCGCTCGCCGTTTGGCTGTGGCATTACTGGGCTCAGAGGCTAAAGACTTTTCGTAGGTTTCGAGCGCTTGCGGCATGAGCTGCTTGCGCTCGTAGGAATGGGCCAAGTTATTGAGCGCCGTTACGTAGTCGGGATTGATTTTGAGCGCCTCGTTGTACTGGCGAATAGCCAAATCAAACTGGTCTTGAGCGAAGTAGGCATAGCCCAGTGCGTTGTGCACCAGCACGGCGTTTTCGACTTCTTCATCGGACAGTTCTTTAAGCGCCTTTTTGAGATAAATCGAGGCTTGGGTGTATAGCTTTTTATCCAGCAGCAAGCTGCCTAGCTCGTAATACTCTAGCGCGTTGCCTTTTCCGTTGGTTAGCTTTCCTTGCAAATCAGACAGAGTGACCTCCACCCGACGAGTCACCCAGACCTGCCTGATCACAAAGAAAGCCGCTACGCTTAAGAGCGCCAGCAAAATCCCTAAGTAAACAACCAAATAGCTGCTATTTTCTTCCATGATCAGCGGTTAAATCTCTGTTTTTATGCTGGCCTTATTTTATCGTAACGGGCCGATGATTCAGATGTAATGAAGCCAAATCAGTTCGCCGGGGCGGGTGTAAGCTCGACAAACTGTGACGACTCTGCCGGTAGCCCCCAATAAGCTGCCCTCTCTTGCAGCCAACCTTCTGCGTACCAGCGTCGCAGAGCCCGGTTGACCGCTTCCTGTAAAGGGGTGTACTGCACTCCTTTAGGAATGGCGACTGACAGCGGCTCAGCAGAAATGATAGTGGACAGCAGCCGGTACTGAGCATCGGGTGCCAGCAGCCAACCGGTCAGCGCCGAGACATCGCCTGCAAAAGCATCTACTGAGCCGCTTTGCAGCAGGCTTTGGCCTTCTGCGTATGAGCTGACGCCCACTAGCCGTGCACCCGGCAAAATATAGCGAGCGTGAGCGACGGCGTTAGATCGATCTATCAGGGCGACGGTGCCAGTGCGCAGATCTTGCAGGCGCTGAATAGTGGGCTGATTGGTAATGAAGGCAGTGCCGTCAAGGTAGTAGGGGTCGCTGAAATTGACGATTCGACGGCGCGATGCGGTCAGAGTGATGGCGGCAATCGCCATATCCACCCGGTCTGCTATCACAGCATTGAGACGTTCCTCATTGCGCACGGGCACCAACCTCACCGCTGTCTCATCGCCCAGTAGCTCTGCGGCCAGGCGACGGGCGATGTCAATTTCAAAGCCGTTGAGATTGCCGGATTCGTCGATGAATCCTAGCGGTGCGCGGTTGTCTTTGACGGCGACGATGAGATAGCCGCGATCGCGAATTTCTGAAAGCTCAGCAGCAGTAGCCTTCGCCACGAAAAATGGGGACGACAGTAGCTGCGTCCCCATCCATATCAGGCCCAAACTCGTCAGTAAGCGGCGCAAGCGCTATTGACCGCCAGCGCGCTCAACTACCTTGGTGAAGGTATCGGGGCTGAGCACTGCTAGCTGAGCCAGCATTTTCCGGTTGATTTGAATATCGGCCTTTTTCAAGTCGCCAATTAGTCGGCTGTAGGTAGTGCCATTGAGCCGAGCAGCGGCATTGATGCGGGCAATCCACAGACGGCGAAAATCGCGCTTACGGCGGCGGCGATCACGGTAGGCATTTCTCAGTGCCTTCATTACCTGCTGATTGGCCGTCCGAAACAGCTTAGAGTGAGAACCTCGGAAGCCTTTAGCCAGTTTAAGAACTTTTTTGCGGCGTTTGCGAGCTACATTACCGCGCTTAACACGTGCCATGGTCTAGTTTTCCTTTACATTGAAAATTGTGATCATCTCAGTCCGCCGAGTCAATATTTGAATTCAGCCAGATCTTTGATGCTGAGCTAGCAGAAAAAGCCTTTACAAGTAAGGCATCATCAGCTCTACGTTAGGCACGTCGGTCTCATGTACCGTCGTCACC
>JBBQAC010000141.1:0-11832 GCA_038315915.1 Phormidesmidales cyanobacterium
CTGCTGCCGAAAACTTCGGTAGTCCTTTCAATTGCTCGCTTACGATAGACTCTAATTGCATTCGGCGTAGTCCCTCGACGTCATTTCTTGTCTGACACTACGCCCTTTTTTCTATTCCCGCGCTTTTTTTCGTTCACCCACAGTTTAGCAGTTTAGCAGTTTAGCGCTATGACTTGCTGAGTGCTGCCTTTACTGCTGCGCTCTGGTCGCGGCGGGTAATCCAGCGGTGGTAGGTGCGGTTGTGAATGGCGACCGAGTGGCCCATCATGCGGGCAGAGACGGTGTCGGGCAGGCCCATGTGAACGGTACGAACGGCCCAGGCATGTCGGAGATCGTAAGGGGCGAAGGGAATGTCGTAGCGTTTGAACTGGCGGGACACTTGCTGGCCGACGAGCTGCAAGGTGGTGGTGGTGAGGTCGGTATTAACCTTGGGCAGATTTATCTGCCTCAAGTCAAAGGCGTCTATCCACTCGGGGTAGAAGGGCCAAACGTCGTGCTGGCCGGTTTTGGTCGATTCGAGGACTTCGACGGCGGATTCTGGGTCGCCACTGGCGAGCGTGGCATAGTCGCAGAAGAAGACTTCGTGGTTGCGCAATCCGTAGGTGGCCATGATGCCGTAGACAAATTTCCAGGCGGGGTTGGGAATACGTTCGTAGGCGCTGAGGATTTCTTCGTCGGTGGGGAGCTGGCGAACCTGGGTTTTGCTGTTGCTGTAGTTGCCCCAGAAAGACTTGAGTTCGGTGGGGAGCGGTGTATTCAAAAAGGCGGCAAGGGCATCCAGCGCAGTGCAGCAAACCTGACGACTGCGGGAGTTGGCTTTGGTGCTTTGAACGGTGGCGTAAATGGCTTCGGGGAGGGAAAAGCTGGGGTGTTGATGGGCTACTGCCTGCAACTTTCTCAAATAAGGCACGTAGGCTTTCTTCCAAGTCGTGCGGACTGAAGCTGGCTGATCGCTGCCTGAGCGCAGTTGAAAAAAATGGGACTCGAAGGCTTCTATTTGTGTAGATAGATCTGCGCCTGCCTGTCGTAAGCCTGCACTTGGCCCTAAGTAGTTCTGCCAGTTGAACGTATTTTCGATGAGCTGAGCAGCGATGACCTTGGCGGTTTTCTCGATTTGCTTGAGACCGGCTTTGTGAGCTGGCAGGCCCAGGGGGATGCGCTGCTGAGAGGATCGCAGTCGGGGGCTGCCTGGTCGGGGGGGTAGGGTGCCGCGCAGATGGAGCTTTTCGCCGCGTCTTTCAATTTTAAGCCCGAGCTGAGCGGCTTTCAAGCGCTGGTTGACGGTGGCTAGTGCGGCATCGAGTGGATGAGTTGTCATACGCCGGAAGGGAGAACTAAAGCAGTATCTTAAGGATTTCCCTCAAAGGAAACGTTTCAGGCATAGCGTTAGTTGTTACGATACTTAAATCTAATCGAAACGTTAAGCATAAGGGTACGCGATTCATTATGGGCCGTGTGGGAGTTTTACTGCTGAATTTGGGTGGGCCGGAAAAACCGGAAGACGTGCAGCCCTTTTTGTTTAATCTGTTTTCAGACCCTGAAATTATCCGAATTCCGTTTCCTATCCTGCAAAAACCCCTGGCCTGGTTTATTTCTAGCCGCCGGGCTAAGACCTCTCAGGAAAACTATCAGCAGATTGGCGGGGGGTCTCCGCTGAGGCGCATTACCGAAGAGCAGGGCGCGGCGCTGAAGGCGAAGCTGGCAGAAAAGGGGAAAGCGGCTGAAGTGTATGTGGGAATGCGCTACTGGCATCCTTTTACCGAAGAGGCGATCGCTCAAATCAAGCAGGACGGCATCAAACAGCTTGTCGTGCTGCCGCTATATCCGCAGTATTCTATCAGTACCAGTGGCTCTAGCTTTCGTCTGCTAGAGCAGCTTTGGAAGGAAGACCCCAAACTCGCCCCAATTGACTACACGCTGATTCCTTCCTGGTATGCCCGCCCCGGCTACGTCAATGCCATGGCTGGGCTGATCCGTACGGAGCTAGACAAGCTGCCCAACCCGGATAGCGCTCATATTTTCTTCAGCGCCCACGGCGTGCCGGTAAGCTATGTAGAGGATTTTGGTGACCCCTACCAGCGGGAAATTGAGCACTGTACTGACTTGATCATGCAGGCGCTGGGCCGGCCTAACGACCATACGCTGGCCTATCAGAGCCGGGTTGGCCCGATTGAATGGCTACAGCCCTACACGGAAGATGCCATTAAAGATTTGGCTGAAAAAGGTGTGAACGACCTGGTGGTGGTGCCGATTAGCTTTGTCTCTGAACATATTGAGACGCTGCAAGAAATTGATATTGAGTACCGTGAAATCGCTGAACAATCGGGGATTGAGGGGTTTCACCGGGTGCCTGCGCTGGATACGGATGAGCCTTTTATTGCTGATTTGGCGGCGATGGTGGATGAGGCGATCGCTGCCAAACCCATCCATTTTTCCGACCTGGAAAAGCCCGAGAAAAAGGTGAAAATTTACCCGCAGGACAAGTCCGCCTGGGGCATGACGCCGGTGGCAGAAGTGTGGAACGGGCGGCTGGCGATGCTGGGCTTTCTGGCGCTGATTGCAGAGATTGTCACGGGGCACGGGCCGCTTCATCTGATCGGACTGCTGTAGGCCCACTCAGCGAGAAGTCTGGAATGGTCGTCCTGTAAGGTGTGTTCTAAAAAAAGTATAAAGGCCCCTCGCTAAAATGCAGGAACGGGAACAAGAGGACAGTTTTATGGAACCTAAGCGCTCTATCACTGGAGAATTCAAAACTCAGATCGTCACGCTGCTCGGACTGGTCGCTCTGCTATGGGCGATTGAAATTATCGACTGGCTGATTTTTGGCGGCGCGCTCAATCGCTTCGGCATTCGCCCTCGAACGGTCTCAGGGCTGTGGGGCATTTTGTTTGCACCTTTTTTGCACGGTAACTTTGCCCACCTGCTGGCTAACACCATTCCGCTGGTCAGCCTGGGCTGGCTGGTGATGCTGCGAGAAACGGGGGATTGGCTGGTCGTGAGCGTGATTGCTGCGCTTGGCAGCGGCTTGGGTACCTGGCTGATTGGCGCACCGGGCTCAGTTCATATTGGAGCCAGCGGCGTCATTTTTGGCTACTTTGGTTTTTTGCTGCTGAGAGGCTATTTTGAGCGCAGTGTGGTGGCGATCGCCTTCTCTATTCTTGTGACCGTTCTCTACGGCGGCATCATTTGGGGCGTGCTCCCGACTCAACCCGGAATTTCGTGGGAAGGCCATTTGTTTGGCTTTTTAGGCGGCGTTTTGGCGGCGAGGCTGCTCTCCAAACCTCGCCGTCAGCCCAAAGATCCCAGCAGTTGGGACATCTAGCCTTCTGGATTGAGCTGAGTGGAGTCCAAAGTATCGGCTACCGCGTCGGTAAGGTAGTTAGCAGCGGCAGAAACGGCAGCTACCGCGTTTTCGTACAGCATTCGAGTTGGCCCCAGGACGCCCAAGCTGCCTACCGGTCCGGGCGTTCTGCCGTAGGTTGAGGTGACCAGGGCGCAAGCCTGCATTGGTGTGACCGGATTTTCGGCCCCGATCCAAATTCGCAGCCGCTGATTATTTGAAATTTCTTCTCCTAGCAGGCCGTTGCCCGTATCCGCCAGGCCGGTCGTCGAAATGAGTGGCCATAGCTGATCGCGACCGTCTTCGAGGAGCTGTACGAGGCTGCGGATTTGGCTGCGCTCAGCGAATTCGGGCTGAGCCAGGACTTCGGCGAGGCCGCTGACGAGGATTTGAGTGGCGGGTGGGGTGCGCGATCTCCGGGCCAGCTCAGCGATCGCCTGCTGCAAGTCACGGGCATAGCACTGAAAAGCCTGATCCAGATCGATCCAATCTAAAGTCACATCCTGCAAAGATTTTCCCCGTAGCTGCTCGGTCAAAAAGTTGGAGAGAATTTGCAGTTCCCGGTCGATTCGCTCCTCGCTGTCAGCCGTTTCTGTAACAGACAAATGGCCTGGTCGTGGCAGGGGTAGCAGCACCGAGTGGTGATCGTAACTGTCGAGTACGACCAGCAAAACCTGATCGTCATTAACTCGGACGAGCTGGAGATGTTTGATCGCAGCATCGTTCATTTGGGGCAGGGTGACCAGCGCAATATAGCCACTCAGACTCGCCAAAATCTGCGCCGACTCCTGTAATAGCGCCTCTATCGCCTGTCCCTGAAAGCCAACGCGCTGACTGAGCGTATTCTCCATCTGGCGTCTCAGCGGCTCAGAGGGCACCATCAGCTCGTCGACATAAGCGCGATAGCCCGAATCAGAAGGAATTCGTCCAGCGGAGGTATGAGGCTGATAAAGCAGGCCAGAAGCTTCCAGCACGCTCATGACATTGCGAATCGTCGCCGAACTCACCTGGAGGTTGTAGGCGGCACTGGCCAAAGATTTGGAGCCGACAGGCTCAGCAGTGCTGACGTAGTGACGCACGGTAGCCCGAAGAATATTTTGCTGCCTGGAGTTAAGCTTCATGAACGCTTTGCCTGGGGGACTGCCTACCTTTTAACAAACCCGAAACCGGTCAGCTTGCAGTGCGACTCGATTGTCCGGCCATCTACTCCTGTGGTAAACGACAGATTTAACGCAGTAACAGCATAGACTGAACAGACTTCTCAATTGTGCCTCACCTTAACAGATCGCTATTTGACGGCTGTGATCGTCACTACAAAATGATCCCCGATTCTCGGGCTTCTAGGCAAGTCAGTCGCGAATTGAGCGATCAATACTTTAGCAATCATCTCAATATCCTGGTAAATTCAGAGAGAGTTGCGTCAGTTGTGATGCAGCAATCAGAGCGCAAGGGCAACGGCCCAGTAGTCGGTAGGCTTGTCTTTAATTATTTGCCAGAGCTGCGTTCTCATCCTCACTGGATTCCTGCTTAGCCAGGTTACGCCATCATGTCTGACCTTCCTTTTACCCTCGATCAGCTTCGCATTTTAAAAGCTATTGCTGCCGAGGGTAGCTTCAAGCGCGCGGCTGATAGCCTGTATGTGTCTCAGCCAGCGGTGAGCTTGCAGGTGCAAAATTTGGAGCGGCAGCTAGATGTGCCGCTGTTTGACCGGGGCGGACGCAGGGCGCAACTGACCGAAGCAGGGCATTTGCTGTTGGCGTATGGCGATCGCATCCTCAGCCTGTGTCAGGAGACCTGCCGCGCCATCGAAGACTTGCAGAATCTTCAGGGCGGCACGCTGATCATTGGCGCGAGTCAGACGACCGGTACCTACCTGCTGCCGCGCATGATTGGCCTATTTCGTCAGCGCTATCCTGAAGTCGCCGTACAGCTCCATGTGCACTCCACCCGACGCACCGCCTGGAGCGTCGCCAATGGCCAGATAGACCTCGCTATTATCGGCGGTGAGATTCCGCTGGAGCTACAGGAGTCTCTAGAAGTTGCGCCCTACGCCGAAGATGAGCTGGCGCTGATCATGCCGGTGTTTCATCCGCTGGCAACCAATGAAGTGATCGCTCGCAGCGACCTCTACAAGCTGAAATTTATCACGCTCGACTCTCAGTCTACAATTCGCAAGGTGATCGATCAGGTGCTGACCCGAGGCGGTATTGAGACCCGAAGGCTGCGGGTAGAGATGGAGCTAAACTCAATTGAAGCGATTAAAAATGCGGTGCAGTCGGGATTAGGCGTCGCCTTTGCGTCGACTTCTTCGATTGAGAAAGAGCTACAGATGGGGGTGATTCACAGAGCCCGGATTGAATCGGTTGAAGTCAAGCGAACGCTGTCGGTTATTTTCAACCCCAATCGCTATCGCTCGAAAGCGGCAGAAGCCTTTACCAAAGAGATTTTGCCGCAGTTCACCAACCGTGAGCTAGCTTTTACAAGAGCAACTGCCAAGGCGAGCGCTGAAAGCAAACCTGTCGTTGCTAAGAGCACCCCGGCTAAGGCAGCCTCTGCTAAAGTGCTTGATAAGGCCAAAGCGGCAGTTGATGCTGATGCTGCTAGCCGCTAGCGGCTGCGCCTGATGTCTTTGGGCCTATTAAGCGATCCTTGCCCATGCAACTGCACTGCACCCGTCCGACCTGTCCCTCGCCGATTAACACCTTCGCCGATCTCGACAATCCAAAGATTCCCCGGCCTCTGAAGCCGAAATACTGTAGTGCTTGCCGCATGGAGTTGATACTGCGCGGTCGCTATCTGCCGGTGAGCGTACTGGGGCAGGGCGGTTTTGGGACGGCGTTTTTGGCGCGAGACTTTGATTCTCCCAGCTTTTATTCTGTCAGCCAGGGCCGCTGTGTGGTGAAGCTGTTTCAGCCGCCTGTGAACCTGACGCCGAAGCAAATGGCCACCGCACTTCGGCTGTTTGCCAAAGAAGCTGAAGTTTTGGAGCGTTTGGGCCGGCGGCATTCGCAGATTCCCAATCTGTATGCCTATTTTCCGCTGCCGGTGACCAATCCGCTCAACCACCAGTCAGAAGAGCTGTTTTATCTGGTACAGGAGTTTATCGATGGCGAAGATCTCGAAAAGATTCGCCATCGCCAGGGTAAGTTTTCTGAAGCTGAGGTTGAAACTCTGCTGCGGGCAATGCTCGACGTGCTGGGTTTTGTTCACCGCAATCAGACCATTCACCGCGATGTGAAGCCTTCTAATATTATTCAGGGCACTGACGGGCAACTGTCGCTGCTCGACTTCGGGGCGGTCAAAGAGGTAACGACGCCGACGGGCATTCAGCGCGGCCCTACCACCATTTGCTCGCCGGACTACGCGCCGCCGGAACAGATTATGAATGGCTCGGTAGATGCGACTTCGGATCTGTACGCGCTGGCAGCGACCTGCGTGGTGTTGCTGAGCGATAAGGACTCTAGCGAGCTGCGCGACAGCTCGAACAATACCTGGCAGTGGCACCCGTATGCGCGGGTGTCGGCGGGGCTAACTCAGGTGCTAGATCGGATGTTGCAGGCCAGGCCGGGCGATCGCTATCCCAATGCCGAAGCCGTGCTCGACGCCCTCAATGCTGCTAATGCTCAGATAGCAGCACCGCCTCAACCTGTCCCTCAGCGCCCGCCCACGCCGCCGACTTCTGGCCCGATTTCTGGCCCGCCCTCCTCACCTGCGCCACTGATCACCCCACCGCCTGCTCGCGCTCCTCTCCAGCCAATTTCGCTGCCGCGCTTTTTGGGCAATGCTGCTTTTGCGGGGGCAGAGGGGGGGCTGCTGGCGATCGCTGCTATTAGCCTTTTGGGCACATCTCTCTTAGGTGGCGGGGTGTGGCTGGCGATGCTGGGCGGGCTAATATTTTTGCAGGTACGCCGCACGATTGAAGGCATGGATTTGGTGATTGTTGGCGGACTGACGCTGGCAGCGGTGATCTTTTTTCCGCCCCTGCACTCGTTTTTAGGCGGTGCGCCGACCGCGATTGTGGTAACAGCAGTGATGGCTGGCGGCGCGGTGGTGGCGATCGCCGTTATCTTCCGGCTTATTTATCGCTTGGTTTCCCGTATTATGTGAATCTAAACCACACCTCTCTATAAACCAGGGTTTATCTAGTCCCATGGCCAAACGAAATGAGCTTCCGGCCCTTTTGGCCTCTTTAGTGATTACCGTTGCGCTTATTGGTGGGGGTGCCTGGTGGCTGAAAGGGCAGTTCTTTGGCCCAGGTGCCCCTGGAAACTCCGGCTCTGGGGGAGCGGTCGATGGCTCTGCAACCGACCGCAATAGTGCTGGCGCTGACGGTAGTTCGGGGCAATCGATATTACCCGGCGAAGTCTCTGGGCCTAAGCAAAAAGGACTCGATGCTTTGGCGGCTGGGAATTACGAGGCTGCTCAAGACGAATTTGCAGCCGCGCTTCAGGCCAACAGAAACGACCCCGAATCGCTGATTTATCTTAACAATGCCAGGATCGGCAACGAAGTGGCATACACTATCGCAACTTCAGTTCCAGCCGGTACCGTGATCAACCCGGCGCTGGAGATCCTGCGCGGCGTGGCTGAGGCCCAAAGCGAAATCAATGAGGAAGGCGGCATCAGCGGAACACCTTTGAAGGTGCTGGTGCTGAATGACAATGGCAGTGATGAACAGGCAAAGGCGATCGCGACAGCGCTGGTGAACAATGAAGACGTGCTGGGCGTAGTCGGTCACTTTGCCAGCGATACGACCCTGGCAGCAGCAGCGGTGTACGAAGCCGGAAAGCTGACGATGATCTCGCCGACCAGTACCGCTGTGAAAATTGCCAATGCGGGCGACTATATTTTTCGGACGGTGCCGAGCGATCGCCTTGCCGCCGCTACCCTCTCCCGGTACGTGCTCAATACGCTCAACAAAAAGCAGGCCGTCATTTTCCACGTCGGCGAAAGCACCTACAGTCAGTCGGTCAGGTCAGAATTTACAACTGAATTGCTGAGCAATGGCGGTGCAGTCGTGGCCGAGTTTGATATTAGCCAACCGGGTTTTAGCGTCGGCAGGGCACTACAGGAAGCAAAAGACAAAGGGGCCGATGTAATTATGCTGGCGCTGACGGTGGATACGGTGGGCACCTCTAACCGAATTATTAATGTGAATCAGCGATCGCTGCCCATGGTCGGCAGCGACGGCCTCTACAATCCCAACGTTCTCGATGAGGGCCGCGAAAATGCGCTGGGGCTGACTATCGCTGTTCCCTGGCACATTCTCAGCGACGAGCAAAGCCCGTTTGTGCGCGAGTCGCGGCAGCTCTGGGGCGGCGATGTGAACTGGCGAACGGCAATGGCTTACGATGCCACGTTGGCGCTAGCAGAAGCGATCGCCCAAGACCCGACCCGAGCGGGGGTAGCAGCGGCCCTATCTGATTCGAGCTTCAGCCTGCAAGGCGCGACGGGGACGGTGAGCTTTTTCCCAACGGGCGATCGCAACCAATCCTCACAGCTCGTCACCGTTGTAAAAGGTGATCGCTCTGGCACCGGCTATGACTTTGTGCCGGTGCAGTAGTAGCAACCAATAAAGACGCCATCTGGCATCAATGCCGGAACCACATGTCGTAAATCGACAGGACGATTTCGACTACGATCAAAATGACAATGTACCATTCCACTCGGTGGCTGCTGTCGCGCTGCAATACGCCTAGAGCGGTTTCGACGGTTCTAGAAACGAGTGCCAGCTTTTGCTCCAGGGCGACCAAACGCTCTCGCAGTTCGTACTCGTTTTCCAGCCGCAAATACAGTCGGTCTAGTTCCGGGTAGTCCCAAACCGGGTCGGGCTTTTCTCCAACTTCGACGATGCCCAGCATTTTTTGCTGAATCAGCAGTGTGCCGCCGATATAGCTGAGCAATTCTTTCTCTTTGGGCGGACGCAGGTTCTTCCCTTGAATCGCGGTGGTAAAGGGCTTGATGCGCTCGAACAGGCTCGATACTTCGGTTTCGTAGTAGTCTAAGGCGACGCTTTTACCCAGGGCTTCGGCGACAATTTGCAGGCGTTCGGCGCTGCATTCCTGTAGCCAGAGGGTATTGCCTTCCAGTCGTTCTTTGGGGCGTTCTGGGGGATGTTCTGGGGCTTGGGGGCGAAAGGCGATCGCCAATTCTTCAGAAATATTCGAGGGCAGCGGTTCGCGAATGTGTGGCCGCAAATTCTCAATCAGCTCGCTCTCTTCCTCAGCGCTCAGATCAAAGGTCACGATAATGCCGTAGCGCAAGAGCACCGCGCAGCCTGTGGCTCCTGCTCGAATGATCAAAGGATTAGTCGCTAGCGGCTCAACTTTTTCGAGTCCTTTGAGGATGATACGTTCGCCGACGATACGGGCGCGGGCAGCGATCGCTTCCTTCTTAGACCAGTTGACACCTACCGTCGGCATCAGCGTTTGCGAGTCAGAATTTTGAGAAGCTGTATTTTCGAGAGAAAGCATAAAAAATGATGACGAGAGTAGAAGCGCATACGAGACTCTCCTAGTTTAGAGCGTCTGGTTTAAGGTTAGAGAGGTTGCCGCTTCATTTATTTTTGGAAGAACTACCAGCGTCAGGTTGATTCAGGATGTATCGGCAGCGAGTTCTAACTTTGCTAGCTGCAAACGCTGACACATCCGCAACTGCCGGTACAGCGGTCGCCAGTTCCAAAGCGCATTGGCCAGCGCTTCCCAAAAGGTCAGCCAGCCGAAGACTGTCACTCCCTGACTCACGAGCAACAGCCCCATTCCGGTTTCAACAGCCGCATTGCGAACTTCTAGAAACGCCGACAGCCCCAACGCCCCTGAACCCAACAGGCCCAGTAAGGCCGCGTCCCAGGCGAGTTTCTTCAAGCTCTGGCGGCGAACGCTCTCTACATAGGCGAAGTAGCGCTGAATGGCGCTGTGTAGAGCCTGAACAGAGAATTCCGGTGGAGAGTCATCTGTGTCTGGTAGGGTCACTCGCAGCAGCAAGGGTTCGTCACCGAGTTCGGCGATGCGGGCGAAGAGATAGTCGACAAAGTCCTGATTGAGATTGAGAACGGGAGAATTTTTTTCATTCTCTTCGCTGCCGAAGTTGACCGGGAAGCTCTCGAAGGGCATCAGCAGGGCAGCGGGTGAATTCAGGCGCAGGCGGATAATGGCATGGCCTTCGGGCGATCGCGCATAGCATTCATCTATTTCCTCACGGTTAATGGCCTGACGGCGCTGGGGAAACAGCCGGATAACCCGTTTCATAGACGCAAAGGAATATAGAAAGCATTCATATCTTCTCGGGCTTCTTGTGCAAGAAAGTCCAGTTTGCCAGCAGCAGCATCCTTCTCTATCTGCTCGTCCCAGCGGCGTTCATCCAGTTCTAAAACCCAATCAGCAAGCTTGCTCAGCTCTTGAGGCGAAAGCTTGAGAATTTCGGCTTCAATTTTCTCTACCGTAGACATTGCTGATCAAGTTCTGTAGGTTTTAGCTGCTCCTATCTTAGCCAATCAGCAGTAACCCTTTGCATATACCACTGAGATTGTGGACTTTGCAATTGCGATCAAGCTCGCTCTGTTCGCTGTGAATGAATCTCGTATGTAAGCTAAATAGCGTACCAATAACATCGCGACACTACTCAAACCCCATTTAGGAGCCATCATACAGATGCTGAAGATAAGCTTCTCCACCAAGCTGGTTCATCTGGGTGAGAATCCAGTTTTGACGGTCGAGCACTTCCCAAGAAGGGGCTTCTACGCTGTATAGTTCTGGGCCGGGTAGTACAGCCGCGAGGAGGGCAGCGTCTTCAGCGGTAAGATCCTGAGCGGAGATTTGAAAAAACTGCTGGCTGGTGGCTTCTACCCCGAATGTGTGATCGCTAAACTGTGCAATGTTCAAATACATTTCTAAAATTCGCTGTTTGTTCCACATCAGCTCTATCAGGAAGGTCAGCCCGGCTTCTATACCTTTGCGCACGAAGCCGCCCCCTGGCCAGAGGAACAGGTTTTTGGCAACTTGCTGGGTAATAGTGCTAGCCCCGCGCAGGCTAGCCCCGTTTTCGGCATCTCTAATAGCCGTGTTGATAGCCTCTATGTCGAACCCGCTGTGCATGGGAAAACGTTGGTCTTCGGCAGCGATCGCGGCAAGAGCCATACTGGGTGCAATTTGTTCATAGGGCTGCCAGCGGTAGGCGTAGAGACCGTTGCGAAGGCCAGTTTGGATCATGAAGCTGGTAGTAGGCGGAGGCACGAACCGCAGCAGTAGGACTATCAGTGCCAACGACACCCATAGCCCAAAAAAGAAGCGGACTACCCACCAGAGAATGCGAAATAGGCTGAAACGTCTTCTCGCTCTGGCATTTCTATACATAAACCATTATGATCTCTAGCTAGCCTGGAGTATGGCATTGAGACCATTGTAATGTACGCATTTGACCGTGACAGCCCGCTGATAGGTTCACCAACGAACTATGCGGCGAATCATCCTGAGCTAAGTCAAACAGCTATCGGA
>JBBQAC010000125.1:0-12552 GCA_038315915.1 Phormidesmidales cyanobacterium
CCATCCGCAGCGAAATTTCAGCTTGGTCAACGGATATCAACAACACTCAACGTGGGGTTGACTGGCAGATGAAAGTCGAGGATGCTCGGTGTAAACTGATTTCCATTTACCCTCAAATTAAGACTTGACGCTCCACTAGGTAGCCAGTTCTCCTGGGCAGATTTTTATATTACGCAGTAGGCTGTGGGTTGGGCGCAGTAAACTTAAGCTGGCTACGGCAGAAACTTGGAATAGCCCATGGTAATCGAAACAGCATTGAAAGAATGGTCAGTCGCGGTGGACGCCTTGGCCGCAGGTGAAACCATCCTGCTCCTGCGCAAAGGCGGCATCAAAGAGCACCAGGGCCGATTTTCTGCGGAGGCTGACCGCGTCGTCCTATTTCCAACCTTCGAGCATCAGCGGCCTGAACTGCTCAAGCCTCAGTATCGAGAAGCCGTAGAAACGGTACCAAACGGCTGGCACCCGGAAAAAATTGCGATTAAAGCCTGGGCAGACATCACCCATATTTTTTTGACTGACGATGCCGATAAAGTCGCTGCGCTTGCGGCCTTTCACATTTGGCAGCCCCAGCTTGCTCAAGAGCGGCTGAACTGGAAACCTAAACAGCCACTGTATGTATTGGTGCTACGAGCTTATCGCCTACCTGAGCCAGTCATATTACCCTGGCAAACCGCCTACGGGGGCTGTCGTTCCTGGATTGCACTAGGCCTAGAAACAAGCTCTACAGACAGTCACCCAGCCGTCGCTGACGCCGATTATCATACGACTATAGAAGCCATAGAAGCCGTCTTAGCATCCTGACTGGGCATCCTGACTGGACACCTTAACTATGCCCCTGACATTATCTACCTACTGACCACTAGAGAAGAAGACGGCCGGTTGATTGTCGGCGGCAGTACTCTCAAACCCACCCGTTTTCTCAGGTCTTGCAGCCGAATCGTCGCTTTCCGCTGAAGCTATCGTTCCCAGTCGGGGAACGACGATTGTAACGGTCGTCCCTTTACCAATGCCATCGCTGCGGAGGGCTATATCGCCCTGCATCAAGCGCATAAAATTTTGTGAGATAGCCAATCCCAGCCCCGTTCCTTCATAGGGACGCGTATGCGAGCCGTCTATCATCACAAACGGCTTAAAGAGTTTGGCTCGGTGTTTAGGATCGATGCCAATCCCAGAATCTCGAACCGTAATTTTTACCCAGGGCTCAGCGGGCATAAAAATTTCAGCCGTACCCTCTGCCCCATTACCAGCATTGTCCTCAAAGCTTTCATTCGTTGTCACACTAACCGCAATAGAGCCTTCGTCTGTAAACTTGACAGCGTTAGAGAGCACATTGAGCAACACCTGCTTGAAACGCGAGTGATCAACTGGAATCATAATTTGCTCTGTGAGTTCCGGGCGAATCAGGTGTAACCCCTTTTGCTGAATTTGTAGTGCCTGCATCTCCAAAACTTCCTGGAGAATATGATTGAGATCAACTGGAATAATGTTGACATCCAGCGTCCCTGCCTCGATTTTGGCAATGCTTAAAATGTCTTCAATCACCGATAGCAGGTGAAAAGCTGCCTTGTCCGCCTGCTGTAAAAATTCCATCTCTTCAGCGCGGCTGTCACAAAGATCATCTCGAATGACATGAATGGAACCGATAATGCCATTGAGCGGCGTTCTCAGTTCATGTGAGGTATTAGCCAAAAACTCATTTTTAAGCTGGTTGGCAACTTGAGCGTCTTTCCAGGCGCGGCGCAGCTCAGCGGAGTTTTCCTCTAGCCGTAGCAACATGCGTTCAATCACAGTACCCAAGTAGTCAAGCTCCCAAATATGTGAGCTATGAGGAGCGGATTTGAGCTGAGAGAGATCGTCTACATCTTGGGTATAGCGAATCAGGCGCTCAATTGGGAGCGAAAGACTACGGGCAATGTACAGGGCTAATAGGGTGCTAGCGGCCAACAGACCCAAGGTAAAGACAAACAGCACATTACGGATCTCATTCAAGCCGAAAAGCGCATTATCAATAGGGGTGACAGTCAGTACCGTCCACACGCTGTTCTGCTTGGGACTGACGGGCACTTCGAATCCGCTATAGCCCACTAGCCACTCGTGGCCATTCCCAGGCAAAAACCGGAAGAGATGGGCGAAGTGGCTTTGACCCGCATTCACGCTACCGACGATGCTGCGCAGCTTATCAAAATCACGGAGCTCAGCGATATTTTTACCCACCTGATTGGGATCAGGGTGGGTGACGACAATATTTTCGGGATCAATGACAACCGTTTCACCAACCAGCGAAAGATTATTGGTGTCTTGAAGCTGATAGAGGCAGACCTCCATCGCCAGCGTATAGCGCAAACTGCCATCCTTGTTATAGATAGGACTGGCTATGATGAATTTGACCAAAGCGCGATCCGCAGAGGCTGGCATGGCAGTGGGTGACTCTGGCCCCGGCGAAAAGACATAGAAATCTGGTTGTTCGACGCTACCGTTTTGGAGCCAGGGCACCTGCTTAGTGCTAGGGATAATAGAGCGGCGACAGGTATTGAGTACCGCTGTTTCGGCTCGGGGTGCAATGAGCTCAACACAGCTCACGGTGTAGGGAATATCTTCGGTAAAGCTGGAGATGACTTGCTCAATGCGTCGACTGTCACCTGATTGAAAGGCTTCAGTTCGAGCGAGCAGATCGAGATCGGCCTCAACTGATTGAATACCGGTTTCTAACTCTTCGGCTTTGCGAATGGCGCTACTGGTTAAATTTTGGCGAGCTGTCTTGAGCAGACTGGTTCTGGCCTTGCGCAGCGCGACTGCCTGCCCGATCAGCAAAATGGGTACGCTGAAAGCCAGAATCTTGAGCAGTAGGTTGCGCCGGAATGAGCGCGGACGGTTAGCCATGAGAATAGAGACTGCACGTCTCGAAGTGGCTACTTTCAGGAAGCATAAGAAATAAACGCTTGATCACGACTGTTGGGGATTGTGCGATCGCTAGAACGTGACCGCACTGGTGTTGACAGAAAGGCCTCAATTCAGTCAGCAAAAATACTGAGATCGTTAGACAAAAAAAGGTATACGCCTAAGTATTTATCCTGAACGCCTCGGTATGGCTGTCACTATTTTAGTTTATCTGCCTGATTCGCACCCTTGTAGGAAAATCCCCAAAGTTAGGCTTACTCTTTACCAATTGTGAAGAGTCATCTATAAATTACAACTATTTTTGATAGAAAGGTCTTTGATAGCAAAGCCTTTATACAAGGCTAGGTAGGACTATTGGTGCCAGGTGAAGCAATCCTAAATAGCGCTGTAACCCGGCAGGACTCAGTCTGTCTCCATGTGGCCCGTCCCCATGTGGTGGTGGTGCTCGCCATGAGCGCTGACGGCAAAATTGCAGATACTCACCGTTCTGCCGCACGATTTTCATCTTCAGCAGACAAAGCGCATCTCGAAGCGCAAATCGCCAAAGCTGACGCCACTTTGTTTGGGGCAGGCACACTCAGAGCTTATGGCACGACGCTACCGATTTCAAATCCCCATTTGATTGATGAAAGACGACAGCGGCAGCAGCCGGATCAGCCTATTCAAATGGTTTGCTCAGCCTCCGGCAACCTCGACTGGCGGTGGCGATTCTTTCGCCAACCTGTTCCTCGCTGGCTGATGACAACGCCACTAGGCCAGAAGGTTTGGCAGTCAAGCGTGGCTGAAGCTACTGAGCAGATGCTTTTTGATCAGATTCTGGTCAGTAGCGAGCCGCTGAACTGGCCTGCGATCATGGGCGAACTCCGTATGCCGACTGCCAACCGCCCGCCGATTGAGCATTTGAGCGTTCTGGGTGGAGGCGAACTGGTCGCTTCGCTGCTGCATAATGGATTAGTCGATGAGCTTTACCTGACTCTCTGCCCGCTGCTGATCGGGGGCAAAACAGCTCCTAGTCCGGTAGAAGGCATCGGCTTCGCGTTGTCAGCGGCCCTAGCCTTGAAGCTGCGGTCTGCTCGCTGTGAAGGAGATGAGGTGTTTTTGCATTACAGCGTTAGAGTTTAGTTTTTACCTCCCCATCTCTAAAAACTTCTATTACGCTGTATAGAGCCCTTACCGCCCTATCACTTGTGACAACTCCCTCAGTGCAGTACACCGCCCGTTGGATGGGTCGCCTTGCAGATATTCCTGCTCAGCAGTGGGATGCGATGGCTGTACCGCTGCCTACGCCCGCGCTGGAGTGGGCCTGGCTCAATAATATGGAAACCTCGGGCAGCACTGGCCCTAAAACGGGCTGGGTGCCCAACCACCTGACGCTGTGGCGCGACGATATTTTAGTAGCGGCAGCACCGCTGTACCTGAAGGGACATAGCTACGGTGAGTTTGTATTTGACCATCAGTGGGCAGAACTGTCAGAACGACTCGGGGTAGATTATTACCCAAAACTGCTAGGCATGTCGCCGTTCACCCCGGCAGAGGGCTACCGCTTTTTGATAGCCCCGACTGAGGATGAACCGGCAATCACGCAGCTCATGGTGAATATCATTGATGACTTTTGCCTGAAGAATCAGATTTCGGGCTGTAATTTTCTCTATGTCGATCCGCAGTGGCAGGCGCAGATGGAGGCGCTGGGCTTTCATAAGTGGTTGCATCACAGCTATGTGTGGCAGAACCGGGACTTTAGCAACTTTGACGATTATTTGGCACAGTTTAATGCGAATCAGCGGCGCAATATCAAGCGAGAGCGTAAGTCAGTAGCAAAGGCGGGAATTCACTTTGAGGTGCATACCGGTGAGAGCCTGACGCCTGAGATGTGCTTAAAGGTGTACGACTTTTATAGCGATACCTGTGACAAGTTTGGCTGGTGGGGCAGCAAGTATCTTAAGCGGAAGTTCTTTTCGCAGCTTCATTCGGCCTGGCGCGACCGCGTTGTCATCTTCGCTGCCTACACAGCAGAAAGCCCCGATCCGGTTGGCATGTCCTTTTGTTTGACGAAGGGCGATCGCCTCTACGGTCGCTACTGGGGATCGTTCGAGGAATACAACAACCTGCACTTTAGCGCCTGCTACTACGAGCCAATTGAGTGGGCTATTGCCAACGGTATTCAAATCTTTGATCCCGGTGCGGGCGGACGGCACAAAAAGCGACGAGGCTTTCCGGCCACGCCCAACTACAGCCTGCACCGCTTTTACTCGCCCGAGCTAGGTCAAATTTTGGGCAACTACATTGGTCGTATCAATGAAGCCGAACAATTTCAAATTAATGAAATCAATGAAAACTTGCCCATTAAGGACTTAACGACGGAGATCCCTTTGATAGAGCCAGACACAGCCCCAAAATGCTGACCGTCGATGGTTTTGTGACTTCTACAAAGTCACGATAGCGCTCAGCTGAGCAAGGACATGCGGTCAATGGCAGAAGGAAAAGGCTTCAGCCCACTTTCTACCATTAACGTCAGACTGTTCCAGCATTATTCGCCAAATGGCACTCAGCTTTAGACAGCGGACTTGCGCTTGCTTGTAGCTGCCCATCCTCCTAGCGCCAAAAGTCCCAGTAGTGTAGTCGGCTCTGGCACGGGCTGAGAATCAATTGGATCGACGATGGAAAATTCGTAGTTGCCTGCATGAGAAACACCATCTTCCCGAGAAGTCTGGCCCGAACGAGTAGGCTGAGCAAAGCTGTAGTAATAGTTGGTGTTGCCCTTCAAGCTGACTTTGACAACTTCGCTAGCATAAAGCCCGCTCAGCAGGCTATTGATATTGCCTGCGTCGCTGTGACCGGCTAAGCCAAAGGTAACGCCCGCGCTAGACTCACTGACGTAGGCAATATTGGGATCGCTCAGTCGGGCAAAGCCGCCAGCGGTAGAAAAGGCGTTGAATATATTATTGCTGTTGCTAGCGGCCAAAGTTGCCTGTGTTGCGCTGTAGCCCTGAGTCCTGAGGTAGGTCGTAAAACGACTGGTGATAGTGCTGCCATAAACATCCATGGCACCAGAAAACCAGCGCTGGGCCAGGTTATTGCTGCCAAACCAGTCACTATTTGTGAGGCTGCTAAAAGTGACCTGCCGACCGCTGTTGAGGGAGGCCGTTAGCGTATTAGCAGGCGCAGATAGATTGGCACTGGCAGAGCCGTCATTGAGTTCCACATTGCCCCCGGGTGCGGTGGCGCTACCGCTGAGAATGCGGCTAAGATCGGTCGGCCCGGGAGCCAAGAAGGTTTGAGTGCCGTTAGAGTCAAATACAGTGACATCTCCAGAAGTGCTGTAAGTACTTGCCAGGGCAGGGGCCGTTATCGTCCCTGTGAGCAAAGCAGCCCCCAGCGCGAGATAGGTGAATTTCATAGTAGGTGAGTGCGATTCCAGTGAAGTGTGGTGTCCCTCGTAACGAGGGCTGACCAGGCGAAGCGACGAGAAACTCTCGACTCAGCTTGACTAGCCGTATCGCTAAGGTGCCTTTTTCACCTGTCAATCCAGACTTGTCTATCTATTAGTTCACGCAATCCTGACTGAAACCGGGGGGATCGTAAAGCCTTGATGTGGGCTATGGACGCGCTCAGTTTTTGCGTTCTAGCCTGTCTTTACTGTCCCTACTGCTGCGGGGCTGTCCACCAGGCTAGGGCGTAGGGCTGAGCGCCACTGGTCGCCTGCTGCTGGACGACTCTGAGCTTGTAACGCCCGTCAGCAGGAATAGGAATAAAAATATGCTCTAGGCTATCTTCGGCACTGACTGAAGACCATACGCTCTGGCTGATATCGTCGGTATCGGCAGGAAGCAGGTACAGATCCAGGTTGCTGAGGGCTTCACCGGTAAAGCTTTCATTCAGATCGTAGTATTCGTCACTAGAATTGAGGTTTACTGTGCGCTCCCAGGAGAGAGTGGCGCTGATGTAGCTACCGCCTTTAAGTGGCTGCTCGAAGATATAATCCTCAGCGCTACCGGTTTCTGGCAGGCTGCTGTAGTTCCAGCCGATGGGGGCGACCGTTCCGGGGGCCCATTCTCCGCCTGCGAGCTGCTCATAAGCTCGAAAAGCGTTGAGGTGACCGGTTCCTAGCTCGGCGTTGAGGGGAATGCGCTGGTCGCTATAAGCATCAGACTGTGTCCAGTCTTTTCCGCTTTTGTCAAGCAGGGTACGGCTCATGCCTAACAGCGAGCCATCACCCGGATCTTGCAGCTTGTCGGCAGCGTTGAGGATGACTGACTTCATCACCAAAGGCTCGCGGGAGTCGAGGCTCCAGTTGCTGGCACCTGCGCGGAACTGGCGATCGCCAAACTCCTGCAAAAGTGCCACAGTCGCTACCACATGCGGGGCCGCAAAGCTGGTGCCGCTGCTAATGGTGCGCCCACCGTCGGGGTTAAACATCTCAATTTCGCTGCCCGGTGCGACCAGATCAATCGAGCGCCGAGTGCCGACGTTCGATTCGGGGGCCAGACCGTTGGGTGAGCCTGTCGGTTCGCTGCCTAAGTTAGCCGAATCCACCCGGACAAATTTACCGTCTACACGAGTAGAGTAGGCGACGTTGACCCCATTAAAGTTGTCAGTCGGGATCGGGATGCCGCCCCGTCCCTGGTTTCCGGCAATCACATACAGCAGCTTGTGCACCCGCGAAGACCAGTCAATGCACTGAGTGAGTAGGGCGTTGCCGTCGAGTGAGGCGTTGGGCCGGGGGTCGCGGCTGAGCGGTTCGCCAAAGCTGAAGTTAATGGCGCGGACATCGCCGCTGTTTTGCAGGGCGACGTGCTGAGAGGCGAGGCATTCTTCTTTTTGACCGGTAAATTCAGTCAGGGTGCCGATCGCAGCAGAGTAGAGAAAGGCTTGCGGGGCAACCCCAGTCAGCATTTTATCCTGACTGATCATGACGCTGGCAACGTTAGCTGCATGGCCATCGACCGATTCATTGGCGATCGCTGGCTCATCTAGCTCAAAGATGCGGCCCACCCGCACCACCATGTTTTCACCGGCAATTTTGTCGATACCGAACTGGCTTGGTCGCCCAATTTCTACCTGGCCGATGGCGATTTTGCGTCCGGTCAGATTGTAGGGCGCAGTCTGTAGCCGACGAGCGTCGATGCCATCACTGCCAGCAGAATCTGAAAGGGCCAGGGCAGGTAACCCTAAGGCAATTGCTCCTAACCCAAAACCCAGACTACTCAGGCGTCTCCAGCGACGTTTGGTGGCGCTTGTAGCGGTCTGATTCCCGAGGTGCCTGCCTTGCTGCCGTAAGGATCTGCCCATTTTTCCTATCAGGTGCGCCATGTAACGACAATATTTAAAGTGAAAGAATAATAAAGCAACTGTAGCTCAATTGTTAGGACGATGGTAAGCCGTTGTTAAACGCGATTAGCCATAGCCTTACAGGCTTGAGCCGCCGGTTAGAATTATTTTGTTGAAACGATAAGCCAGATAAATATTTTGTTACGATAGCCACATAATATAGATATAGATCTATAGAAAACATCCCCTAGCGAGAGGCCGCTCCCCTATGGCAAATATTCACTCCGATAAATCCATTGTAATTTCACCGTCGATTTTGTCTGCTGATTTCAGCCGTTTGGGAGAGGAGATTCGCGCGGTTGACAAAGCGGGTGCCGACTGGATTCATATTGATGTGATGGACGGTCGCTTTGTGCCTAACATTACCATTGGCCCCATGATTGTCGAGGCGGTTCGCCCCATGACCGATAAGCCGCTCGACGTTCATCTGATGATTGTGGAGCCTGAAAAATACGTAGAAGACTTCGCTAAAGCCGGCGCTGATATTATCTCTGTGCACTGTGAGCACAATGCGTCGCCGCATCTGCACCGGACGCTCGGCCAAATCAAAGAGTGCGGCAAGCAAGCAGGCGTCGTCCTGAACCCCGGCACCAACCTGGATCTTATTGAATATTCCCTGGATCTGTGCGATCTGGTGCTGATTATGAGCGTAAACCCGGGCTTTGGCGGACAGAGCTTTATTCCTGGTGTCATCCCCAAGATCCGCAAGCTCAGAGCGATGTGTGAAGAGCGTGGCCTCGACCCCTGGATTGAGGTAGACGGCGGGCTGAAGTCTCACAACACTTGGCAGGTGCTGGAAGCAGGTGCCAATGCAGTGGTGGCAGGCTCAGCGGTGTTTAAAGCGGATGACTACGCCAAGGCAATCAGTGACATTCGCAACAGCAAGCGACCTGTGCCTGAACTAGCTGCGGTGTAGGTCGCCGTGTAGCGACTTGACAGCGTTGGAAGAGAGGGCCGTTTTGCTTGAGAGCTGCGGCCTTTTTAATGCCGTGTTTAGCGCAGAGAATTCGGGCATTCTAAGACTGTGAACCTGCTCTTATAAATACCTCAATAATTTACGCTGTTTCGCAAGCGATCGCCGCTAATAATCTATGCCGTCTGTTGAAGAGAGAGTTTCTAGAATATTTGCAACTCGCCAGATTACGCGAACCGACCAGGTTTTTTTGATGACGGTGTTTGCCAGCGGCAAGATTAGTGCTGCGGACGAGGTGCTGATTAACAAAATCTATGAGGCGCTGAACGCAGGTCGCCTGCGCGTGGTGGAATGAGCGCGGATTGGAGATGAAAAAGCCCATGACGAGGATTGAACTCGTGACCTCACCCTTACCAAGGGTGTGCTCTACCACTGAGCCACATGGGCAGTTATAACTAAGGCTGCTAACCGAGGCTGCAAAGATGGTGGGCCAGGCTGGATTCGAACCAGCGTAAGCATAGCTAGTGGATTTACAGTCCACCCCCATTAACCACTCGGGCACTGACCCCTGCCATCTACAGCTTATAAAATGTAGCATACGATGCGCACAGGTGGCAGGGGGTTGTTTTGGACTCAAATGTTCTGCTGGCATAGCGGGTAGATCTGACCTATACGTGGGCAGTGGGTGTAGTATCCTGTGAGGTCTTGACGTGCTTTTTGCCGCAGCGCCTCTCCCTATGGATTCTTCTGCGCCCTTACGATTCGATATTGTTAGCCTCTTTCCTGACTTTTTTACTTCACCGCTGGCTTCTAGCCTCATGGGCCGGGCCATAGCGCGTCAGCTCGTATCGGTGCAGATTACCAACCCGCGCGACTTCACTACCGATAAGCATCACCGGGTAGACGATATTCCCTACGGCGGCGGTGTGGGTATGGTGATGAAGCCGGAGCCTATTTTTGCTGCGGTTGAGTCATTGCCCCAAAAGCCCCGGCGCGAAGTGATTTTGATGACGCCTCAGGGTCAGACGATGGATCAGGCGCTGTTCAAGCAGCTCTCTACCGAGTACGATCAGCTCGTGATTATTTGCGGTCACTATGAGGGGGTCGATGAGCGCGTGCTCAATCTGGTGACCCGAGAGATTTCTTTGGGTGATTTTGTCCTGACCGGGGGCGAAATTCCAGCTCTGACGTTGCTTAACGGTGTCGTTCGGCTAATCCCAGGGACTGTGGGCAAGTCTGAGTCGCTTCAGTATGAAAGCTTTGAAACTCACCTGCTAGACTATCCCCAGTACACAAGGCCCGCTCAGTTTCGGCAGTGGGCCGTGCCTGAAGTGTTAAGGTCGGGCGATCATGGGGCGATCGCTCGCTGGCGAGAGCAGCAGCAGATCGAACGGACGCAGCAGCGTCGCCCTGACCTGTTTGAGCGCTGGCAAAATTCTGCTTCTTAGCGCTTTCGAGAACCCGTTAGGCCGCTATCTTCTTGCTTACTTGTCGCCTCCAAAGTTATGAACATTCGCATCGGCAACGGCTATGACATTCACCGCCTGACGACTGAGCGTAAGCTTATCCTCGGCGGCGTAGAAATTCCTCACAAGTATGGGTTGCTCGGACATAGCGATGCCGATGCGCTTACCCACTCCATTATGGACGCCTTATTGGGGGCGCTGAGCTTGGGTGATATTGGCCTTTATTTTCCGCCGAGCGATCCGCAGTGGGCAGGCGCGGACAGTCAGGTGCTGTTAGCTCAGGTGCATCAGCTTGTGCAGGGTCACGGCTGGCATATCAGCAACATTGACACGGTGGTCGTCGCCGAGCAGCCAAAGCTCAAACCGTATATATCGGCAATGCGCGATCGCCTAGCGACTACTTTAGAGATTGAACCGACGCAGATTGGAATTAAGGCTACCACCCACGAAAAACTTGGCCCGCTCGGCCAGGAAGAAGGAATTGCGGCTTATGCTGTGGTCCTACTGCAAAAATAGACTGCGCACAAACCCAGTAGACAATTTAAAGATCTGGCCCTGACTAGCAGGGCTCGTTAAAACTTCACGATATTTTCATGAAAGGTGACTATTTTTGTTCAAATGAACGCCTGTTTCCAGTGGAAATACGGCATTTTTGAAGAGTAGGCACAGGCAGTATCAAAAAATACGTAATTTTCTCTGTATTCTCTATACAATTTTTGCTAATTCTTTAAGAGAGAGGGTAAAGCTATCCCTTTTGCAGAAGTTTGTAAAGACTATGCGGATCTTTGCATCTTTTTGATGAAAGCTACGTATGAATAGTTAGCCATCGTGCAGGGTCACGAATGGCTACGGATACAGGGAAATGATAATTTATACGTCATAGCCCCGTATCTTTTACATTTTGGTTCAGGAGTGAAAAACCATGAGTGTATTAGGTGAATCTTCAGTGGTGTTGATTCCAGCAGCTAACAAGCCATTCGGTGCGGTCACTGCTGGCTTTTCGATTCAAAGCTTCCGGCAGAGCCCACCAGAACGGATTGGCGTTCAGGGCGAGTATGACTATAACGGTCT
Source organism: Phormidesmidales cyanobacterium (assembly GCA_038315915.1). Lineage (GTDB taxonomy): Bacteria > Cyanobacteriota > Cyanobacteriia > Phormidesmidales > Phormidesmidaceae > Phormidesmis. The sequence goes on from JBBQAC010000125.1 coordinate 11,677, forward strand.
CGCTAATCGTGTAGGACAGTGCTTTCGTCAGGCCGTGGGTGACGAAGTCTCGCAGCTCAAGGTGCGTCAGCGCGGCTGTGTTGTGATTTTGACCGGTGTTGTCTCTTCGCGGGTTCTGCTCAATCGCCTGGTCAGCTTGGCGGCGAAGGTCGAAGGTGCAGCTCTCGTAGAGCTTTATACGGTGACCTTTACCGAAGATAACGCCGCTGCTTAACCTGGCAATCAGGTCAGCTTGCCGGTTGCTTCGCGGGTCGTCATTTTTTCCTGGCGTCTTTATTCCATCATGGCTGCTACGAAGTCGGTATAGACTTCTCCTTTCAGAAAATCGGGATGCTCCAGTACTTTTTGGTGAAAGCCAATGGTGGTAGGAAGGCCAGTAATTGCACATTCGCGCAGGGCTCGCTTCATCCTGCGAATGGCGGTTGCTCGGTTTGGCCCCCACACAATCAGCTTACCAATCAGCGAGTCGTAATACGGCGGGATTTCATAGTCGGTATAGACATGGGAGTCCATTCGCACCCCAAGCCCGCCGGGGGCCAGATAGCCGCTAATCCGACCGGGATTGGGGCGGAAGTTGTGCTCTGGGTCTTCCGCGTTAATGCGGCATTCGATCGCGTGGCCGCGCAGTTGAATGTCGTCTTGAGTGAATAGGAGGCGATCACCCTGAGCCGCCCGTATTTGCTCTGCGATCAGATCGATCCCAGTCACCATCTCAGTGACGGGATGCTCTACCTGAATGCGAGTATTCATCTCCATAAAGTAAAAGCAGCCGGTGCGATCCACCAAAAACTCCACCGTGCCTGCCCCCACATAATTGATCGACTGAGCAGCTCTGACTGCCGCCTCCCCCATTTTCTGCCGGAGTTCACTATCTAG
>JBBQAC010000087.1:0-15168 GCA_038315915.1 Phormidesmidales cyanobacterium
AACCATCCGCAGCGAAATTTCAGCTTGGTCAACGGATATCAACAACACTCAACGTGGGGTTGACTGGCAGATGAAAGTCGAGGATGCTCGGTGTAAACTGATTTCCATTTACCCTCAAATTAAGACTTGACGCTCCACTAGAGGTTGCCCGAGCTTGCTGAATGCGCTCAACTGGTTAACTCATCCGGTGCTGATTCGTACCTCTGCGGAGCAGATCTCCGAGCTATCGAAGCAACCGCTTCCGACCGCCATGCTCAAGCTCGAACCCAATTTGCCCTCAGGTACGGTAGCACTCGTCTGTCAAGGATTGAGCTGCCAAGCACCAGCAACCTCTGTCAAAATCATGCAGCAGCAAATTGAACAGAGTCGGCAAAATTAGGAAAGTCAAAAGACGGCTGTGGATCTCCTTTTTGTGCGGTTCTTTCTATGAACTGACTTGTTCACCGGCTCCTTGTAAACGGAAGGTCAATGCTATGAATTCGTATCGTTACTTTCTCCCTGCTGCGGTTGCTAGCTTGGCAGTTGGGTTGCTAGCCTGCGCTCAGCCAGCCGTCGAATTGTCGCCTTCAATCGAGCCACCAGAAAAGTCAATAGTGGTGCAGAGTCCAGCTAATTCAATAGAAGAGACAACAGCGCAGAGCCCAGTGCCCGGCTCTGAATTAAAAGAGAGGGATACCATCGACGCCTGCTTCAACATGGTTGCTTACGATCCGGCAGATACGTCGGTTAATTTGCGCGATCGCCCCGATGGCCGCATCATCGACCAGTTGCCCAATTTGAGCCTGCTACAGAGAGAAGGGCCAGCAGGCGCAGTCCCCGGTTGGAATTATGTTTTCGTCCTCGATACGAGCACCTGGGGATACGTCTGGGGAGATCTGATCTATCTCGCTCGCTATCAGGTGCAAGATCCGCAGGATACGTTTGCTAATATGCGGCGATCGCCCAACGGAGAAGTGATCACCGCTGTTCCCAATGGAACCGAGGTGCACTTTATCGGGACTGACGGCAGTTGGACAAAAGTTCTGCTAGACAATGGACAGGAAGGCTACATTTCCACCGACCGATTGGATCGCCCTAACTGCTTTTAAGCGCTGAGGCTTTTCTATAGTCAGCTCGCTTCTAATCTATCTATCCGGTTGTTACTGTTTGCTATCTGCATGAGTAACGCCTGAATAACTTGATTCTGGGCGGTAATCTGACGCTGCCATTCTTCATTCTGGCGCAGTCGTTCTTCACGCTCAGCTTCGAATTGACGCTGCCGTTCTGCGCTTTGGGCCTCGAATTGGCGCAGTCGTTCTTCACGCTCTTCATTGAGCAGGCGCTGCCGTTCTGCGCGTTCTTCCTCAAATCGACGCCGAGATTCGATTCTATCGGCTCTAGACTCGGTCAGTAGAGTCTCAAAGCGGTTTTCGTTCTCAGCAATTTTTTGCTGATTACTGCGAATGATCTCCATCATCTGGTTGGCTCTAACTTCGGCTGCTTGGCGCTCCGTTTCAGTTTGCTGCATGATGTCGAGCATTTGCGACATGCGGTTGCTGACCGACTCAAAGCCGCCAACCAATAGATTGATAGACGCAAAGTTGCGGTCGATAGCCGCTGTATTGTGCTCAATCGCTGCCTCGATTCGATCCAGTCGTTCAGTCATGGCCGGTTGCCCTTTTCAATCGCTCACAACATCATTTGCACTACTGTCTCATGTCGGGTCTTGCGCCGTCGCAAAGCGGATCTTGAGATAGTCATTTTCCATTTTGGCACCTGCAGGCTGAAGCGCTGCCAAGGCTTGAGGCAGCACCAAATTTCGCCGATGATTGCCGATCCGAATATTCAGTTCGTCGGCAGTTTTGCTCAGTACGACCTGGTCTTTGGGAATGCCAGGTAGGTATACTTCCAAGCTGTAGTTGTTCTCTTCTTGAACCACTCTGAGGGTGGTTTCTTTGTAGTATACCTGGGCCGGATCTTCGTCGCCGTACAGCGTTTCTTTCAGCCGGTTGAGCGCTTCCAAACCACACATTTCCTCTGAGTAAAGCGGCACTTCTTTCACCGGCAGCGGGTGAAAGTTAGCGTGAATTTGCTCTCTGTATTCTGACTGCTGATCTTTCCAGCGCTTAAAGAATGGATCGCTCACACTGTCTGGAATGATCCGATTGGCCACCACCATGTCCGTACCGACGTTGTACAAACTTAAGTAGGCGTGGGCGCGCAAAGACTCTTTGATCACCATCTTCTCGGGATTTGTCACCAGCCGTACTGAGGTAATGGTAGGGTCGGACAGAATTTTCTCCAGAGCTTCTAGCTGCTCATAAAACTCATAGGGCGCATCCATCACTTCCTTAGTCGGCAGGGAGAAGCCCGCAACCGGTCGGAAGAAGGGTTCCACTAATGGACGCAGGGCTGTCGAAACCGCCTGAAAGGGCTTGTACAACCGGCGCATGTACCAACCGGCAACCTCTGGCAAGCTCAGCAGCCGTAGCGCAGTCCCAGTAGGGGCAGAGTCGATAATCAATACGTCAAATTCGGCCTCGTCGTAGTGACGCTTCATCCGCACCAGGCTGAAAATTTCATCCATCCCGGGTAAAATTGCCAGCTCTTCGGCTTCGATGCCTTCTAAGCCTCTTGCTTGCAATACTTGAGTGATATAGCGCTTCACTGCTCCCCAGTTGCCCTCCAGCTCCCTGAGGGCGTCTAACTCTGCGCCCCACAGGTTAGGCTGAATCTCTTTGGGGTCATGGCTAAGCTCAGTGTCGAAGCTGTCGGCCAGTGAATGCGCAGGGTCGGTACTGAGCACCAGCGTTTTGTAGCCAACTTCAGCGCAGCGCAAGCCCGTTGCTGCTGCGACTGAGGTTTTACCCACACCGCCTTTTCCCGTCATCAAAAGTACGCGCATAGTAAAATGGCCTGTCATCAGTAAAGTTAAGGTTCCTTTACTTTAACGAGTTTTGAGAAGGTTCCGCTTTTTTAGAGGGCGGTGCGCTCAAGCTTCCACCAGGGCTATCGGACATTCAGGTACTGTAGGATACCGCCACTTATACCGTCAGCGATACCGTTAATAGCCTGAGGGTCTCTAAAGCGAGCAGCGTCTTCACTGCCCGTGACAAAGCCAGTCTCCACCAGAACAGCAGGCATGGAGGTATGCACCAGTACGTAAAAGCGGGCCTGACGGACGCCTCGGTCGCTCAAATTAGTCGTTCTCAAAAGGTTGTTATGAATAGTTTGAGCGAGCCGTAGCCCTGAGGAGTAGTAATAGGTTTCAAGCCCGTTGATGTCGGGGCGGCTGAGGCTGATTGAATTGGAGTGAATGCTGACAAAGACATCGGCATCGGCTCGCTCTGCGAACACAACCCGAGGGTCTAAGTCAATTTCGCGGTCGTCAGAGCGGGTGAGCAGCACATTGATACCTGCGGCCTGTAAATTTTGCTGTACGCGACGGGCAACGGTGATATTGATATCTTTTTCGCGCAGACCGCCGATGCCAATTGCGCCCGGATCTCCACCGCCATGGCCTGGATCTAACACCACCGTGAGCTGACCCTGACGGGGCCGGGGAACAGAGGGCGAGGGGTTTGAAGGGCTGGGGTTTGAAGGAATAGGGACGCTGGCAACCGGCGCGGTGTTTTCCACAATGCGGGCAGGCAGACGAGCATCCGAGAGGCGCTGCTGTAGCTGTTCGGCGCGATCACGCTCCCGAAACCGACCGGCTTGAACCACAGCTTGGCCGTTCACCTGCGTGCGAAAAGCACCTGACTCGATGGCATTGACGCGATCGCGCGTATTGGAGTCAGTATCGGGCACCACCACTTGATAGAACGTTTCACGGCTAGCTGGCTGACCGGGCAGTTGACCGGGTAGTTGACTGGGCGGCTGAGCAGGGTATGGAGTGGAGCTAGCGCGACGACCCTCAATAATTTGAGCGCTAATTCCCTGGCGGGAAAGTTGGGAAACTAGCTCATCGGCGCGGCGCTGCTCTTGAAATAGACCCGCCTGGATCACCCGATTGCCATTGACGTTGGCAAAAAAAGCATCGGCGGCAACCTGACGCACGCGCGACTGCACAATAACCGAAGAACTCGGTACGATTACCTGATAGGAAACGCCGTCGCTACTGCTGGCACTCCCCGGTACAGAAGGGATAGGCAAAGAGCCAGGAGCGGGCAGTGCCCCTCCGCTCAGAATTGGTGGCCCCGAGGGTGTAGGAGATGTAGGCACAGGTATTGCAGGAGTCGTGGGCACAGGCGTCGTGGGGGCCGTGGGCGCAGAAGGCCGAGAGCCACCCGCCTGCGCAATCACCGTTGCTAAATTTTGGTCGTTCGATAAATAGACGTGTCCTTGGGTGCTACCGTTGAGCGTTCTGCGGCTGATCTGCCAGCCTGGATCGAGTGTGAGCTTGACAAAGTCGTTGGCTACGCCGTTACTGCGGCCAATTTCTAGCGCTGGCAGGTCGCTGCCTTGACCGGGCAAGGCTCCCGGCAACGCGACCAGCACCAAACTATCGCCGCGACGTGTGATCTGTAACCGGTAGCGCCGACTCAAATCTTCATTGCCGATGCGGACAGAGTAGCCGTTACTATCCGAGCGCCGACCGCAAATGCCAGAAAAATCAAAGTTGAGCAGCAGCGGTTCAACCACCGTAGGACTGCCTGCTTGCTCAGTAAAACAGGCTCTTTCATCTGAGAGTTGCTCTAGCACGAGCAGACGATAAAATCGACCGTTGGCAACCGGCTCGGCAACGGCAACGGCCCTATCTGAGGAGATAGTCTGCTGTCCGTAGTTTTGAGCGAGGGCACTGGTAGAAGCGATCGCACTACCGAGAAGAGCAGTGGCAGTGAGGGCAGTCAGGGTAGTGAGGCGGCGAATGGCAGATTTCATATCTTCGGCAGTTAAGCAGGTGCGGCGAATGGTAATAGTCTCAGGTGAGAATGGGCGCAAACTTCTCAGGCATAGATGGCCTATAGCAATATTCAGATATCGGGTTCAACTAAAATACCAAGAAGCGTAATTTCAAAAAATCATTGATGGCCAAGAGGACTATAGCAGGTGCTCTGGAGCTTCTTAGCGTTTTGCTGGAACTGACCCCATTGAGCGGGTTTTCCGCTGTAGCAGGTTGAGTTTATGTGACTACTTTTGATTTGTCACATCCGTTCAGTGTCAGCGATTTCAAGATCTCACAAGGTTTACGGTTAGCGCTCATCTCCTCTTCATAGGGTTCCCCTAATTTACTTACGTAACCTTATGAAGCGACCTCTGGAGCCTAGGAGAATGAATAAAATGCTTGGAGCGTGGGCGATGGCAAGCTATACCTCAATGCTCATCAGAAAGCTCAAAACAACTGACAAAAAGACCAGCCGGGATTCATTGCGTAAGCGAATGAGAACTGGCCGACGCTGTCGCAGCGGGTTGCCGGGTGAAGGTCACCTGCAAGCCGCTGGCAGGCCGCAGCGAGGGAATTGGGTTCAAACTGAGATCCTGATCGGGCGACAGTTCCCAGCGATATCGCCGCAGGAGTTGCGCGGCCATAATTTTCATCTCTAGCTTGGCGAATGCCATCCCCAAGCAGATCCGAGATCCGCCGCCAAAGCCGACCAAACTGTAGTCGTAGCGCTTTTGTTCAGCTCGTTCAGGGCCAAATCGATCAGGGTCGAACTGATCGGGCTCTGAGTAGCAGCGCGGGTCGAGGTGAGCGGCCTCAATGCGGTAGAGCGCTAGCCAGCCAGCCGGAACGTGATAGCCGTTAAAGTCGAAAGGCTTCACTACTTTGCGAAAGCCGCCGCCAATCGGTGGGTACTTTCGCTCTACTTCCTTGAGCACCTGGTCGAGGTAAGGCATCTGCTGGATTTGCGCCAGGGTGAGGCGGTCAGAACCGGTCGCTGTGACAACGGTGGTCTGCTCTGAGCGAGCCTTCTCCAGAACATCGGGATTTTGGGCAAAGGCCATCGTTAGGGAAGTCAGCATCGAAGTCGTCGTTTCGTGGCCTGCAAATAGCATTAGCAGCGTCTGCACCTTGATTTCTGCTTCGCTGAGGCGATCGCCCGCTTCGTCTTCGGTTTGCAGCAGTAGCGTCAGCACGTCGAGGCAGGCGGATGGCGGTATTGATTGATCAGTTTGCGCCAGGGCAACGCGACGATTGGCGATTTCCTGGGCGATGTAGGCAAGGAGGCGATCGCGCCCTTTCAAAGCCCTGCTATATGGCGTCGGCCCCCATTTGATCGGCAAAGTAAATAGGCCGTTGGTCAGATCAGTGAACCAGGCCGACAGTTCGTCAACCTGCTGACCGGGGGCGGTACCGATCAGCAGCACGCTGGCCACTTCAAAGGTGAACTTTTTCATCTCTGGGAACCAGGCGAACTGCCGTTTTCGCTCCCAAGCCGCCAGATGGGTCTCTGATAGCGCCAGCATTGTGGCAAAGTAACCTTCCAGCGCCTTGCCGTGAAAAGCGGGCATAAGCAAACGACGGTTGCGCCGATGTTCTTCACCTTCCTGCAAAAATAGCGATTCGCCCAGCAGTTCTTGAAAGGAATCAGGCCAACCGCCGCGCCATGAAAAGCACTCAGCATGGCTCGATAGCAAGAAGGCATTGGCCTCCGGGCCACAAAAAAACACGGTAGGCCGCCCGAGGACGCGTGACTTGAACAAGCTGCCATACCGCTGCTGCCGCTTACGCGCAAAGTTAGGATCGCGCAAAAAGCTGATGGTTTCGCCGACGAAGGGCAGCCCTAAGCTGCCGGGAGGCAAAGGAAGTTGCGCGCTCATGGTTAAGCTCAAAGGAATGAAGGACAATAGTTAAAAGGGCAGGCCGGTGAAAGCGCCGTTTTGTCTCAATGTAGCCATTTAGCAAATAGTTTAGGCATGACAGCAATCGGAAAACGACTCGTGATGAAGCTTTTAGTAGGGATTAGCATTCTGGCAGTGAGTATGACGGCAGTGGGCTGCTCAATAGGAAGTGCGCCAGATCAGCTTTCGTTGAAGTCCAATCCTACGGCTGATCCTGGTTTGGCTGTATCAGAGACTGCGGCAAACGCTGATCTGGCGACGGCAACCTTTGCTGGCGGCTGCTTTTGGTGCATGGAACAGCCCTTCGACAAACTGGCAGGGGTGGCTTCTACGACATCGGGCTATACCGGCGGGACAGTCGAAGCCCCAACCTACAGCCAGGTTTCGGGGGGCGGAACCGGCCATGTAGAAGCGATGCAGGTGCGCTATGACCCTGAGCAGGTAAGCTACGATACGCTGTTAGAGACCTTTTGGTACAACATCGATCCGCTGGATGATGCGGGACAGTTTTGCGATAAGGGCAGTCAGTATCGCTCGGCCATTTTTTACGAAGATGCTGAGCAGCAGGCGATCGCTGAAGCCTCTAAAGCTGATATAGCTAAAGAGTTAGATCAGCCTATAGTCACCGACATATTGCCTGCCTCGACCTTTTACGACGCCGAAGACTATCATCAGAACTACTATAAAACCAGGCCCATACGCTATAAGGCATACCGGTTTGGCTGCGGACGCGATCAGCGACTGTCGCAGCTATGGGGTAAGAATGCGCCTGATCACTAAATCTCTTAATTCCTGAGTGTGTTGCGAGGAAACCAGCAGAGAGTTTCCTCAGGCAGTGGCATAATGCTCAGACCATCGCTATTTTTAGAATGGTCTGACGGGAATGGGCGGTAATCGCTATGACCTGGGCCACTTGCGCATCACATCTGATTAAAGTTAATGCGATCGCAACGGCTGTAAAGCAAAGGGTGCTACCGTTCGGGTTTAGTATGCAAGAAATTGAAAGTGCGTATGGATATAACGTGGGTGTGGCTGCGCAAGAAGCGAGTGTGGGCTGGGTTAGCGATCGCCAGCTTTATCGCTGTTTTAATCACTCAGTTGCCGCTATTGACCTGGTTCGGTCTGAGCCGTCAATGGATTGAGGGACAAGGTATTTGGGCGTTTCCTGCATTCATCTCCGTCTACGTCATAGCGGCTGTCTTTGGATTGCCAAATATCGTCTTGATCGTAGCGGCTGGCCCCTTGTTTGGCCTGACAGAAGGGGTGATTAGCGCTTCTATTGCCGATACGCTCAGCATTGCGGCCTGCTTTGTGATCGGGCAAAAGATGGGACGCCAGTGGATTACTCGGGTAGTCAAAGAAAATAGCCGCTTTCACCGGTTAGATCGAGCCTTTGCCCAAAAAGGTTGGAAGATTGTACTGCTCACTCGCCTGTCCCCCCTACTGCCCTCGAATATCCTCAACTATGGGTTTAGTCTGACGCGCATCAACTTTTGGGAATACCTGTTCTTTTCCTGGCTAGGGATGCTGCCGGTCATTTTTGCCTATGTCTATGTCAGTACCTTCGGCGCGAGCATTCTTACTCCCAACCAGCACTCAGAGCATCTGACCTTTCAAACCTTGGGCCTGATCACTACAGTCGGCGTCATGCTCTATACCACTAAGCTAGCCACTTCAGCGCTGCGCTCAGGAGAAAGCTGCTCGGAAAATGAAGTAGACGCTGCCGCAAACAAGGGAGATGAGGCAGCAGCAGACTGTTCCGAGCGGCTAACAAAGCGTGAAAAGATGACTTTACCCAAAGTGCCTATAAAGCGCTGAATCACTTAAAGGATAGTTCGACTAGCCCAGACGAGTAAGCCCCAGCCGACGATAAAAGCTACACCGCCTAGAGGTGTAACCGGGCCAACCGCTTTGATTCCGCCTAAGGTCAAGCCGTAAAGACTGCCAGAGAAAAGCACAGTTCCGGCAATGAAGCACCAGCCTGCGGGTACTAAAGCTTTGGCTGTCGGATACTGGCCGATGAGCATCGCTACTAGCAGCAGCGCCAGGGCGTGATACATCTGATAGCGAATGCCGGTCTCGAAGCTGGCCAGGGCGCTTTCGGTCAGCTTACCTTTGAGCGCATGGGCCCCAAAGGCACCCCCAGCAACTGAGAGTGCGCCGAAAAGGGCGGCGATCGCAAAAAATAAACGAGCCATATTCAATCGCAGTAGAAGGGGGACTATTCTGACAGCGGAAAGCAATACATGACCACCCCAGCCTCATCGACCTGAGAGTCGGCGTTCATAGCGTCAGCCCAGGCATCCAGACAAGCCTGGGCTTCAGCAAAAGAAACCTGACCCAGCATCGCGAACTGAATGGCATTAATTCGACCATTATTAGCTTTGAGCGCCTTGTAGAAAAGGAACTGGAGCCGCTGAGACCGGGTGAGCTTAAGATCGCGCTCCAGGTCTCTGAGAATCCACAATGCCCCGATCGTCGTTGGCAGGCCGATCAAAAGGCCAGCAGTCGCACTCTCTGACCTGTTCAAGTTGGAATCTTTATTCAGGACTGTTTCGACCGCTCTACCCAGACAGAGGAAGCCCAGTAATAGGCCGACGGTAGAGAGCCCAATCCCGACAATGCGTTTTGAAGCAGTCATGGCATAAAAGGTGAAGCAGTCATGGCATAAAAGGTTTAGACGTCCGCCCGAGTTGCTTCTAGCAGGCGAGAAAAGTAGAAAGGGGCCTTGTTGAGCGATCGCCGCTCAATTGTCCAGCCGTTTGCTTCCAGCGCCTTCACCACATCCGACTCTCTGTGCAAATAGGCGCGGGTAGCCTTGCTGGGCCCTGGGAAAAAGTCGCCCACCTTTTTCAGGGTGGCATAAAAACAGGTCTTCGGCGCGAAGCTTAAAATCACCCGGTCAGTGGCCAGAGAACTCAAGTGTCTGATCATGTCGTCCGCTTTTTCCTGCGGATAGTGGATCAGCACGTCCAGGCAGACGACGGTGTGATATTGACCGGCGATCGCTTCCAAGTCTTTCGCCTCAAATTCAGGCATTTGCACGCCGCTGGAGAGGTTACTCAGCTCAGCCCTGGCTCGTACGGCGGCCTCTTCCACCATCTTTTCAGAGATATCGCTAGCAAACACCTTCGCGCCCAGCCTCGCCAGCGGAATCGCTAAGCTACCTACTCCACAGCCCGCATCGCACACGGTAATTTCGGATAGATTGCCTTCTTCAGCTAACCAAACCAGCGCGTTGTCAATGGTTTTTTGATGGCCCGTGCGAATATTCGCCTGTACCTTATTGACTTCGCCATCGCCATAGATGCGCTTCCAGCGGTCAAATCCTGTCGCATTGAAATATTCGCGGACAACCGTCTTATCGTCGAGAGTAGTGCTCATAGCCGCTGGTAATGGATACTGATGTGAAAGGCTAGTATGAAAGCCGACGCAGTAACGATTCTATTACGTTTTTGAGCGCGTAAGATCGCGTTGCCCTACTCGCAGCGTGCTAGACTTCACGCCGCACGGGCAAACCAGAAAAAATGAAGCACGAGCTTTCCGGGCTCTGGTCTAGGCGACTTTCTCAAAAAGATCGCCTTATTTACAAGTTCGACGACCAGTACATTTACGTTTTCTCAATCGGCGGGCGCTTGCGACCAGATGAAGTCGGTTTATTTCAAGCTCAGCCGCTGCCAGGTAAGCTGTTTGGTTCTTTCGTTTTGATGCCAGCGCAACAGTCGAGCGGGGCTACCGGGCGCTAAGGTTGGCAGACCGATGGCCTGACGAGGGGCTTGGGTGACCAGGGCGATCGCCTCCCCCACACTACAAATCCCCCAATCCACCAAATTGATCGCCCCGGCGATTAGCGGCAGCGTCGTCCCAGAGAGGGTTTTGTCTGCTAACCTGGCTGTGCCTTTGACCACTTCGATCTGGCGAGAATCCCATGGGTAGGTGCCATCGGGCAGGCCCAGAGGGGAGAGGGCATCGCTGACCAAAAACAATCCGCCCATCGGCGTATCGCGACTGCCCCGGCCTGCGCGAATCAGCAGATCGAGCATCGTCGGGCAAATGTGCTGGCCGTCGGCGATGAAGCCGCAGGATACATCGGGGTTGCTCAGGGCCGCACCGAGTAAGCCAGGTTCGCGGTGATGGAGCCCCGGCATGGCATTAAAGGCGTGAGTAACCATCGTGGCCCCCCGCTTAAAGGCACGATCAGCTTGCTCAGCAGTGACGAGAGAGTGACCCAGGCTAACGGTGATATGGCGATCGCGCAGCCACTCAATCACCGCCTCTCCAGCTTCTAACTCAGGGGCCAGCGTCATAACGCTGACGATCTCTGCAAAGTCGCCAATGACCGTTTTGACATTTTCCAAAGTCAGCGGCTGCAAATACGCTTGAGGGTGAGCGCCCCGCTTGGCTGAGTTCAAAAACGGCCCCTCTAGATGGACGCCCAGAATCTTCGCGCAGTCACGCCGACAGGAACTGCTTTGAAACTCACTGATAGCCGCTAAGCTACCGTGAAAGTTTTCCAGCGAGGTCGTCACTAAGGTGGGGCAAAACCCATCGATCCCCTGCTGCCACAAAAGCTCGCAAATAGCCTGAAGCTTTTCAAAATGAGCCCGCCGGAGATCGGGAAACGCCAGCCCCAGCGCTCCGTTGATCTGCAAATCTACCGCGCCTGCCGAAATCCAATCGCCGCCGACGTCTAGCTCGGTTGACGCGGCCATTCGGGCCGTCTCCATCGGCTCAATCGCCTTCACCACAGTATCTTCTACAGCAACCTGGTAAAGCCTTGAACCCGCTGCCAAATTCCTTTCCGCTGAGTACTGAGCTGAATTCTGGGGCAGATGGGCGTTGAGAATGACAGTACTATCAGACATGAATTACTAAGAGCAAACTTGAGGCTATGACTACTTCACAGGCAGGCAGGCAAATTGAGGTTGGCATTGTCATGGGCAGCGACTCTGACCTGCCGACCATGATGGAGGCGATCGCCATCTGCGAAAAATTTGACATCGCCCACGAGGTCGACATTGTATCGGCCCACCGCACCCCTCAGCAGATGGTCACCTACGCCGAGACCGCCCACACCCGAGGGCTCAAAATCATTATTGCGGGTGCTGGCGGAGCTGCTCATCTGCCCGGTATGATTGCCGCCCTTTCACCGCTGCCGGTCATTGGTGTGCCTGTAAAAACCAGTACTCTCTCCGGGGTAGATTCACTCTACTCCATCGTTCAAATGCCCAGCGGCATTCCGGTCGCGACCGTGGCCATTGGCAATGCCAAAAACGCCGGACTGCTGGCCGTCCAGATACTGGCCGTTCACGATCCGGCCCTGCGCGAAAAAGTGCTCACCTATCGCCAGCAGCTCAAAACGATGGTAGACGATAAGCGGCAGCAACTCTCATCTCTCGGCCCCAGGCAGTATCTCAAACACATTACCAATATCTAAGGAATTGACTATTGCCCGGCCAGGCCGAAGTCACCTCAAATCAATAAAAATAGATGTTACAGAGACGATACAAAACCCGATAAAGGCACTACCAAACAAGGTGATTTGTAAACTTTATCTCCAATCTCGTCAAAAAAGAATTGCTAGCGTACCTACTCCGCAATCAAAAGTATCAAACGATACAGAACGACTTGCTCAGACTTGGTGGAATAGGCACCATCAGTTTGACAGGTGTTTTCGAGAGAAGGTGAGTAAAAAGACCTTCCCCGAGAGCCATGAATTACTGTCTAAATTGCGTTAGGAACGCCCGCCGAAAATGTCTAATTTTACTATGAGAAAAAGAAAACAGCCCAGTGGTGCAGCATCGCCCTGGTCTGCCAACGTTCCGCCATTTACAGAAATGGGTAAGCGCGCATTGAGTCGTGCGTTTGGCCGCTCTACTTCCTGGGGCTGGCTCGCCTGCATTCCCTTAGCCTTTGTGATTGTGGCCACCTGGGGATTTGCAGCTCATGCCCAAGATGAAGTCGCAGCCAGTGATGTTCAAATCATTTTGGACAATATCTGGATTTTGATTGCAGCCATCTTAGTAATTTTCATGAATGCTGGCTTTGGCATGTTAGAGACCGGCTTTTGCCGTCAGAAAAATGCCGTCAACATTCTAGCTAAAAATCTGATTGTGTTTGCGCTAGCAACGGTGTCCTTTTGGGCAGTAGGGTTTGCTTTAGCTTTCGGGGAAGGTACACCGTTCTTTGGTCTCTCAGGATTTTTCCTGGCTGGGACTGATCCTGCCGAGCCTATTTATGGCACGTTGACCACGCCAGTATTCTTCCTATTCCAAGCAGCGTTCGCTGGTACTGCTGCAACCATCGTGTCTGGAGCGGTGGCTGAGCGCGTAAAGTTTACAAGCTTTATCATCTTCAGCGTACTGCTGACGGCAATTTCCTATCCGGTTACCGCTCACTGGGTTTGGGGTGGCGGCTGGCTATCTGACCTGAGCTTTCTCGATGAGGGCGTTGCCTTTAGTGATTTTGCGGGTTCTACGGTGGTTCACTCTGTTGGGGGCTGGGCCGCGCTAATGGGGGCGATTTTTCTGGGTCCTCGCATCGGCAAGTACCAGAATGGCGGCGTCAACGCCATTCCTGGCCACAACATGAGTATTGCGACGCTGGGCTGCTTGATCTTGTGGATCGGCTGGTTTGGCTTTAACCCTGGTTCTGAGCTGGCGGCTGACCTAGCGGTTCCTCAAATTGCTGTGGTGACTAACCTGGCAGCGGCGGCTGGCGGTATTGCCGCAACCTTTACGGCCTGGGGTCTCAGCGGTAAGCCTGACCTGTCGATGGTAATTAACGGCATCTTGGCAGGCTTAGTGGGTATCACTGCTGGTTGTGGTGGTATTGGCTACTGGGGTGCCATTATTGTTGGGGCGATCGCTGGCGTCCTCGTGGTATTCTCAGTCGGCTTCTTCGACAGCATCAAGATTGACGACCCTGTGGGCGCAACGTCTGTACACCTGGTTTGCGGTATTTGGGGTACCCTGGCAGTCGGTCTGTTCGACCAGTCGGCAGGTCTCTTTTACGGCGGCGGCATTACTCAGCTGATTGCCCAAATCATCGGGATTGTAGCCATTGGTCTCTTTACGGTGATTTTGACTTCGATTCTGTGGGTAGTGATCAAGTCCGTGGTCGGCTTACGGGTATCTTCCGAAGAAGAACTCAAGGGCTTGGATATCGGGGAGCACGGCATGGAAGCTTACAGTGGTTTCCTTAAGGACACGAGTGACATGGGTGGCATCATCTAATCGCCATTCGCATCTCGAATGCCTGCGTTTAAACGGGCAGCCTATGAGGTGATTCCTGTCTTGACTTTTAGCGGTACCCGGAGCTTTTTGCCTTCTGGTACCGCTTTTTGCTGATCTCTATTTCTCTGGCTCGTTGCTTTTGATTAACTTCTGATCTCCTAGCCCCAGAGCGCCTGCTATTCTTACGGTACTTAATTAGGACACTATAAAAAGCCAGAAAGCTGCTTAGCAAGCTTTTATCCGAGAAGGTCTTTGAAGAATCAGCTAAGGCGGCTGATAACAAAGGTAAAACACTCAGAATTTTTCAACCGTCTGTACGGCATCAGGACAGCAAACTTCGCATGGGCAATCCAACTTCCATCGTGGAAGAAATGTTTGAGGCGCTGCCAACGCTGCATTCTCAAATGTATTTCAAAACATCGCTGACAGCGCTCTCCCATGCTATGGAAGATCAGATTTTGGCGGGCGCAGCGCAGCAGACGTTGATTATTGCCAGCTTTCAGCAAGAAAGATTTTACCGACAGGAGGCCCATCGCTACGAGCGCATTGGCGAGCTGAGCGATCAGGTCTATGTGCTTTCGGCAGCAGAAACCCACTTCAGTGAGACTGTCGATGGCTATGAAAAGATCAATTTTGACGAAACGGATGCTTTAACTGAAGAGTGGCATCTCGTCGTTTTAGGTGAGCACTATTGTGCGGCGCTGATTTGCCGTGAGCATACGCCCCATGCGACCGAGTCAAACGCTCAACAGGCCAAGATTCCGCCCGTGATGGGAGCCGCTGCGCCGCATTTGGATCAGACCCGGCGCTTTGAGGGCATTTGGACTTTAGACCGGCAGGTCAGCCTGCGAGCGGCTGATTTGCTGCTGAATCGCATTCAGGATTACCGGCCTGATCTTGCTGAAAAGATCAATCAAGCTCGGTCAATCTTTATTCCTGAGCAACTGAGCAGCCATCTGGCAGTCGATACCGATCCGTTTGCTCAGCGGCTGATCACCTATTTACAGGCAGGTCAATATAAGCAGCTCAAGGCATACCGGGCGATCGCCCTACAAGAACAAAGAGCCCGCCTGATCAACTCGATCACCGCCGCCATTCGACAGTCGCTGAATCCGGCTGAGATATTTGCGATCGCAACTCACGAATTAGGCAGTGTCCTGGATGTGGG
>JBBQAC010000213.1:0-8092 GCA_038315915.1 Phormidesmidales cyanobacterium
AAACCATTATGATCTCTAGCTAGCCTGGAGTATGGCATTGAGACCATTGTAATGTACGCATTTGACCGTGACAGCCCGCTGATAGGTTCACCAACGAACTATGCGGCGAATCATCCTGAGCTAAGTCAAACAGCTATCGGATCAGCAGCTATATTGGCTGGTTGCGTCAGTATGCAACCATTCTCTCATGAGTCTCGATTGTTTTGTTATGGACTACGCCTTTTCGGGAAATTATGCAAATACCCCCTGGTTCGATGATATCGAAACCCCTCGTACAGAGGATACCCAGCGAGATAGGGCTATAAACCTGAGAAAGGCCATCAGCGTAGCGTTTCGGGTACTAGAAAGTGTTTTAAAGCAAAAATAGCGGCCTGTGTGCGATCGCGCACCTCCAGCTTTTGTAAAATGGCATGGACATGCACCCGCACGGTGCCGGTCGTGATATGCAATTCCTGAGCGATTTCGGGGTTGCTTCTGCCTACCGCCAAGAGTGCTAAAATTTCCTGCTCCCGCTGCGTTAAGGGCGTGGTGGTTTTATTGACTTCAGCCGGAGCAACGGGCTTAGCCATAAAAGCCGTGCGGATCTCTTGAGTGCTGCGAGAATCCCACCAGGAGGCCCCAGCCGCGACTGATCGCAGCGCCAAAATCAACGTTTCGGCTTCGATTCCCTTGAGACAAAAGCCGCTGGCACCTGCATTGACTAGCCGCTCAATCAAGGACTGCTGAGAATGTGACGTCAGAATGAGAACCGGCAGTTCAGGATGCTGCTGCTTCATTCGCCGACAGGTTTCTACGCCACCCACGCCGGGTAAGCCAACATCTAACAGGACGATATCGAACCGCTTCTGGTTGGTTAGCTCAAGGGCGCTTTCTCCGTCAGCGGCTTCATCTACCAGTTCGAGCAAAGGCTCTCGCTGTAATCGGGTCGATAGCCCGAGGCGAAACAGTTCATCGTCTTCAACGAGCAGAATTCGCAAGGGATTTCTGACGTTCATACGCGGTAGCTGAGGGTAAACAACAGTAGAAAATCGCCCCATGGGGTTTACAGTTCTCTGCCCAAATTCTACCGCTGTGAGCCTCAACAATTTGCCGACTCAGGTAAAGTCCTAACCCAGAGCCTTGGGCATGACGGTTACTATAGCCCTGATAGAACCTTTCAAAGAGATGAACTGCTTCATTGTCATTGATGCCAGGGCCACTGTCTTGCACCTGTAGCTGATGCTGTTGTTCGGTGGTATTTAGCCGTAGGATTACCCGCGTGTGGCGGGGGGCGTGATTAATGGCGTTAGTGAGTAAATTCTCGAAGACCCGCCGCAGTTGCCGTTCGTCGCCGTTCACCCAAAACTCTTGACACGCCCTCTGACTCTGAGGCATCAGCGTAATCTCAATTTGGCGAGACTGCGCTAGTGGAACTAAGGTCGCTACCGCATCAGTGAGGAGGGTGTGCAAATCGACGAGATCTGATTGAAGCCCTAAGCCTTCGGCATCGTTACGATAAACGTCGAGCATGGTTTCTACCAGCTGAAGCGTAAACCGGTGCGATCGCGCCATCATTTCCAACACCTTGGATTGCTCTGGGCTAACCGGGCCAAACTGCTCGGCGCTAAAGGACTTAACTGTTTCAATGGCACCGAGTAGAGGGGTTTTAAGGTCGTGAGTTAGGGTGGAAGCAAAGTCTTCGCGCAGGTTAGCGAGCTGTGCTTGCGCTTGAATATGGGCTTGCTGCCGGGTAATTTCGGCTTCGTACACATGAGTGCGATCAATTAAATAGCCCGTCACCAGCAAAGCTACGACCGCAATCAGCCGATTGGCAACGGTGGAAAGGGTGTTTATCTCCTGATGGGGAAACACCAGGTTTACCAGCGTTAGTATCACAGCCGTTAAGGTCACTACCAATACTTGCTGGCGGCTGAGCTGACGATGGGCTAATACGATGGCCCCTGTGTAGAGATAGCTGAAGACCAAGGCCGTTGAGGAAAAGTACTCTAAAAGGATGACGACCGTAAAAATAGCCAAAATGGGGACATATAGAGATCGTCTCCGTTGATTGAGCTGCCGCTGATTTAGCTGATTTAAAGAAGGCAGTACTGGATGGTTTGAGCTGGTTTTTGAAAGGTCGAATCGGGCCATTAGTAACCACCAAAAAAGCTATGCTGTGATCGCGTAAAACCTTCCTATCATTGAATCCTATTTGAGCCCCTTTGTTGTGCTCAAATAGGCTCTGCGTTTATTTTGTTTTCTATACCTTTTGATATAGAAGCGTTCATTCGTTCGTAGGGCCAGTTTGGGCGGCAGCTCATGCAAATTTTCCTATCTAGCTATATCTGGCTGTATATCTCAGCGAAGTCTGAGCTGAGAAAGTGTAGGCGCTTAAATATATTGCCTGATAGATTCCCAAATAATTATGGCCGGTCACAATGGAAACTGTTAAACAGTGATGGCTGCTGTTTCATAACGCTTTGTTTTCGACCCCTTTGCTTGCTTTAGTAAGAACCTATGGTGCCAACCTCGCCTCTGCACACGCCCTCGTCCTTGCCGACAAATCTCGCTTTTCATACGCTGCCTTGCGAACAAGTTTTACAGCATCTGCAAACCACTGGAAAATCTGGGCTAACAAAAGAACAAGTCGCCGATCAAGTACAGCGCTATGGTCTAAACGAACTTCTAGAGAAGGAGGGTCGCAGCCGCTGGGCTATTTTTCGCGATCAGTTCACCAATATTATGCTGGTGATGCTGATGGCGGTGGCGGTGGTCTCTGCGGTGCTAGATTTTCAGACTCAGCAGTTTCCTAAAGATGCGATCGCCATTTTTGCCATTGTGCTTTTGAATGGCATTTTAGGCTACCTACAAGAGAGTCAGGCCGAAAATGCGCTAGCGGCTCTCAAAAAGCTTTCTTCGCCCAGGGTGAGAGTTTTACGCGATGGAAAAGTCTTTGAAATCGACGCAAAGGCTCTGGTTCCGGGCGACATTATGTATCTCGAAGCCGGGGTGCAAGTCGCGGCTGATGGCCGACTGGTAGAAGCGGTGAACTTGCAGGTTCAAGAATCTGCCCTGACCGGAGAGGCCGCCGCTGCGGGGAAGCGAGCCAATGTGCTGCTACCTGAGAATTCTCCTTTGGGCGATCGCGCCAATATGGTGTTTCAGGGTACCGAAGTCCTCCAGGGCCGGGGCCTAGTGGTCGTGACCGCCACGGGTATGCAAACCGAGCTGGGCAACATTGC
Source organism: Phormidesmidales cyanobacterium (assembly GCA_038315915.1). Taxonomy (GTDB): domain Bacteria; phylum Cyanobacteriota; class Cyanobacteriia; order Phormidesmidales; family Phormidesmidaceae; genus Phormidesmis. Next base: position 3,222 of record JBBQAC010000213.1, read on the forward strand.
TGGGCTGCTGCAAGGGATAGAAGCTGAGCCCACTCCATTGCAAGCGCGCATGACCCAGCTCGGCAATGTGCTGGTCAGCGGTTCGCTGGTGTTAGTGGCGATTGTGGTTGTCGGGGGCGGCTTCTTCCTGGGCTGGGATCGGTTCGCCGATCTGTTGGAAGCAGCTTTGAGTATGGCGGTTGCCGTCGTCCCTGAGAGCTTGCCCGCTGTCATTACGGTAACGCTGGCGTTGGGAATGCAGCGTATGGTTCGCCGTCAGGCTCTAATTCGCAAGCTACCGGCGGTTGAAACGTTGGGGTCGGTGACGGTGATTTGCTCAGATAAAACCGGCACCCTCACCCAAAACAAAATGGTAGTGCAGGTGGTTTCTACCAGCGATCAAGATTTTGTAGTGTCAGGCGATGGCTATGAGCCCGAGGGCGAGCTTGATCTACTCGATAAAGAGGGCGACTGGCCCAAAGCTGTTGACCCGGTAGCCCTGCCTGCTGGACTCAATGCACTGCTGGTCGGCAGCTTGGTTTGCAATGACGCGGTGCTGCAAACAGAGCAGGGGGAATGGACGGTGTTGGGCGATCCGACAGAAGGGGCGCTGCTTACTTTGGCAGGCAAGGCTGACTACCTTCGGCATACCTGGGATGAGTGGTTGCTACGGGTCGGCGAGGTGCCGTTCTCTTCTGAGCGCAAGCGCATGAGCGTCATCTGTGAGAATCGGATACCTGAAAGTGCCCCTGCCAGGAAAAGTCTCTCTCTTTTGGCAAAAGCACCCTACTGCATTTTTATGAAAGGCTCGCCTGAGGGTGTTTTAGAGCGCTGCACCCATCATCAGCAGGTCGCTAGCGTCGGTGAACTCACCGATGGGCTACGTGAAGACATCAATGATCGCAATGAGCAGCTTGCCAGTAAAGGGCTACGGGTGTTGGGGCTGGCTTACAAGCCTTCGCCAACCGGCGCAGAAACCACTGAAGCCGAGGCCGAGACCGGGCTAGTGTGGTTGGGGCTAGTTGGCATGATGGATCCACCACGACTAGAAGTGAAAGATGCGGTCGTTCGCTGCCAAACGGCAGGCATTCGGACGGTGATGATTACCGGCGATCATCAGCTCACGGCCCAAGCTATAGCCAGTGATTTGGGCATTTTACAAGCAGATGATCGCGTCATCACCGGGCAAGATATTGATCGGATGACGCCTGAGCAGCTTGTCGAAGCGGTTGAAGAGATTAGCGTTTATGCTCGGGTGGCCCCGGAGCACAAGCTGTGTATTGTCCAAGCCTGGCAAAGACGCGGCGAGATTGTGGCGATGACCGGGGATGGGGTCAATGATGCGCCAGCGTTAAAGCAGTCTGACATTGGTATTGCCATGGGCATTACCGGCACCGATGTGAGCAAGGAGGCCGCAGATATGGTGCTGCTAGACGACAACTTTGCCTCGATTGTGGCAGCGGCTGAGGAAGGGCGGATTGTTTACGACAACATTCGCCGGTTTATTAAATATGTGTTGGGTAGCAATATCGGTGAGGTGATTGTGATTGCCGCGACGCCGCTGTTGGGGCTAGCCGGCATCCCGCTTTCGCCGCTCCAAATTTTATGGATGAACTTTGTCACCGATGGCCTACCTGCGCTGGCACTGGCAATGGAAAAAGGAGAGCCCAACGTCATGCAGCGATCGCCCTACCAGCCCAGAGAGAGCATTTTCGCTAGGGGACTCGGCCTATACATGATTCGAGTAGGCTTGGTGCTGGCAATTGTCACCATTGGGCTGATGCTGTGGGGCTATGGCTACACCCATCAACCGGAATACCCTCGCGACCCCAACACCTGGAAAACCATGGTTTTTACCACCTTATGTCTGGCTCAGATGGGACATGCCTGGGCAGTGCGATCTCAAACTAGGCTCACGATAGAACTCAATGCTTTTTCCAATCCGTTTTTACTTTGGGCCGTCTCGCTTACCGTCATATTACAGCTCTTGCTGATCTACGTGCCTAGCTTTAGAAGCTTCTTCGGCACCTACTGGCTCAGCCCCACAGAGCTGCTAGTTTGCGTCGGTTTTAGCGCTCTGGTCTTTGTTTGGCTAGAGGGAGAAAAACTCTTGTGGCGCGTGATGCAGCAGCGAAAAATTAGATAATCCACCCTCCCAACCAGTCCACTGTTTTCTGTTTTCTCTAACAATGAGTGGCGCTGTTAGCACATAGCGCCCGTCATGAAAGCCCCTCTAGCGACGCTGTCATAGCGTTAGGATTCAGCGATATGGAAACCTGGCAAGCCTTGCTAGCTACAATCACGTTTGCCGTCGTGATTGTAGCCATTATGACCGAGCGGATACACCTAACGGTTGCCGCTCTATTAGGCGCACTTGTACTGGTTTTTGCCCATGTGATGACTCTCACTGACGCGATGGGCTACATCGGCAACAGCTATCCTACCCTGGCGCTCTTTTTTGGCGTGATGGTGCTTGTCCGAGCCTTTGAACCGACAAAGGTCTTTGACTATCTGGCAACCCAAATGGTGGTGATGGCAAAGGGGCAAGGAAAACGCCTTTTATTAGGCATTGTGGCGATCACGACGCCTATTTGCGCGGTTCTACCTAATGCCACGACTGTAATGCTACTAGCCCCGCTAATTCCACCTATTGCCGAAGAAATTGGGGTTGATTTTGTACCCCTGCTAATTCTGATGGTGTTTGTCGCTAACAGCGCTGGGCTTTTGAGTCTTGTCGGTGACCCTGCAACGTTTATTGTCGGCGATGCGATTAATATTAGCTTCGTCGATTATTTGCAGCGGCTGAGCTTGGGCGGCATGTTGGCGATCGCAGCCATTCTAGTGCTATTACCAATACTCTTTCGCGACATTTGGAACTGGCAACTGACAGACCTGGCCCATATACCGCACCCCAAAATCTATCGCCCCTTTATTTTGGGCTTGGGCGGTGTCGTTATAGTCCTTGTCCTTGTTCTTTTTGTAGTCGGTGAATCCCTACCAGTTCCTGTCACTCCAGCAGCCGTCGCGCTGATGGGTGCGGCGCTGGCGCTGCTGATCGCCCACCAAAGCAAACTCGACACCGTAAACAACATTCTCAAAGACGTTGACTGGAGCACGCTGATCTTTTTTATGTGCACTTTCGTGCTCATCGGCGGGTTAGAAAAAACAGGTGTCATCAGTCAGCTATCGGAGATCTTAGCTGTTCTCATTGGCCAGAATATTATGCTAGGCTCCATTGTCTTGGTCTTTGTTATTGGGCTGCTGTCCAGTTTTGTGCCTAATATTCCTTTGGTGGTGGCAATGGTGCCGCTACTCAAGCAGTATCTTGTGAGTACCGGGCTAGTCGGCCCAGAATTTCTAGATCCTGCTTTTACTGGAGAGCTTCCCCCTGAAGTGCTGCCGCTCTTTTACGCCATGATGTTCGGAGCCACCTTAGGAGGCAATGGCACCTTGGTGGGAGCCTCTTCAAATATTGTTGCAGCCGGTATTGCCGAGCAGCATGGCAGGCGAATTTCGTTTCAGAAGTTTTTGAAATATAGCATTCCGATCACGGCAGTTCAGTTGGTTGTAGTTGCCGTTTACGTCGCGGTGCGATTTTAAGGTTTTAGCAAATAGAGGAGACTCCCTGTGAAACGTTTTTTCAATAGTCCCTGGCCGCTTTTAATTTCGATGTTACTTGGAACCATCGTTGCTTTAGCAACGAGTGTGTCCTTTATTTTGGAGAATGAGATCGATGCTCAAGTCAACGAAGCAACTCCGGCTCAACTTTCTAGCGGGGAGCGTCAGCCGTAGTGAAGGTTGATTTAAACCTATATAAATAGTCAGCGAGAGCAATATGCTGACTATTCTGTTCCGAGTATTTTAGACAAGGCTTCTTTATGCGCCTTCAGTTTTCGCGGGACTTGCGCCGCCTCCTGGAAAAAGAACGAGACCAGCCACTAACCCTGGCGGATATTTTGCTAGAAACGTCCGAGCGCAGCTTTTTGCTGATAATCGGTTTGCTGGCACTGCCTTTTTTGTTTCCAATGCCACCAGGAGTAAGCACGGTTCTAGGCTCTGCCTGCCTGTTTTTATCAATGCAGATGGCCCTCGGGCAACGCACCCCCTGGCTACCGCGTCGAATTGCAGCGTTCCATTTGCCTCAAGTCTTTGTTGTCCAACTCCTTAAAAATCTGGGGCGGGTTGCTAAGGTGATTGAAAAAATCACGAAGCCGCGCTGGCCAAGGTTCTCTCAAAATGCCTCTGTTTTGAGAATTAACGGAATTTGCCTACTTTGGCTGACGCTGTTACTCATGCTACCCGTCCCTTTTACCAACCCCATCCCTGCGACCGGAATGCTGCTGTTAGCCATTTCCACATTAGAAAGAGATGGCTTACTCATGGTTTTGGGGTATGCCGCAGTCGGTCTAAATACGGCTCTTTTTGGAGCGATCGCCTATCTTCTCTGGCGATCGCCCGACATAATTCAACGGTTTTTATAGGGATATTTGAAGCGAAGCTGCTATATAGCGGTTCCGGATTGAGTTAACTACAATTCAAGGACAGTAGAAGATTTTTGGAGACAGCCCTCAAAATGAAAGCCTATTCGGTCGACTTACGGCAGAAAATCATCGATGTTCACACCGAAGAATCGATTTTGCAACGCCAACTCGCTGACCGTTTTCAGGTCAGTTTGAGCACCATTCACCGATATCTTAAGCAGACTCAGACTGGCCAAGGGCTAGAACCCAAAGCCTATGGAGACGGTTATCCGGCTAAGAACCTATCCGGAAAATAGTAGGAGCTTTCGCCCGATAATCAGACAAGCCACAATCTGAACAAATCCCAAGTAAGACAAAGATGACTTGGCCCAACGAATCAACACCCCTCGAAACCGATTGAACCAGGCATGT
>JBBQAC010000254.1:0-6237 GCA_038315915.1 Phormidesmidales cyanobacterium
GCTCTCATTTGTCGATCCAAGGATCAAGCTTTCCCGGCTAAATTAGGTCAGGCTGTAAAGCGGTATGGGGCTCTATGAATCAAGCGCGTTCTTTTGCTAGCCTGCTGATTGGCTTTATTGTCTTTGGCGTGGTGCTGTGGATTGCACGCACAGTGCACCAAGAGCTGAACGACGATGGCTTCGCGCAGACGGTGTTGATGGGTACGGCTGGCTGGGCCGCTGGCTGGCTGGTTGGATTTCTGGTTTCGCCTAGCACCAGTCAAGAGATCAAGCGGTTTAGTCAGGCGGCTTCGACGATCAGCGCTTTTTTAGTGGGGTTCGCCCTGGCTAAGCTAGAGCCCTCCCTAACGCCACTGTTTGAAAACGGGCGGCTGATCAACGAACCGATTTACGGCATTCGGCTAATGATATTTATGATTTGCTTTGCGATCGCTGCCATCAACATGTACGTCTACCGCGAAGGCAGGCGATATTAGGAAACCCTTTCAACCCCGATGACATATGGGCTTATACACTTAAGACATTGTGAGCTACGCTGAAGAAGTCCTTTCAAACCTCTATTTTGTACCTGCGATGCAGTCTATCCAAGCGGAAGATTATCCCTACGTAGAGGAGCTACTAACTGACAATACGGGTCAAGTTCTCAAGGTCGTTTTGCAGCTAAAAGACTATCAACGCCTGATCGAAACGCTCGAAGATGAGGGATTATATCGAGCGATGCAGGTGGTTCACGGCGAAACACCCTTAAGTTTAGAGGCTGCGCTGGAAGTACTAAATTCCGATGAAAGTTGAGTACCTTCCCAGCTTCTTGAAAGATCTAAAAGCGCTCAAGAGCACTTCTCGCTACTCTACCATTCAAAAGCTAGTATTCGAAGAAGTCCCGCGCTACTCCAGTCTGCAAGAAATCCGTAATCTCAAGAAGCTTAAAGATTCTGATGATGCGTATCGCCTCCGCGTTGGGGATTATCGTATTGGCTTTTTCTTTGAAGATGAACGAGTGATATTTGCTCGGGTATTGCACCGGAACGAAATATACCGTTCTTTTCCTTAAGTTCATTATGTACGCCTACCGCGAAGGCAGGCGCTATTAAACGAGCTATTCTAAATGTGTCAGGCGCGTTGAGATGTTGCCAGAGAACAAGCGTGGAGGTTCTATACATGGCAACAGTTGTACAGCCAAAACCCATAACGGTCGAGCAATTTATTGCGCGACACCGCGATGACAATCGTTACGAGCTGATCGATGGTGAGGTATTTGATTTGGAGCCAACCAGCCCTCATGAGAAAGTAGCGGCCTTTATTGATCGAATTCGAATTTACAGCTCACAACCGAGCAGGTTCTGGCCGCAGGCTAGCCGTTGACAAGGTAAACAAACCCATCCCCAAACGATGAGTGACGATATCAGCCTGCGTATTGCAGAAAGCTCAGATGAGCCTTTTTTGCGGAAGATGCTCATGCACGCCGCGCACGAGTCTTCTTTAGCTGCGGTAAAGGCCAATCCTGACTTGGTTCGGTATGTTCGAGATTGGTGCAGGGTCGGGGATCTAGGAGTAGTGGCAGAGCAGGGCGGATCGGTGGGCGCTGTTTGGCTGCGACTGTGGTTTGATGGCGATAGAGGATATGGCTATCTGACTGATGAGATTCCAGAATTAGCGATCGCCGTCCTCCCAAAAGCTCAAGGACAGGGGATTGGAACAGCGCTGCTAAAGAAAGTGTTGGCGCTAGCTCAGCCCCAGTTTCCAGCAGTGTGTCTGAGCACTCGCATGAGCAATCCGGCGTTGAGACTTTATCAGCGGTCAGGATTTGTGCCGGTAGCTGGCTCTGAAGTGAAAAATCGGGTGGGAGACACTTCCATGACAATGATCTACAAGTTTGCGGAAAGGCGCTGCTGACTTCTAGGCTGACCCTAAGTTTGAGCGTCAGCGTAGGGTTGATCGCACCCACGCTCTCAGCTCTCGTTCTGCGGTGGTCTCGCTTTGCCGAGCGGCGGATAAAAACTCATAGAGCTTTGTCTTTTCCACTTCAGGTATCATATTTATGTGGTAGGCTCTGGTTCGCAAAACCAGCCTATCTTTTTTTGCTTATAGTCTGCCAAACTGCCCTTCTATATGGCCTACATTGATTGTGTCACCCCTTCAGGTCGATCTGTAGTTCTACGATCCGAGTAGTAGGTCAGGGCAGCGTAAATCTGACCCATGTTCAGATAGCGGTGATTGACCGGATAGGCTGATTGAACGGATGTCGATCAGGCGGCTAGCTTAGTAGCGATGCCGATATACATGATGCGATCGCTTTGCGGATCAAAGTTTATCTGGAGCTGACCGCTGCGCTGATATTGACGCAGCGTTTGCCATTTATCGAGTAGCCCGGGTGGGCCAAACATGTTGAATCCGGTGATGGAGAGCGGCTGCATTCCCTGCTGATTTAACATGTCAGTTCGTTCTGCGGGCGTAATGAATTTATGCCAGTCGTGAATGCCAGGAGAAATCTGTCGCAGCACATTTTCTAACAGCCAGATCATCACCATTCTGGACTGCCAGGTTCGGTTGATAGTGTCAAAGCAAAATCGACCGCCTGGCTTGAGCACCCGGCCAATCTCTGCGATTGTCTGCTGCGGATTTTCAACATGTTCTAGGACATCTACACAAACCACCACGTCAAATGTGGCGTTATCAAAAGGGAGCCGCTCGGCCTGACTCTGGCGATAGTCAATTTGTAGATTGGCTTCACTCGCATGACGGTTAGCTGCCTCAATGCAGGCTGCTGACTGGTCGATACCGGTCACCTGAGCCCCACGCTGAGCCAAAAACTCGCAGGTAAAACCGCCACCACAGCCGACGTCTAATACCTTGAGCTGTTGCCACTCGGCGATGTAGGTATCGAAAAATTGAAACCGCAGCGGATTTAAATGGCTTAGCGGGGCCACAGTAGCGGTTTCTTGCCACCACTGCGAGGCCCATTGGTCATAATATGATAGGTCGTTGCGCTGCATGAGAACTTTAGTAGGGAAAAGATACAAATCAAGCTCGTCAGCTCGACTTGTATCTTTTGGAAACAGGATGATCAGAAGAAATATCTACAGAACCACTCTCTCTTTTTCCTCCTCAGCCGGGGCAAGCACGACTGCAATGCACAAACCGACAGTCTCACAATCGTAATAGATCTTGTTCCTGCGGGTAGATGTCAATTCGGGTGGTCTCATCAAAACACCACACCTATTCCAACGGCACAAATAGCTGCTTCGGAATCACACCGTGAATGCCTTTGACAATATCGACAACTTGAGAGACTTCAAAATCAATCGCGGCGCTACCCAAGAGCAGCGCGTCTTGCTCGGTCAGCTCATACTCACTGTTGACAATTCGCAAAGACTCTCTGACTGATTCCTTCATTGCTTCGTCAAGATCCGCATCCAGGCCAACGGCAATCCAGGCATCTTCAGTTTCGCCCATTGGCTGTTCAAGCATCATATCTTTGTGCAGCACAAGCTCAAAAGTAGGGGTTAGTGAGCATTCAATCGCGGTGAGCGCGACCTCACCATTCCCCTGAGCACAGTGCGGATCACCAGAGTAGAAAAGGGCTCCTGGGACTTGAACTGGTAAATAAAGGCTACTGCCAATTCCTAAGCGTTTGATATCGACGTTACCGCCGTAGACGCCGGGTGGAATAGAGTTAACCGCATCTGCCACATCAGCTGGAACCACGCCCATAATTCCCATGAAGGGTTTCAACGGAATGCCCAGATCAGGCTGACCGTTGCTAGGACGAAAGATACCGATATCTTTCGCCATATCGACCGGAATTACTTTGGTATAAATATCGGCCTCGTCAACCGGAAATTCTCCCGGCAGCGAGCCTTTCCCATGACGGTTGGAAATCACACCATAGGGCACCCGATAGGCAATGTCGACAGTTTTAATTTCCAACACATCGCCAGGTTCTGCCCCCTCTACGTAGATTGGGCCGGTGATGACGTGAGGGCCGGGGCCCGTCTTCTCTACGCTTGCTTTTACTATAAGCTGATCGGGGAGAATGTCCTCTTCTTTAATCCCTTGCCCTGTTAAGAACTCTACTGTGTCACCCTGATCGGCCAGGATTCCCTCGTGAGAAATCGTTTCTAAAACTACTCGGTCGCCCGATTGAATCGTCAAAATTGGTTCGCTATCTGGCTTAAAGAGTTCACCCCAGATCACATGATCTGGGGTTGACTTTACCGCGTAAATCTGACCTGTTGATTGAGCAATTTCAGTTGATGCTAAAGATTTGAGTGAACCGTTAATGACCCAGAGCGTAAGCATTGTTAACAACGCAAGGGCACCCAGCGATTTACCTGAGGAAACGCTGCGCCAGCGCAGATCTTTCCGTGCAGCAGCTCGTCCCCCCAAAATCCAGATGAAACTCTGCCGCACTTGCCTTACCAACCTGCCGAACCACACCTTCACGCTTTTCATAAACAAATATCTCTTGCTCGCCAAAGTACATAGCCACGCACAGTGAACTATCTTTTGATACATCAATATGTAGCTAGAACTACAGAGCAAGTAACTTGTTATGACAATTAGACAGCTTAAGGACGCGCACGCGCTCATTGCCGGCGCTTTTCTCAGCATCGTCCTCACAACCCAAAAAAGCCGTCAACCCTGGCTCAAACTCGCCCCACAGCACGCGGCGTAACCCTAGCGCTGAGCGTTATCCTATGGCAGCCCAAAACTAGCCACTCTAACCACAAGCTCCCCCGCCTGAGGATCGTGCTCAAAGACAAACCCGCCTTGCTTACGCTCGTTCCCGGAGAGAAAATCAACCTGTTGTTCACCGGTCTCTTCACCGCCGTCGGCGGTATGTAGCTCAGCAGTGACCTGTACGGTACGGGCGATGCGACCGCCGGTATTAAGCAGCGTGAAGGGTACATAGTAGCGGCCCTCGGTGAAACGGATCAGCTGGCTGACTTCGACCTGGAAGGCGGGCGGTAGGTTTTTGCTGAACTGCCAGTCGTAGAGCACCAGCACTACTATGACGGCTAAAACAAGCGTGGAGATGGCCAAAGTGATCCATTCGGCCAGCGATCGCGTCTTTTGCCGCTGAGCATTTGAAGTATTGGCCTCAACCTCAGCGATCGCCTCTGAAACGGCTAAATTGTCTTCACCTGTGGTCAATGTAATCTCCCATGCTTCAAGTCAGAATTCTACCGGCAGCGCCCCCGACCGAAGCGGGCAAGCCCAGCACAATTATATTGCCTAGCCATTCTTGCCAGGGATCGTTGCTGCTGAGCTGCTGAAAAAAGACCAGCATCAGCGCCGACGCCACCAGTACCACAACGTAGGCCACCAGCGTTTCGGTCAGCGGACTCAGCAGCAGCCCGCGCGCTGCCCTTTCGCTCCGATCGGTAAAGCCAGAGGCAAATACAATAATGTACGAAATCAGCACAGAAGCGACCATGATCAGCAGCAGCCAGAGCGGGGGCAGGGCAGCCGCAATAATGGGAATCTCTTCAGTGGGCGCGATGCTAAAGGCGATTACGATCGCGCCAATTAAAGTGGCGTCAATGTCGACTAGGGCATCGCGGAGAATATCGCGAAAGGTCGCGGGCAGCAAGGACTGTTCAGAACTCAAAGTACGCCGCTGAAGGGGTCGCCGCCGCTCCAAAGTAGATCGCGCCAGGGTGACGCCGAGCGAAAAGGGCACCCCTTCAAAAATGAGCTTGCCCAACGCTTCAGAGAGCGGCGTTTCCAGCGTAATTCGGCGGAGGAGAAGCAGGGCGATCGCCGCGCAAATGATCCCAATTCCCAGCGCCTCGATACTTTCGAGGACGGTTTCTATGAGGTTGATAGTGAGCGATCGCCGAAAGCCCTCCACCTGAGTCAGCAGCAGCACCACCACAAAGGTGACAGCCTGCACATACAGCAGCCGCAGTGAATTGGTCGAAGAGCCAATCGCCCACACCTCAACGGTATACAGCAGCGGAATGCCAAACAAAAAGCTGCCCGCCGCTCCCCGCAAGATCGCTCGCAATTCCTCTATCCACATAACCCAAGCAATACTATGCTGTCAGTATAGGGCCGACCCGTCCTGAAGAAAGTGCCTATTTGCGTTTTCCTCCTGAGGGGGTGACACAACGGCTACAGGGCATGAAGGACGGCTTCCATCGCCTTCTGACCCTTCAGATAATATTCAATTTTACCGCGATTGAGCCTCATCAAACGTTGTATCTGCTGCTGACAATCGGGCCAGAACGGTAC
>JBBQAC010000227.1:0-7384 GCA_038315915.1 Phormidesmidales cyanobacterium
GAAAGAAGTGACTCAGGCTCTGGCCCAGGAGAGCCATGTCCCCCCCAAGACGACGGCTCGCTGTACGCTGGGCCGCAATAAGGTCATGGTGCTGATTGAGTATCCGCTGGATAGCGCTAAGGCCGAGCCCACGGCGATGAAGACACTCGATTGGTTGGAGCAGTATCTTCGCCAGCAGTTCAATACTGTCGGACTGCCGGTAGAAGCTGCCGACCTGGCTGAGTCTGGGGAAGCGGTACCGGTGCATTTATTTCTCAAGCACGCCAGCGAATCGAAACCCTTTACGATGCGCTCGTTCGTGTGGAAGGTGGAGGACAGTTTTGAGGCTTTGTTTGGCAGCTCTCAGGAGGCGAGGGAAGGGGGTGAAGCGATCGCTGCTAGCGACGAGCCTATTTTTCACAATTCTTCAGACTATGACTTTCCGGAGAGGGTGCTGCCGTCACCTGAACCGAGGCCGTCTTTATTTGAAATGGAAGACGATGAGCCGGTTCTAGCTGAGCTAGAGGGAGCACATCTGCATTTGGAGGAGGAATCGGCGTTTGATTTTGAATCTGAGCTAATCGCGGAAGGATTACCCGCTGTGCCGGTTGCTGCGGATGGTAGCGGGTTGGATTTTTTTGCGCTGCTGGGTAATGAGAGGACTGCTGCGGGCGATTCTCTGGAGAAGCTCCGCCAGCGCAACGACAATGACACCGATTTTGACGAGAGCCTGCTTAAGGTTGTCAGCGACCCGGAACGGCCTGACGACAGCAGCGATGCAGCCGAAGTCGCCAGCGAAATCGCCGATGAAATTGCCGATGAAATGAGTAAGCTGACACCAGCGAGTCCGCTAGATCCCGAGGGGGATTTTGAAGTGGAGGAGATAGCGGTACAGGAGACAGGAGAGCAGGAGACGCTAGGCTATGGCGAGCCTATAGAGATTGAAGTGGCAGAAGACGATGCCGATGAACCTGCTTGGGATGAACCGGCAGTTGGGAATGAACCGGCTGTCTTGCTGCGGATTGACGAGCTTATGGAAGCTCAATATCCAGGGGATGAGCCTGTTGACGAGCTTGCCATAGAGGGCGAAGATGACGCTCTTTATGCGGAGAACTTTAAAGCAGACCTGGGCCGCGAAGACGATCTAGACTCTACACAGAGCTATGTAGAAGCGCAGGACTACGAGGACGAGCAGACCTATACAGAAGAGCAGGACTCTGATTATTACCTAGAGGGCGATGGGACAGAAGATGATCCCTGGGAGGAAGCCGTTGCGCTGATCGATGATGACGAGGTAGAGCGTCAGCGCGACCAGTGGCGGCGGCAGTCTCGGGGCAGTCGATGGATCTTTGTTGGGGCTTTGGGCTTTGTGGCGGTGGGCGTATTGGGGTTTGTGCTGAGTCGGCCCTGTACGGTGGGGGGATGCGATCGCATTCAGACAGCCCAGGTCGCTGGTGACGAAGCCATTGATAAATTGAGTAGCGACACCTCTTTAATCGCGGTCAATGAAGCTAAGCAGCAGCTCCAGCGATCTGTCCAACTGCTGGAGCCGATTCCAAGATGGTCGTCGTACCATGCGCAAGCCCAGGCAATTCTGCCTGAGTACGAAAATTATTTGCAGGCGCTAGATCAGGTCAGCGAGGCTCAGACCCTGGCCTATCAGGCAGCAGTCAAGTCACAAAATCCGCCCCACCCAGTCTCTACCTGGGAGGACATTGCCAAGGACTGGCTGCAAGCGGCCAATGCACTCAAATTGGTGGCTGAAGATAGTCCAGTGCATGAGCTGGCTGAGCGTAAGCTGGTTGAGTACCGGGCCAATCGGGCCACTACCCTGGTGCGAATTGAAGCTGAAACCAAAGCTGAAGATAGCCTGCGTGAGGCGCAACAGGCCGCTAGCCTGGGCAGTCAGCAATCAGAAACCGCAAGTTCTCTGGCAGAGTGGGAAGAAGCGTTGGCCTCATGGGAACTAGCCGTGAATCGCCTGAGCCAAATTCCGCAAGGAACCAATGCCTGCCGTGAAGCCCAAGAGGTGCTTAGCGACTATGCTAAGGCGTTAGAAAAAGTGCGCGATCGCACTCAGCAAGAGCGCAGCGCCAGCCAGAATTTATCCAAGGCCAAACAGCTCGCCACCGAGGCTCAGCGTGCCGCCACTGAAGATCAGTGGACGAGCGCTACCCAAAACTGGAAAAATGCCCTCGATCAGCTCGAAAGCATTGAAGCCACTACATCGGCATCTGCCGAAGCCCAGCTCCTGTCGGGCCTCTACAGCAGCTCACTCAACCGGGCTGAAAAGAGTCTGGAGGTTGCCCTCCGCTTTCAGCCCATTGAACCTAGCTTCTTTGCTACCTGCGGCACAGCAGCCACCCAAAAATGTACCTATTCTGTCCGTGCTGGCAACGTGCGACTAGATCTTCTCCAGGGGTACGACAGCGTCATCAACCAATCCATCACCCCGCCCGACCAGCGCAGCAACATCGCGCCGACCGCTCAGCTAGTCAGCCAGTCTAACCAGCTCCTCGAAGAGATTACGCAGTTGAGCATTCAAGCCCAGGTACCGATTGAGCTGTACGACGCTAAAGGCGATTTTCTGGCCCGCTACCGGCCTGAGCTAAAGGGTTTTGTCCGAAATTGAGCTGCGCCCCACCTACGGCTCTACGAGCTGCATTGCCGGGGTGAAAAACTGCTGCATAATCCCATAGGTCACCACCAGCGAGGCGATCAGGGTTGCCAGCGCCAGCATGAACATAATCAAAATCTGATAGATGGCGGCAATCAGCGGATCTGCGCCCGCTAAGATTTGGCCGGTAATGGCTCCCGGCAATGTCACCAAGCCCACCACCATCATGGCGTTGATCGTGGGAATCAGACCCGCCTTAATCGCGGCCTGACGGTAGGCCGCAACCGCTTGAGTCGGCGTCGCCCCCAAGCTCAGGTGAGTTTCAATTTCGGTGCGATTGTTGCGCAGCGCATTGACCAAACGCTCACCTGCGATGGCAGAGGCGGTCATCGCGTTGCCTAAAACAATGCCCGTGAGCGGAATCAGATAGCGGGGGTCGTACCAGGGATCCAGGCGAATGACAAATACGCTGACATAGGTCATTGTGGTCACACCGCTAACAAAGATTGCCAGCCACACCCATTGCAACAGCCGGGGCAGCTCGCGACCTATACGGTTGCGGGCAACGAAGGCGGCAATGGTAACCATACCCAGAAGCACTGCCATGACAGCCAGCGGACTGCGCGTGGCGAAGATGAAAGCCAAGAATACGCCGACGGCTAAAAGTTGAACCAGGGTGCGCCCGGTGGCGATCGCCAGCGTCTTAGCAAGCCCCAGCCCCTGCCAGCTAGAGAGGGCAATGGCGATCGCCATCATCCCAACTGCCCACAGCATCCCTACCAAGCTCGGTTCAACCACCGCTGATTCCAACTCCCGGTTTACGTAATTTTCACTCAATAGCTGTCCATACTGTCCCCTATCTTCTCGCAAAAGCGCTATAAAATAACAGCCAAGCCTAGTCCTACAAATTTGGTGACCCTCTCAGGTATTAATGTGAACAAAGTTCTTAACCCAGTACCGCCGCTCGACCTCACTCGTCAGTACGCCACCATTGAGCAAGAGGTGAGTGAGGCCGTGCTCAAAGTACTGGCCTCAGGGCGCTACATTAACGGCCCAGTGGTAGAGTCATTTGCTGAACAGTTTGGCAAATATGTTGGCTCTCAAGACTGCGTCGTCTGCAATTCCGGCACAGATGCGCTGTACCTGGCACTGCGAGCGCTCAACATCGGCCCAGGCGACGAGGTTATCACCTCCCCATTTACCTTTATCGCCACCGCCGAAGCCATCAGCGCAGTGGGGGCGATTCCTGTCTTTATCGACGTTGAGCTAGAGACCTTTAATCTTGACCCGGCGCTGATTGAGGCGGCAATTACCGAGCGAACTAAGGCCATCATGCCAGTGCATATTTTCGGCCAGCCGGTGGATATGGATGTGCTTATGGCAGTAGCCCGTCAGCACAATTTACCGGTGATCGAAGACTGCGCTCAGGCAACGGGCGCTCAGTGGCAAGCGAAAAAGGTGGGCAGCATTGGCAGGGTCGGCTGCTTTAGCTTTTTCCCTACAAAAAATCTGGGGGGCTGCGGGGACGGCGGCGCACTGACAACGGATGACCCTGAGATTGCGGCGGCGGCTCGCCTGGTCAGAGACCACGGCAGTACGGAGCGCTATCACCATGAAGTGATCGGTATCAACAGCCGATTAGATGCCGTACAGGCCGCTATTTTGCAGATCAAACTGCAATATTTGGAGCAGTGGAATGCTCAGCGGCAAGCGGTGGCCCAGCGGTACGAGCAGCTATTAGCGCCAGTAGTCGGCGTGCAAGTACCCCAGTCACCTGCCTTGGGCCGCAGCGTTTGGAATCAGTACAGCATTCTGCTGACGGGGGTGAGCGCTCAGCAGCGCGATCAGGTGCGATCGCACATGCAAAAAGAGGGCGTATCGACAATGGTGTACTACCCTATTCCACTGCACCGCCAGCCGGTGTATCAGCACCTGAGCTATCCGGCTGGCAAGCTGCCGCACACCGAACAGGCTGCTGCCCAAGTACTGGCTTTGCCCATGTTCCCGGAGCTGTCGGCCCAGCAGCAAGAGCAGGTGGCGTATGCGCTCAAAAACGCACTCGAAACGCTGTAACCGGCAGGGTCATTCCAAAGAGGGAGACTCTTCAAGCGAAGAAACGAAAATCTGTCTATAGGTTTGAAAGGGTTTGTAGTTTTATATACTAAAGTTAAGAAGACTACATAATGCTGTAGCTGCATAGGTTAGTGACAGCATTGCCAATTCCCTTGACTTTGCTACCCCTCGACTTTGCTACCCCTCGACTTTGCTACTATGACAGGCTACACAGCACCAAATAGCACCGATCCTCATCATATGCGCCGCTATGACTGGCGGGCGATCGCAGCTTACTACCGCTGGCGTCCGCTGGTCATTATCTGGCGATCGCTGACCGTGACCTGGATGCTGGGCATCTTTGTCCTCAAACTGGTGCTCGACCGGGCCCTGGGCCGCACCGTTATCAACCAGGAGCGACGGGCCGTTCGCCTCAGACAAATTCTGACTAAGCTCGGGCCAACTTTCATCAAAGTCGGACAGGCGCTTTCCACTCGCCCCGACCTGATTAAGCCTAGCTTTTTAGACGAGCTGATCAAGTTGCAAGACCAGCTACCGCCGTTTTCCAACAACATCGCCCGTCAAACTATCTACCACGATTTAGAGCGCACACCCGAAGAAATTTATAGCTATTTTTCACCAGAACCCGTTGCGGCAGCCAGCCTGGGTCAGGTCTACAAAGCTCGACTCTTCAGCGGGGAAGAAGTCGCTGTAAAAGTGCAGCGGCCCAACCTGATGCCGATTATTTGCCGTGACCTTTACATCATGCGGTGGGCAGCGGGCTGGATTGCGCCTTGGCTCCCGCTAAACCTGGGTCATGATTTGAGGCTGATTGTCGATGAATTTGGCATAAAGCTATTCGAAGAAGTCGATTACCTCAACGAGGGCCGCAATGCTGAAAAGTTTGCAGCTAACTTTAGCGACGAGCCACTGGTCAAGGTTCCCACTATTTACTGGCGCTACAGCAGTGCCCATGTGCTCACCATGGAGTGGATCAACGGCTTCAAGCTGACTGACACCGAGCGCGTGAAGCAGGCGGGCCTTGCGACCAACGATCTGGTAGAAATTGGAGTTTCTGCGGGGCTCAGGCAGCTATTGGAGTTTGGCTTTTTCCATGCTGACCCGCATCCTGGCAACCTGTTTGCCATGCCCGATGGCCGGATGGCCTATATCGACTTCGGGATGACCGATCAGCTCGACCTGGAAACGAAAGAGACCCTGGTAGATTCGGTTGTTCATTTGATCAATCGGGACTACGCCGATTTGGCCAATGACTTTGTCAAACTAGGATTTCTGACGCCAGATGTCGATGTCAGGCCAATTGTGCCCGCCCTAGAAACTGTTTTTGCTGATGCGATCGGAGCCAGCGTCGGCGACTTCAATTTCAAATCTATCACTGACAAGTTTTCAGAGGTGATGTATGAGTATCCATTTCGGGTACCGGCCAAATTTGCCTTGATTATCCGTTCTCTGGTAACTCAGGAAGGGCTGGCGCTGAGCCTGGATCCTGACTTCAAAATTGTCGAAATTGCCTATCCCTATGTGGCTCGTCGTCTGCTTTCTGCCGAGACCGCTTCCCTACGCCAAAGGCTGATCGAGGTACTGTTTAAAGACGGGCGGTTTCAGTGGCAGCGGCTAGAAAATTTGCTGCTGATCGCCCAATCTGACCAGAGCTTTGACATCATCCCGACAGCAGGAATGGGGCTTCAGTTCTTAGCTTCAGACGAAGGGCGGTATCTCAGACGGCAGATTTTGCTGGCGCTCACTGAAGATAACCGTCTGCATACCGAAGAGGTACAGCGGCTGTGGTTCTTGATCAAGGACGATTTGCAGCCAAATCGCTTGCTGGGGGCGGCTTGGGAGGCGATCGCTGATTTCTCCAAAGAACGAGCCGCCTCATTCGTCCCACCTGAACTGGTTGGCGCTTTTCAGACAAAGCCTCGTTAAGAAAGCGTTTCACTACCGGTAGGGATATCCCCCTGTTAGCCGATAACACAGGGGGATAGACATCAGGTATGATAAGAAACATTATGTTATTTTTTAGTCAGGTTCTGAAGAGAAAAAGTTATGAGCGTAGTCGCTGCCACGTTAATCCAAGCATTTTCCAGGTTTCTCGGCATTTACTTTGTGCTGCTGATTGTTCGCATTCTGCTGAGCTGGTTTCCCAATATTGACTGGTCTAACCCCATCTTCTCAGCGATTTCTCAGCTCACCGATCCGTATCTGAATCTGTTTCGCTCGATTATTCCTCCAATCGGCGGATTAGATTTGTCTGCGATTCTGGCGATTTTGGCACTACAGCTCATCACCGGTCTGGTGAACGCAGCGGGCAGTCAGATTGTCGCGCTCAGCTATGCTTCTTACGGTACTTTTTAACAACTTTTGAATTTGTCTGATGTCAAAAAGCCGAGCTAGTGGTTTTTAGCTCGGCTTTTTACTGGGTATTTCTTTCCAAGCTGCCTATTTTGTATTCAGCTCGTCGATTGATTGATCCCAAGCTTGAAAGCGTCTGACTTTGCTGCTGAATCCAGAAGCTTTGAATTTTTCGAGCCGCAGGGGTGCCCGCTGGTTAGAAGGGACTGAGACTCTGAAAGCAAATTCGCTTTCACCAGCGGGCACATATTCAATGCCGCCCAAGCGAAAGCGGTTTTTCATCACTGGACTGTCATCGGCATCATAGATGCGGCCAAAAATATCGGCATCGACAATGTCCTTGCCGGACTTATTGACCGCTGT
>JBBQAC010000206.1:0-8625 GCA_038315915.1 Phormidesmidales cyanobacterium
CACTCATCGGACGCTATATCTGGAATGTAGTCCCGTTAGAGCGGCTACAGTACCGGCTAGAAGACAGCCTCCAGCAGGGCGCTCGTCACTATGTGCCAGAACAGTCGCTGACGGTATCTGTCGCCGAAGAATTGAGCAGCCGGGCCGCTGAAAACGGTCGGTGGATTAAGGGCTGCGTGCTGGCCGTCGCCGATAGCAGCAACGCCGATGCCTCAACGCGCTACCGGCTGTGGGGCGACCCAGACTGCTTTGTTTCCCCTGAGCGAGTCATCGGTTGGAATCGCAGCATTAACCTGACGGTGAGTCCTTTGAGCGATCCGCAAGGCGGCGTTCGCGGGGGCCTAGTCGTACTCGAAGACATCAGCCAGGAAAAGCGCATGAAAACCACGCTGTACCGGTACATGACGCCCAGCGTAGCCGAACGAGTCATGGCCCTCGGCGAAGATGTACTGATGGTCGGCGAGCGCAAAGATGTGACGGTTCTATTTTCCGATATTCGCGGCTACACCACGCTGACCGAAGCGCTAGAAGCCGCCGACGTCGTCTCCATGCTCAATGAATACTTTGAAACTATGGTGGAATCAGTCTTCCACTGCGAAGGCACGCTCGATAAATTTATCGGGGACGCGCTGATGGCAGTATTTGGAGCCCCCCTGCCGCTGCCCAACCACGCCTGGTCGGGGGTTCAGTCGGCATTGGATATGCGGCGGCGACTGGTCGTTTTTAACAGTGATCGCCGCGCCCAGGGCCAGCCAGAACTCCGCATCGGCATCGGCCTCAGTTCCGGCGAAGTGGTTTCCGGCAACATTGGCTCCCAGCGCAAAATGGAATACACCGTCATCGGCGACGGCGTAAACTTAAGCGCCCGACTCGAAAGCATTACCAAACAGTACGGCTGCGACATCGTCCTCAGTCAACACACCTACGACCTCTGCTGGAACAAAGTTTGGGTGCGAGAGCTAGATCTCATTCGGGTCAAAGGCAAGCTAGAGCCCGTAAAAATTTATGAGCTGATCGGCGATCGCACCGCTCCCCTGACCCATGAAACCAAGACCTTTCTAGAGCGCTACAACCAGGGCCGTGAAGCCTACAAAGCCATGGCCTTCGATCTGGCCGCTGCCCGATTCGCCGCCGCCGTGGCGCTACGCCCCGATGACCAGGCCGCTGCCCTCCACCTCAGCCGCGCCCAGCAATACTTGCAGCGCCCCCCCGCCGAAAACTGGGATGGCGTCCATGTGATGACGACAAAATAATCAGCAGGCTAGGCGCGATAATAATCAGGTGCTGTTATTTCTTTCGCCCCATGCCTGATTCTTCCGAACGCGACGCGCCAAAGCTCCAAAAGCTCTACGAGGGCAAGGCCAAGATTATTTACGCCACCGACGATCCCGAGGTTTTGGTCACCTACTTTAAAGACGACGCCACCGCCTTTAACGCGCAAAAGAAAGGGCAGATTGCCCAAAAGGGCGTCGTTAACTGCAAGGTAACCGCTCATTTATACCCTTTGTTAGAAAAACAAGGGATCGCCACTCATTTTCTTGAACTTATTAGCAACGGCCCGGATACGCGTGAGATGCGCGTTAAGCGAGTTGACATCGTGCCGCTAGAAGTGGTCGTGCGCAACCTTGCCGCCGGTAGCCTTTGCAAGCAAACGGGCATTCCCCTCGGCACGGCGATAACCCCTTCTTTAGTCGAGTTTTACTACAAAAACGATGCCCTCGGCGACCCTTTGCTGACGCGCGATCGCATCTCTGCCATGGGCATCGCCACCGCCCCGCAGCTCGATCAGCTCACCGCCAAAGCCCAGCGCATCAACCAAATCCTGAGCCAGTTCTTCGCTCGCTGCGGCATTACGCTGGTAGACTTCAAACTGGAATTTGGCACTGACCAGCAGGGCAATCTGCTCCTAGCCGATGAAATCAGCCCAGACACCTGCCGCCTGTGGGACGCCAATGAAACTGACGAACGCCAGCGAGTGATGGACAAAGATCGCTTCCGGCAAGACCTGGGCAATGTATCAGAAAGCTACCAGGCAGTACTCAGTCGCATCCTCACTCAGCTCAATTCCACCTCCCACGTGTAGCCTGCAATTCTGTCACAGCGAATTTTCGTATCAAGCTTAACAGTGAGGTAAGATCTGTCGAAATCGATTTACGTCAGGCCAATTCTGGTCTGCTGTGCGTCTATTTGAAGCAAGCACTTCAAATTACGCTGCTGCGCTCCCGACTTCCTGCACTGGTATCTCTTCCAAATGGCAAGGCTGAGAGCACTGTAAGCAGGGAGTGCGCTGTGAGGAGTGAATTTATACAAGGATTAACTGGTTATGCGTGTTTCCCCGGCTCTTCTAGCCTGTTTTAGTTTGGTTGCGATCGCCGGTTTACCGGGCCAAGCGGCTGAACTAGCTGAAGCTGAGCAATCCCTATCTTCAATCAGCTCGCCCCCATCCAACCTGCAAGCTGACGCTCATCAGCCCACGCTCGCACAGCTACTGAATGGCTCGACCAAACAGGACGAACCCCCCACGGGGCCGATCATCTCGCCGGTAGAGCCCCAGCCCGCAGAGCCTGAAGTTGAAATTGACATAGACCCTGCCCTGGGAGAAGACGCAGAAGCCTCGCCCCCTGCCCTATCCATACCAGCCCCGTCCGACGTGCTGTCACCCGCTGACACTGAACCAGACGAAGCCGACGTCGATATAGAAATTACTCCACCCGAAGCCACGCCATCCCAAGCCGATGAAGTCGCCCCTGGTGAACCAGACGCACCCGCAGCGGTTGAAGAAACCCGTGTGCTAGTTTCCGAAGTGGACGTTGTTTCGACTAACGACCAGCGCCCGCTCTCACCTGAACTGGTCGACGCTGTATACGGGGCTATTAGCACGGTACCCGGTCGAACCACCACACGCAGCCAGCTACAGGAAGACATCAACAGCGTTTTTAGCACTGGCTTCTTTTCTAACGTCAGCGCCACCCCCGAAGATACCTCCCTTGGCGTCAAGGTTACCTTCTTTGTAGAGCCCAATCCGGTGCTTACCGGTGTCGACGTCCGCAACCGCCAGGTGCTCCCTGACGAAGTTGTCAGCGATATTTTTGGCGAGCAGTACGGCAAAATCTTGAATCTGAGAGATTTTCAAGACAGCGTCTTGGACTTGAACGAGTGGTACCAAGAAAACGGCTATGTACTCGCTCAGGTCACCGCCGCTCCCCAAATTTCTGATGACGGCACCGTCACCCTGATTGTGGCCGAAGGCGAAATCGAATCCATTGAGGTACGCTACATTGACGCTGACGGGGAGATAACCGACGAAGACGGCAACCCCATCGACGGTAAGACCCGCCCCTTCATCGTCACCCGTGAGCTTGAAACTCAGCCGGGAGATATCTTCCAGCAGAGCGCTATTCAGGAAGACATTGGCCGGGTCTTTGGCCTCGGCATCTTTGAAGACATTCGGCTGTCGCTCGATCCAGGTGACGAAGATCCGCGTAAGGTCAAGGTAACCGTCAATATTGCTGAGCGAGATACCGGATCTATCGGCGCATCGCTTGGCTTTAACCTGCGCGGCGACCTGTTTGGCCAGCTCAGCTACAACCAGGATAACTTCGGCGGTAACAACCAAAAGCTTAGAGCTGAAGGCCGAGTCACTACCCGAGGCGACTTCCTCTTCGACGTCAGCTTCACCGACCCCTGGATTGCAGGCGATCCCTATCGCACCTCCTACACCGCCAGCCTGTTTAACCGTCGAGCGACATCTCTGATTTTTGACAACGGCCCCATCGATGTAGAGTTGGCCAACGGTGATACGCCTCGAATCAACCGTTTGGGTACAGGTCTCAGCTTCAGCCGTCCGCTAGACAATGGTCTGTCCCTGTCGTTGGGAGCCCAATATGAGCGCATCGCTCTGCTTGATGCCGGTGGCGATGTAACCCCTCGCGACGAGCTTGGAAACCTACTAACAGCCAGCGAATCTGGCCGGGACGATCTGCTAGCTGTGCAGTTCGGGGCGGTTTTAGATCGGCGCAACAGTGCAATTCAGCCAACCAGCGGTAGCCTACTCCGGGTGGGCACTGAGCAGACCGTGCCTATCGGCTCAGGCAATATCTTTTATAACAAGCTCAGGGCCAGCTACAGCCGGTATATTCCAGTCAGTTTCTTCAACTCAGATCGAGGCGGTGAAACATTCGCTTTCAACATACAGGGCGGTACCGTGCTCGGTGACTTGCCCCCTTACGAAGCCTTTCCCCTGGGTGGAGGAAACTCGGTACGTGGTTACGAAGAAGGCGCTGTCGGCTCAGGCCGCTCCTACCTGCTCGGAACAGCAGAGTATCGGTTTCCGCTGTTCAGCCAGTTTTTGAGCGGGGTGCTCTTTGCCGATTACGGCACCGACCTGGGCTCGGGTGACGCGGTACCCGGCAATCCGGCTGGCATCCGTGGCAAGCCCGGCAATGGCTTTGGCTACGGCGCGGGTGTCCGGGTACAAACGCCACTGGGCGCGCTCCGCTTAGACTACGGACTGAGCGACGAGGGTAGCCGCTTCCACTTCGGTTTTGGAGAACGTTTTTAGTGAGCAGTTTGACCGATACCCACCCGCCGACAGACAGACAGCGATCGCTCCTCACTCCTGTCCAAGCGACGGGCGTAGGACTGCACTTAGGCCAGCAGACAACGGTTCGCCTCCTGCCCGCAGCGCCAGATGAGGGTCGCTACTTTGTCCGCACTGACCTCCCGAGTGCACCTCGAATTGAGGCCAGTGTGGCCAACGTGGTGCAAACACAGCTCTCGACCGAACTGGGCGATCACGACGGGACGGCCACTGTACGCACTGTCGAGCATTTACTTTCAGCGCTAATGGCGCTGGACATCGACAATGTGCGCATTGAAATCGACGGGCCAGAACTGCCCCTGCTCGATGGTTCTGCTCGCGATTGGGTGGCAGCGATCGCCGCAGCCGGATCAACCCCACAGCCCGCTGCCAAACGTAGTCGCCTGCCAGTTGCCGCAGAAGCAGTATGGGTCAGAGCCGACGAGTCCTTTGCTGTTGCTTTCCCGAGCAGCGAGTGTCGCTTCAGCTACGGCATCGAGTTTGATCTACCGGCAATTGGCAACCAGTGGCATAGCTGGTCGCCCGCCAAAAGCAGCTTCGCCGCTGATATCGCGCCTGCGCGGACGTTTGGATTAGCCCATCAGATTGACTATTTGCGATCGCAAGGACTGATCAAAGGCGGCAGCTTAGAGAACGCGCTAGTTTGCGGTGAACAGGGCTGGCTCAATCCGCCCCTACGGTTCGACAACGAGCCCGCTCGCCATAAGCTGCTCGACCTGATCGGCGACCTCAGCCTGCTAGGCGATATTCCCACCGCTCACTACGTCGCTTACGCCGCTAGCCATACGCTACATGTGCAGTTGGCGACTAAGCTTGCCCAGGTCTGCCCCTTTGCAGAGGCGTTTACAGCTTCTTCGTAGCGTCAGGCACCGTCTAATGGCAGAATCGTGAGGGGCTTTTCCGTTTGCCCGCTTAGTGTTGCCACCGATTTTACTGCTATGCCAACTAGTGCTCCTGCCTCCGTTGAGGCTTCCGTTGCTGCGCCAGCAGCCGATGATGCTGTGACCCAAACTACCTACACCCTCGAAGAGCTTCAGCAGCTTTTACCCCACCGCTACCCCTTCGCTTTGATAGATCGCATTATTGACTATGTACCCGGCGAGAAGGCAGTAGGGCTCAAAAACGTCACTTTCAACGAGCCTCACTTTCAGGGACACTTTCCCGGCAGGCCGCTCATGCCCGGCGTGCTGATTATTGAGGCCATGGCCCAGGTCGGCGGCATCGTCCTGACCCAGCTACCCGGCGTCGATGGCCTGTGCGTGTTTGCCGGCATTGACAAGGTAAAGTTTCGGCGACCGGTCGTCCCCGGCGACCAGCTCATCATTACCACTGAGCTAGTGACAGTTAAGCGACTGCGCTTTGGCAAAATGAAGTCTCGCGCCGAAGTCGATGGTCAGCTCGTCTGTGAAGGCACCTTAATGTTCTCTGTAGTCGATTGGCCAGCATCATAAATTGACCCGCCAGAGGACTTGCTCCCAGGTCTGATTGCCTACACTGTGATAATTAATATAGATAATTAATTAATTGCAGTGGCTAAGGAATTGTGATGATTGCCAACGGTAACAGCAAACCCTGCCAAAAGCGCTAGCTCACAGCGGGCTTTGCTGTTACCAGAACTGTTTATGCTCTGTTTTTAAATGTATCTGTTTACGTGTCCTACTTGTGCGGTGGCTTCGCTGGAGACATGGCTTTGACTACTCTAATTCATCCAACTGCTGTGATCCACCCGGGCGCTCAGGTTCACCCCAGTGCCACCATTGGTCCCTATGCCGTGATTGGCGAAAAGGTCACTATCGGCACCGATACGACCATAGGTGCCCATGCTGTCATTGACGGGTATACCAAAATTGGCGATCGCAACCGCATTTTCCCCCATGCAGCCATCGGCCTAGAGCCTCAAGATCTCAAGTACGACGGCTCCATGAGCCTGGTAGAAATTGGCGATGACAATGCCATCCGCGAATGTGTCACCATTAACCGGCCCACCCGACTCGGCGAAGTCACCCGCTTGGGCAATCGCAACTTGATCATGGCCTACGCCCATGTAGCTCATAACTGCGCCATTGCCGATCAGGTGATCATTGCCAACTCAGTAGCGCTAGCAGGCCATGTCGAAATTGAGTCTCACGCCAGACTCAGCGGCCTCGTCGGCGTCCATCAATTTGTCCACATTGGCCGCTATGCCATGATCGGCGGCATGAGCCGAATCGAACGCGACGTCCCGCCCTACACTATGGTAGAAGGTAACCCGTCCCGAGTTAGAGGGCTCAATCAGGTACTCCTCAGCCGCTCCGGCATTGCCAAAGAAGCCAATGGCCAGGTTTACAAAGAGCTGAAAGAAGCCTTTCGCATTCTCTACCGGGCCGGGCTGACCTTAGAAGAAGCCATCAGCAAGCTAGAGGCCATGACCGACAACACCCACGTGCGGCATCTGTACGATTTCTTACGGGCCTCTACCCATGAAAAAGGTCGGCGTGGGCCGGTTCCTGGCCGCAAAAAGTAGATCGAAGAAAACCCAGACAGTGTCACCGTTTTAAAGGCGTAGCTTTGCAGTGATTAAAAGCGCTCGGATATTTATCAACACTGGCGAAGTCTCAGGAGACTTGCAAGGAAGTTTGCTGATCCGCGCCCTGTACCGGCAGGCGCAAAAGCGAGGCATTGATCTGCAAGTGGTCGGCGTGGGTGGGCAACAAATGGCCGCAGCTGGCGCTGAAATATTGATCAATACCGTCAAGCTCAGTGCTATTGGCCTGATTGAAGCGGTGCCGTTTTTTGCCGAGGGCCGGAAGGCTCAAAAGCAGATCAATCAGTACCTGCTAGATAAACCACCCGATTTGGTGGTGCTGCTCGACTACATGGGCCCCAACATCGCAGTCGGTCAGTTTGTCCGCAAGCGACTGCCCGACGTCACGATGGTGTACTACATCGCCCCGCAGCAGTGGGTTTTTTCCACCAAAACCGATACGCGAAATGTCCTGGCTATCAGCGACAAGCTGCTGGCCATTTTCCCAGAAGAAGCTAGTTACTACCGGCAAGCGGGCGCGGATGTCTGCTGGGTAGGCCATCCGCTAGTAGATATTTTGGCAGAGCCCATCACCAAAGCTGCCGCCCGCGCCGCTCTACAGATTGCTCCCGACGCGCTGGTGGCGACGCTCTTACCCGCCTCACGTCAGCAAGAGCTTAAGTACATCATGCCAGTGATGTTTGCAGCCGCCCAACAAATGCAGGCCCAGCAGCCTGATCTGACGTTTTTGGTGCCGGTATCGCTACCGGACTTCAAAGGCGAAATCGCCCAGGCGATCGCCCAGTACGGCCTCAATGCCAAACTCGTCGATAAAGCCGACGGCCAGCAGGCGATCGCCGCCGCCGACGTCGTCATCAACAAATCGGGTACTGTCAACCTCGAAGTCGCGCTGCTAAATGTTCCCCAGGTCGTGATGTACCGACTGAGCCACCTGACGGCCTTTATCGCCAAATACATCGTGCGCTTCACTGGGAAGTACGTTTCCCCGGTCAACCTGATGGAAAACCAGCCGATTGTGCCAGAATTTTTGCAGTGGGCTGCTACGCCTAAGGCCATTGGCTCAGCCGCACTGGCGCTACTCCAAGACCCCCACAAGCGCCAGCAAATGCTGGGTGGCTACGCCCAAATGCGACGGGCCATGGGTGAACCCGGCGTGTGCGATCGCGCTGCCAACGAAATATTAGATTTGCTCACCCCTAAATTAGCCAGCCCGGTCGAATCCGCCAGCGAAAAAAACTGATAACCGAACAGCCATCTCCTCGGACATCTCAGAAACCGGACAAAAGAGAGTGAGTGCTACACCCGCTATGCACTACACTAGGTCAGAAAATAAGAGTCCTCTGCGCAGTCGCAGACAAGCGCGTCAGTCGCGGAGGCTCAGGTGGTTAGGAGGCGAGGAGTGAGTATCTCAGAACTGTTCAGACAGGGTGGCATCGCCATGTGGCCGCTGCTCTTCCTGTCAATTTTGGCCTTGGGCACCATCATCGAGCGGATCTGGTTC
>JBBQAC010000150.1:0-11123 GCA_038315915.1 Phormidesmidales cyanobacterium
CAGTGAAACGAAAAGGGGACTCAGCAAGCGACCAAGAAAAATCGAGCCTACTAAGAAAACGCCTGCACCCAGCACCAGGTAAACAACGTTGGCAATCTCTATTTCGCCCGTTTTGGCCAGGCTCGCAACTACCGCCAGGACGATGATGCCGAGAATGTCATCGAGCACCGCTGCGCCAATGATGATTTGGCCTTCCTTAGAGCTGAGCTGCTGCATTTCGGCCAGGACTTTGGCGGTAATGCCAATGCTGGTAGCCGTCAGGGCAGCGCCTGCGAAGACGGCAGGAATGGTGGCGATGTTGAAAAAGAAGATAAGGCCCGCTGTACCCGCAATAAAAGGGGCAAGTACGCCGACGACCGCCACAACCGCAGCCTGCGGCCCTACTTTAATCAGCTCCTTTAGATCGGACTCTAAGCCAATTTCAAATAGCAGAATAATCACGCCCAGCTCAGCCAACACTGACAGCGCCTCGCTCTCACCGCTGAACACCCTCGACAAGGTCTCCGGCCCTACACCAGCGGTCATTTGAACAATATTCATCAGGGCGGAAGTAGCCTCCCCCCCTTCTGGAAAGACAATCAGGTTCAGTGCCGATACCCCGACAACGACGCCGCCTACTAGCTCGCCGAGTACGGAAGGAAGGTTGACCCTTGCACAGAGTTCGCCGCCTACTTTCGCGGCCACAAAAACGATAATCAAGCTAAGCAGTACGCTGGCTAGAACCAATGAGCCGACTTCTGCTTCGTCGACTTCAGCCAGCAAGGGAGTCAGCGGGGGCCATCCGCCCATGGGCACGCCGCCCCCGATAGCCTCAGCCCATGTAGTCTGTGATATCAGGCTAGTGACCATACTGCTTAGGCCACTTAAATGGCCTGCTAAATATTCTGTAGAACTGAGCCATCTGGAGTCAATCATGCTGTTTTCAGCCACTCATCGTTGTCTAATTTACATGAGTAACCGGACTACGAAGTGTTCATTTAGTCATATGCAGCAATCAAAATTGTTTCAAGGGGTCACCAGCGGGCGATCTGAACTAGCCAAATGCGCGGTGCTGAAGTGAGGGCATTTGTCTTCGCACTTGCTCTAGTCGGGAGGGCTTGATTTCGGCGATCGCCATCCCCACACTGTCGCCTGCATCCGCCAGGGCAATGCCCCAGGGATCGATGATCATGGCATGACCGTGCGTTTGCCTTCTGGCGTTGTGAAAGCCCGTTTGTGCCGGGGCAATTACATAGCAGGTGTTTTCAATTGCCCGGGCCTGGAGCAAAACCTGCCAGTGATCTTTGCCGGTAAAAGCCGTAAAGGCAGCCGGAACGATCAGCACCTCAGCGCCTTCTTTAGAGAGCTGCCGGTACAGCTCAGGGAAGCGCACGTCATAGCAAACAGAAATGCCCAGATTGCCCAGCCGCTGAGAACTGTAGACTTTGGGCAAACTGCTGCCAGAAGTCACTGCGACGGACTCCCGGTAGGTATTGCCATCGGGCAGATTAACGTCAAACAGATGAACTTTCTCGTAGCGGCTCAGCTCTTCTCCATTGGCATCTACTAATAGAGCGGTATTGTAAGTGCGGCCATCGGGGGAAGGCACCGGATAGCCACCGCCTAACAGCGTGATTCGATAGCGCTGAGCCATGGTCTTAAGAAACTTTTCGCTGACTGAGCAGATTTCCTTGGCCTGGTTAAACTTGGCCTCTTCGTCACCTAAAAAAGAAAAGTTTTCAGGCAGCGTGACCAGTTCAGCGCCCCGACGGGTCGCTAGGTCTATCAGCTCTTCAGCTTGGGCCAGATTTTTGCTGAGGTCAGGCACGCTGGTCATTTGTAGAGCCGCCGCAAAATAGGGCTTCATAGGTCGTTAGAGGTGCAGAAGATAGAACAGGCTAATTGTACGGGCTAAACGCGCACAGGATGAAATGTGAATACGACGGCGTTGCAGCCGCTTGCTCGCTCGCGATTGACTGACTGGCTTGAGGACATTTTTAGGGCAACCCCCTTGACAGAGCGGTGCTTTTACTCGGACAATAGCTGTTCTGGATAAATAGTGCTCGAACCAGGTAAAAAGGTGCCACGTGAGTTGGTTGGGACTGATCCCCAGACAAACTTTAAAGGGCAAGCCTACCTGTACGGCGCAAAGGAAAAGGAAATATGGTTTACGCGATTATTGCGGCTGGGGGTACCCAGCTTCGAGTTGAGCCCGGTCGATTTTATGATATCAACCGTCTGCCGGTTGAAGCCGACGAGCAAATTACGATTGATGATGTGCTGCTAGTAGAAGAGGGTGGCGAGGTGAGTATCGGCCAGCCGCTAGTGGAAGGCGCTGTTGTTAGCGGTACGGTGGTGAGCCACCTGCGCGGCAAGAAGGTCATCGTTTACAAGATGCAGCCTAAGAAGAAGACGCGTAAGAAGCAGGGTCACCGCCAGGAACTGACTCGGGTGATGATCGATTCGATTACGGTGGGTGGTAAGACGCTCACAGCGGAGAACGCGCCCGAGGCGGCACCCGAGAGTGAATCCACCACAACTGTGGCTGAAGTAGCGACTGAAGAATAGACTAGAGAAAACAGCAAGGAGAATAGTCAAGCCATGGCACATAAGAAGGGAACAGGCAGCACCCGAAACGGTCGCGATTCGAACGCTCAGCGGTTGGGCGTGAAAAAGTACGGCGGGGAGCAGGTAATTGCGGGTAATATTCTCATACGTCAGCGTGGGACTAAGTACCATGTTGGTGAAAATGTTGGTCGCGGTGGTGACGATACGCTGTTTGCACTGATTGATGGCTTTGTGAAATTTGAACGCAAGGGCAAAAACCGTAAGAAGGTGAGCGTTTACGCTGCTTCCGTATAGCTTTTTGATGGCTTTGGTCGTTTAATGCTTAGCGCGATA
Organism: Phormidesmidales cyanobacterium; assembly: GCA_038315915.1. Classification (GTDB taxonomy): domain Bacteria; phylum Cyanobacteriota; class Cyanobacteriia; order Phormidesmidales; family Phormidesmidaceae; genus Phormidesmis. The sequence continues at coordinate 2,881 of JBBQAC010000150.1, forward strand.
ACCTATAAGCCCGCCGTTTTCTGAGGAAATGGCGGGCTTTTTGAATGCGAAGTTTGAAGATGGCTATCTATAGTCTGACCGGATTGTTGGATCGGCGGCTGGTGGAGAACAGCGTGCGGCAGGGCGATATGTACGAGGAAAAACGGTCAATCCAAGATGCTCAGGGTAGCATTTGAGGCGCGATGTTGTCTGGGACGATCTCAAAGGCGTTGGCAACAGAAAGGGGGATGGCGAGAGGCGTGCCTTTTTGAGCATCGACAAAGACCCAGTCGGTTTCACAGGTTGCTAAAACGGTTTGATCTGAGATGCGGAAGAATTTGTATTTGCGCTGCGATCGCACTTTGCGAATGCTAGAAATCCAGGTGAGAATGGCAATTTGCTCGCCTTCAAAGGCAGGCCGCAAATATTCAATCCGGTGGGCGCGAACGATCCAGGTGGCTCCAACAGCGGTGGTTTCGCGAGTACAAGCGGTGTGGTTGGCATGGGCGATCGCCGCTTCCTGCATCCAGCGCACATACTCCACATTATTCAGGTGGCCATTTTCATCAATTGCTGAGGCAGGCACCGTGATGTCGTAGCGGTAAATGGCTGACATAGACGCTATAAAAGAAAGAGCAGCGTTATTTTACTATTGACAGGACAGCCTTCCTAGCGAAGAGGACAGCTCAGAGATCGCAATACCAGCTGACTCAAATACTTCCCCAGCATCGACATCATCCGTAAACACGCCGAAGTGGGGACGACGACTGTTTAATGGGTGCCTTTGTTCACTTTCTTACCTGTTCTACTGCGAACGTTTTTTGTTGTTCTGCTAATAGTCGCGGTATGAGCTAATGAGTAGGCTAGCGGTAAGAACAACATTTTGAAGCAGGAAGAGAAAACCTTTAGCCATTAGCTTGCTAGTTCTTTGGCAACACCGTCAGCATTCATCTCAATCAAAAACTCTAGCGGATAGCCTGGATAGCGAGCTTGCATAGTATGCTTGATTTGTTCTTTGGCATTACTGGCTAAAAGACCATCTGGCGTTAGGTGGCTGCTCACCAGCGCTTGAAAAGATTGGATATACTCAAGCTGCTCGTCTAATGCCTTAAGATCGCCCTCCGTCCCATGACCAGCGTACACAACTTCAGCATCAGCATAGGCGCTTTTCACATACCTAATCTGTTCCATCCAGGCTTGGGAGCGGCTCTCTGCTAACCAGGGATGGACTTTGTTATATAGCAAATCTGAGGCGATCAGTACCTTCTCAGCAGGCAAGTAGATCACCGTAATGTCAGACGATTCGCCTGCTCCCAAATCATCAATGACGATTTCAACACCGTCAATTGTAAGCGCCTCTTTCGACCGGACAAGTTTGTTTGGCAGTAGCGTTGAGTTGGGGTAATCGTCTCCATAGCTCTGCTTCCAAAATTCACGCTTTGGCGCTTCTATAGCCTTAATTTCTTCGAGCGTTGAGCGCGTGGAATAAATTGGGATATCGAGGTTTTCACATAGAATGCTGGTGCCGTTGAAGTGGTCTGGGTGAGGATGGGTGATAATTACGGCCAGTATTGGCTTACCTAGCTTTTCGATTGCTTGCTGAAGCTTGATCGCTTGAGAGACTAAAAACTGAGTGTCAATAACAATGACACCATTTTCTGTTTCGAGGATAAATGAATTGACGAAGAAAGCGGGTTCTGGCGATGAATAAACGCTGAGCTGCATTGGTTTTTCTCCTTGTAGAATAAGTCCTTGCCAATCAAACGCTGTAGATTGGATGCTTTCAGGTTCGGGCACTACAGCTAATTTATTTCAGAGTGTCCTTCGGCGTAAAGGCACAGTCTTACGGTTAAGTTGAACGATTTTTAGATCTCAACGATGAGCTTGACGCCATACGCCTGGTGTTTGAAGATGAAACTGACGAAACTGACGAATGAAGTAAGTGACTTCCCTGTATCCGACCTCTTCTGCAATTTGAGCAACACTGTCGTTTGTTTCGAGTAGCAGACGACGCGCCTCGGCCATTCGCCGTTCTTTAATCCAGTCTAATACTGTCCTGCCGGTCATATTGCGAACAGAAGTTGACAGGTAAGGTGATGAGCGGTTAATTGCTTTGGCAACATCAGCTAAAGAGATTGATGCTTTGTAGTTGTTTTCGATAAAGCTGAAAACTTCTGCGAGGAGAGGATGGGTGTGGATAGGAAAGCTGCCGGATTTGCCAAGTGTTAATCGAGCAATATCAATCAGCATTTGAGTGAGGAGCGATCGCGCCATTTCTTCATAGCCAAAAGGCTTGCGACTCAGCTCCGCATTGAGAGAGTGAAATCGCTGTGACCATCGGAGGCGGCTCTCTTCAGCAATATTAAAGTAGCCACCTTCAAAACCTATATTCTTAGCGAAGGGTAAAAGTAAGGGGCTATCGCTCCACTTTAAGTAAGAGCTAGACTCTAGCCCCGTCAGATTAACCGCCGTCGATGTGAACAAAATCACCCAGCCTTGCGCCGTTGTTAGCTCTCTGACATCGTGAGTTTGGTAAGGAGCCGTTAGGAATAAATCGCCTGGCCTAACGCTCCAGACACGATTCTCAAGCTGATACTGTCCGCCGCCCGTCTCAAAATAAATGAACTCAAAAAACTCATGACTGTGAGCTTTCATCGAGCATAGAACGTGCTCGTGATCGAGGTGCTGAACCTCTATACCCAGCGAATTGGGCTCTGATGGAGAGAAAGCCAGTGGTTTTCTAGGCATGAGATAACTTCTGTCAGGCTCATCGGCTACGTTCTTAGTCTTTAATCATAGAAGCTAGGCGGATCTAATTTGAGTCCTTTTCCCCAACGCCACACAGACAATAACACCCGCTGCGAAGCCTATTGTTTTAAAGGTTAAGGGCTCACCTAAAAGGACAGTGGACGCCAGGATAGTGAGAAAGGGTTGGAGTAACTGAACCTGTCCGACGCGAGCAACACCGCCTAAAGACAATCCTTTGTACCACGCGAAAAAACCAAGGAACATGCTGAAAACGCTCACATAGAGAAACCCTAAGAACGCGCCATCTGAAACGGCTGAGAGATCGGCAGGTATGTGTTGCAACACAACTGGCAACAGCACGGGCATCGATAAAACGAGAGACCAGCAAATCACCTGCCAGGAACCCAACCGGCGCGACAAAACTGCGCCCTCTGCATACCCCACTCCAGCAGCGGCCACCGCTCCTAGTAATGCCCAATCCGCTGATCCGATAGAGCCATTTCCTGACAACAGCGCAAAGCCGATGACCAGAGCGCTACCAATGCCTGCGAAGCCCCAAAAGGCTGGAGACGGTCTCTCACCGGCTCGCCAAACCCCGCCTAGCGCTGTCGAAAGTGGCAGCAGTCCGGTAATGACGGCTCCATAGGAGGCCGGGGCATCGCGCATGGCGATCGCCGTCAGCAAAGGAAACCCAATCACCACTCCAAAAACAACAATACAAAAGTTGGGTAAAAATCGCAGCGGAGGAACCTTCTGACGGGTCACCACCAGCAAAACTAAAGACAGTGCTGCGGCAAAAACCGCTCGACCTAAACCGACAAATACTGGGTCAAAGCCTGAGACGGCAATTCGGGTCGCTGGCAAAGTAAGACTAAAAGCCAAAACGCCTAAAAATCCATAGAAAAACCCTGCCAACTCTTTCTGGGGCTGTCGATTTTCACTCACTTATCGACTATCCGCCCGATTGATTTGCGCTGACGCCATGTTTGATTGCTGATTACAAATTTACTCGAAGCCGCCATCTTATTAAGCCGTACCCACGCCGGACAGGTACAAATCAGCATCAGTTTACCTAGTACAGATGCCTATGAGTATCTCCAGAGTAGGGCTTATAGCAAGGTGGCCGCACGGCAACGAGTTAGCTATACCGATTCGGCTATTTTCAAAATACCCTTGATTATATTCCTGAGAATGTTATTGTATTCTTAGGAATGTTTACTGAGGCGTGATGAATGGTTTCTAGACGTAATTTCATTGTGATGGCGGGCTCTACCGCTGTGATTGTGGCGGCAGGCGCGGCGGTGGCGGGTTTGGACAAAATGCCAGCGAGTGCGATCGCTCCCTGGTCACCGGCTGGCTCAGCCGAACCCGACATCCGTAAGCGCGTACTCTCTTACGCCATGCTTGCGCCTAACCCGCACAACATGCAGCCCTGGCTGGTTGACCTGCGTCAGCCTGAGAAGATTGATTTGTATTGCGATCGCACCCGCCTGTTACCGCATACCGATCCCTTCTCTCGCCAAATTTTGATTGGTCACGGTGCTTTTTTAGAGCTGTTGGATCTCGCTGCTGGTGTGGCAGGGCATCGGACGGAGATTGATTACTTTCCTGAAGGGGCGTTTGGCGATCGCGCAGGCAGCAAACCCGTCGCTTCCATTCGTCTGATTCCCGACGCTAACCGCAAGCCCGATCCGCTATTCAATCAGATTTTGCAACGGCGCAGCACCAAAGTTCCTTTCGATTCGAGTAAATCTCTGAAGCCAGAACACGAGAAGGGTTTGGCCGCTGCCTACGACAATGCGGACTGTCAGCTCAGCGTCGCCACAGATCAGCCGCGCGTATTGGGATTACAAGGAATCGTACAGGCAGGCATGGAAGTTGAGATGCGAACGCCGCGCACTTATCAGGAAAGTGTGGACTTGATGCGAATTGGCGCAAAGGAGGTAGAACAGCATCGCAATGGCATTGACCTGACCGGTGCAACCATTGGGCTTGGCCGTTTGCTGGGCATGGTAAACAGAAAAAAGCTCGCCGATCCGACGTCTACAGCGTTCAAATCCGGAATTACAATGTACCGGGATATGGCAGAAAGCACGCCTGCTTTTGCCTGGATGATAACAGAGGACAATCAACGAGCCACTCAGCTAGCGGTCGGTCGGGCCTATGCAAGGCTGAATCTGCAAGCAACGGCGCTGAGCGTCGCTATCCACCCGATGAGTCAGGTACTGCAAGAATATGCAGAAATGCAGCCTTTGCAGCAAGCCTTTTTGAGCCTGCTAAAAGTTCCAGCCGGACACACCGTGCAAATGCTGGTGCGGCTAGGATATGCTGAACCACAGTCGCCTTCTCCCCGGCGAGATTTACAGGACTTGCTGTTGATTTGAACTATGAATGCTCACAATCCTGAACAACTAAGACAGGTGCTGACGTGGATTGGAGTGGCCAATCAGCTCACGACCACTCGGCTCAATCAGCTCATAGCTGGCAGCGATTTACCCCTGCCTCAGCTCACGATGCTCAATCACTTTAGCCCCGATCCTGAGAAGAAATCGACTATTACACAGTTGACCTCAGCGTTTCAGGCTAATCAGCCCGCGATTACAAAAACGGTGCAGCATCTGGTTAAAAAGGGCTATTTGGAAATTCAGGTGAGTGAAAAAGATAAGCGGGTGAAGTATCACTCGATTACCGCATCGGGGATAAAAGCGCATCGGGAGGCGATCGCCCGCATTCTCCCCGATGCCCAGCTCATTTTTGCCGACTGGAGCCCCGAAGAAATTGACACCTTTCACCAGTCTTTATTTCGCCTGAAAAACTGGCTCGACGACCATAGAGACACCGTAGTAAACGATTAGCAAACAACTAAATTCAAATAAAGGAGAACTCTCATGTCCCAAGAACTACAGGTTATTTTGGGCAGTGGCCCCGTGGGTTGCCAGATTAGCCCGTACCTTACGATCACAGAATATTCCTGTGCGAGCGGTCAACCGCAGCGGCCAGCGGCCAGCGCTAATGCCTGCTGATGTGGAGATGGTTGCCGCCGATGTCACCAATGGGGGAGAGGCGATCGCCGCTGCTCAGGGCTCAACCGTCCTCTATCAGGCGCTCAACCCTCCTTATCACCAGTGGCACGAATACTTCCCTGACTTGCAGGCATCCGCACTCACCGCCGCCAAGTCTGTTGGAGCCCGCTATGTCTCTATCGACAACCTCTACATGTATGACGCTGCCACGCCGATAACTGAAGATTCACCAATCTCTCCTCAGTCAAAAAAAGGTGAACTGCGCGCTCAAATGGCTGAAGCAGTGCTGGCTGCGCATCAGCAGGGCGATATTCAAGCAACCGTCCTGCGATCAAGTGATTACTACGGCCCGGGCGTGCTCGGCTCGGCTTTGGGAGAGATGGTGTTTGGCAATCTTGTAGCTGGTAAAAAAGCTCAAGTAGGGGGCTCAGCCGTCGCGCCTCACTCGTTTGCCTACATTGAAGATGTGGGCCGCGCAGCCGTGGCGCTCGGCACTCACGATGAGGCGCTCGGTAAGGTATGGATTACGCCACATGCGATCGCTCATACCCAGGGCGAAATGGTTGAGATGGCCTGTCAGCTACTCGGCAAAGAGACTCAGATGACGGTTGTTTCGCCGATGATGATGCGGCTTGTGGGGTTGTTTATTCCCGGTGCGCGCGCTTCTGTAGAAATGATGTACGAATTCACAGCGCCCTTTGTGGCAGATTCAAGCCGTATTCAGCAGACATTTGGACTAGAGCCTACGCTTGTAGCCGTTGGGATTGAGAGAACAGTGAACTGGTACAAACAGTACGCTGACACCAAGTAGTGCACTCAATAGGCTGATGTTTGGTTGTAGTCAAGCGTGCGTTTTCGCTGCAACCAGCACACTATTCTTCTTCTGCCGACTCTTCTTCCGCCTTTTGCTTCAGGTTTTCTAACCACTTTTGTAGGGATGTATCCAACGTTTTCTGCATCATCCCGGTGAGCAAACTCACCAGCCAGCCTTCAAACGATTCTTCTGTTTTGACCACGACAAAGCCCTCACGGGGTTCAAGTGTCCACACATGGATCGCGCTTGTGCCGATGACTTTGCCTGTCCAACTGAGGCGTCGCTGACTATCTACCTCTTGCAGGGTTGAGATAATCGTAGAGCCGCCCGATTTCCAGCGAAAAAGAGAACCGGGCTGAAGCGCTCCTTCTAACTTGGCTGCTGAAATATTGGGATTCCAGAGATTCCACTGATTAATGTCAGTAAGAATCTTCCAAATTATTTCGCTTGAAGCGTTGATTTTAATATGATGCTGGGCAGTAACGGGAGCCTGCGAGTTGATTTCCATAGACTGTATTGAGTGAAGTAGCCCTATCCTAGACAGTGTCTATTATTGCCCGCATTGACTTAGGTTAAGACTTTCGCTGATAAATTCTTCGCTTCAAGCGGCTGAGCGATTCGGGTTCTATCCCCAGATAAGAGGCAATGTAGTGCTGCGGAATGCGCTCTAAGATCTGAGGTTTTGTCTGGAGGAGATTGAGATAGCGTTGCTCGGCAGTGTCTCGATAGAGGGATAGGAGGCGATCGCGCAGTCGAAAGGCCAGATGCTCGACAATCACCCTTAGCAGCCGCTGACCATCCGGCGCTGACTCTAACGTCTCAATAACCTGCCGGTTCAAAATCAAAACTTCTGAAGCTTCAATCGCCTGAGCGAAAAAACAAGCAGGACGCTGCTGCCGAAAATTTTGATAGTCGCCAACCGCAGTATTCTCAGGATGGAAGAACAGCGTAATCTCTTTACCGTCCCTCTCAAAGAACATTCTAAGACAGCCTTTTAAGGTCAAGCCAACAAATTCGCAGCGATCGCCTTCATAAAATAGAAATTCTCCTTTGCCTAAGTTTTTTGTCACCAAAAGAGGCTCGATCAGTAGCCAGTCCACGTCAAATTCGGGCGCGATCCTCTGAACAAATGAGCGTAGCGGCTCGTACATGACAAAACAGTTCACTATTCGGCAAAGCAGCATTTTATCACCCGCTGCTAAAGTACTAGCTGCGCGGATTTTCAGCCGGTTCTCGCTCTAGTAAACGCACCTGATCGTTTTTGACGACAGCGGTAACTAGCGCTAAAGCCCGAGGGGCCGGGCCACGGGTCACCTGTCCGAGCGCGTCATAGCGAGAGCCGTGACACGGACAGACAAACGCCTGTTCGCTCTGATCCCAATTGACGGCGCAGCCTAGGTGAGTGCAAACCGCGCTGATCGCATAAGGCGCAATTTGAGGGCCGGTTTCGATCACCAGAAAGCTCTTGTGGTCAAGGCCGTTGGCGGGGAGGCGATCGCCCGCAGCCGACTGAGCAAGCACCGTACTTGCCAGATAAAGATTATCGGCTTCATCGACTGCCTGCACACCCGGCAGATAGTCTTCACACCGAGAATTGTAGGGATAAGCCAAACAAAAATCATCCATGTTCACTTTGGTAGCCTGAGCCTGTTTGACGAAAGGCCAGAGCCAACCAAGCG
>JBBQAC010000157.1:0-10532 GCA_038315915.1 Phormidesmidales cyanobacterium
AAAAAGTGCTTCAGCAGGTGACAGGCTAAGGGTTGCAATAAAAGCAATGGGCCGGGTCGGCAAATTGAACCGAATCTGGGAAGGATTTGTCTTGCTGAAACTGGCAGTGCTGGCAGCGATAAATGTCAGAGAGTGGCAGCAGCGTCGCCGCTTTGCAAAGGCTACAGGGCAAACCAGGTTGGCGTTGAACGATGCTAAACCCCGGATAGCCACAGCTAGGGCAGTGCTGCCCAAGTTTTTCGATCAGAGCTTGAGTAGCTTTGGCAATCACCGCCATTCGAGTGGGGTTGTAAAGTGCCCGCATGTCGGTTTCGACATGGGCCTTACGTTCGGGAGACTGCTGAATAGCCATGGCCACGGCTTGAACCAAGTCGGCCTCTGTTGTAATGCCTTTAGCCAAGGACTCCTTGGGCTGTGGGTGAGAAGCGCGCATGACGACGACGCCATGCGCGGGAAACCCAACCGATTGGGCAAAAGCGATCGCTGCCTCGGGCGTGCGAACCGTTTGGCTTTGATAGTTGGTTTCGGTAGAAATCACCTCGCCAACAATCTCTAGCTGATGCTGATGATCGCAGAGCAAGACAAGTTCGCGATCGCAGGCCACAAAGGGAATTTGAGGATGTGGGCCAAAGCTGCCTTCACTAGCGATTGCCAGCGTCTCCCCGGTTAGTGCTAGCGCTGCCGTTGCTTTGAGTCGGGCGGTGGTGAGCTGATCGTCCGGACGCTCGGTCTCTCGGGTAAAGGTACCGAAACTGTCGGTGTTGAAGCCCTGAGGCACCCATGTCTTGACGCCCAGGGCAGATTCTATCAGGGGGGCGATCGCCTGCTCTTTGCGATGCATGGTCGCAATCACCCCAACCCGATTGGCAAAGAAAGAAGTCTCCGACATCTGACACTGCATTAAACCTGAGAACACCGTCATTGTAGCGGCAATCTTGTGAGTCATAACAGGTTAAGCCTGCCTGACTGACAGCGGTGTTGAATAGCAAAGGTTGAGATAAAAGCGATCACGAGCCGCCGTAATGATGACGATTTGACCAGAAGGTCTGTATACGACATGCGATTGCTCAAGTCAAAAATTATTCTTTCAGTCTTCTTTGTCGTGCGTCAGGAAGGGTGCTGCGCGAGCACTTCTTTGAGATATTGCCCTGTATAGGATGCCTCCACCGCTGCGACTTCCTCGGGCGTGCCTTGGGCGATGATCTGGCCACCGCGATCGCCCCCTTCTGGCCCCAGATCGATCACCCAGTCGCAACAGCGAATCATATCCAAGTTGTGCTCGATCATAATCACCGAATTGCCCTTATCCACCAAGCGCTGGACTACGTCTAGAAGCTTATGCACGTCGTAAAAAGAGAGCCCCGTCGTCGGTTCATCAATTAGGTAAAGCGTCTTCCCAGTTGAGCGGCGAGCCAGCTCGCTGGCCAGCTTCATTCGCTGCGCTTCCCCACCCGAAAGCGTCGGTGCCGTTTGCCCCAAGCGCACATAGCCCAGGCCCACATCCACCATGGTTTGCAAACGGCTTGCGGCCTTGGGAATGTTCTCAAAAAACTTCAGCCCTTCCTCAGCGGTGGTTTGCAGCACGTCGGAAATGTTCTTTCCCTTGTACTTCACCTGTAAGGTCTCCCGGTTGTAGCGCGCCCCTTTGCACACCTCGCACTCTACGTATACATCCGGTAAAAAGTTCATTTCAATCACGTTCACGCCCTGTCCGCCGCAAGCTTCACAGCGCCCGCCCTTGACGTTGAACGAAAACTGTCCGCGCTTGTAGCCCCGAGCCTTCGCTTCAATAGTTTCTGTGTACAGATCGCGCACCACATCGAAGATGCCAGTGTAAGTCGCCGGGTTAGAGCGCGGCGTACGGCCAATTGGCGACTGGTCGATCACAATCGCCTTGTCGAGCGCTTTGAGCCCTTTAATCGGATCCATCGCTTTGGGTTCGGGGATTTTGCTGCCGAAGAAGTGGCGGATGGCCGGGTACAACAGGTCGTTAATTAGAGTGGATTTGCCGGAGCCGGAAACGCCGGTAATGCAGACGAACTTACCGAGCGGAATATCGACATCGATGTTTTGCAAGTTGTTGCGATGGGCATTGCGAATTTGCAGGCTGCGGTTGTTTCCCGGTCTGCGTTCAGCAGGAGTCTCGATCTTTTTGCGGCCCGACAGGTACGCGCCGGTAAGAGAGTCTTCCGCATTGAGAATGTCTTCTAACTGACCTTGAGCGACAATGTTGCCGCCGTGAATACCCGCGCCGGGGCCAATATCGACGATGTAGTCAGCAGCCCGCATCGTGTCTTCATCGTGCTCTACCACGACCAGGGTGTTACCTAAGTCTTTCAGCCGGTCAAGCGTTTTCAGCAGTCGATCATTATCTCGCTGGTGCAGGCCGATGCTGGGTTCGTCAAGCACGTACAGAACGCCGCTGAGTCCTGCGCCGATTTGAGTGGCGAGGCGAATGCGTTGGGCTTCGCCACCAGAGAGCGTGCGGGCTGTTCTATCGAGCGTCAGGTAGTCAAGGCCGACATCGAGTAAAAAGGTGAGGCGAGATTTGATCTCTTTGAGCACCAGTTCGCCAATGGCCATTTGTCGGGAAGTGAGCTTGGGAGCTTCGCCGTTTTCGCCGACAAGTTCGTAAACGCGATCGCGGCACTCCCTGATCGAAACACTCGTAAAGTCCTTGATGTTATAAGGCCCAATTCGCACCGCTAAAGACTCCGGCTTCAGCTTTGCCCCTTTGCAGGTGGCACAGGGCTGATCGATCAAATACTTCTCTAACTTTTGGCGGTAGGTCTCCGAAGAAGACTCCTGATACTGCCTTTGCAACATCGGCAGTACGCCTTCGTAGCGACGGTTATAGCCCTTCTGAGTGCCGTAGCGAGAATCTGTTTCGATGTAGATCTTCTCTTTGGAGCCGTGCAAAATAGTCTGCTGCTGATCGGCGGTGAGACTTTGCCACTGAGATTGCAGTTCAAAGCCAAATGCTTGACCGACACTGTACAACAGAGAGAAATAGTAGGTGTTGTCCTTTTCTGACCAAGGGGCGATCGCCGCATACACTGGCACAGTCGGATCAGGCACTACCAGATCAGCCGCAAACCGACGTAAGCTACCCAAGCCGTGGCAGTCCGGACAAGCGCCATAGGGCGAATTAAACGAAAACAGTCGGGGCGACAGCTCATCCATCACCGCGCCATGTTCCGGGCAGGCAAAGTTCTCTGAGAAGATAATGTCGCTAGGCGTTTCAGGGGGTTCCTCTTTGGCCTTTTCTTCTACTTGCTTATCGGGCAAAATATCAATGATCGCAATTCCATCCGAGCGCTTCAATCCCGTGCTTAGCGAATCAACCAGCCGCTCTTGTAAGTCGTCTTTTTTTACGAGACGGTCTACGACAACTTCAATATCGTGCGTTTTGTTTTTATCCAGCTCAATATTGTCATTGAGTTCTCGGGCTTCGCCGTTGATGCGCACCCGCACAAAGCCCTCTGCCGCCAGCGCCGAAAGCAGCTTCTGATGCGTGCCTTTTTTGCCGCGCACCACCGGCGCTAGGATCTGAAACCGGGTGCGATCCGGCAGTTCCATCACCTGGTCGACCATTTGATCAATACTTTGAGGGGCGATAGATCGGTCACACTGCGGGCAATGGGGCTGCCCGGCTCGCCCATACAGCAAGCGCAGGTAGTCGTAAATCTCCGTTACTGTCCCGACCGTGGAGCGCGGGTTGTGAGACGTTGACTTCTGATCGATAGAAATCGCCGGACTGAGCCCTTCTATCGCGTCTACATCCGGCTTATCGACCTGACCTAAAAACTGCCGGGCATAGGCACTGAGCGACTCTACATAGCGCCGCTGGCCTTCAGCAAAAATCGTGTCAAACGCCAGCGAAGACTTGCCCGACCCCGACACGCCAGTAAACACAATCATCTTGTCGCGCGGCAGATCCAGACTGATATCTTTCAAGTTGTGCTGCCTGGCCCCGCGAATCCGGATCAGGTTTTTGGTATCCGACAGGTCGAGGGCGCTGCTGGGGCGATCGCCATTCGTATGAGCAGCGGGCCTAGCTTTGGCCGTTTTGGTCTTAGCAGCGTCTGCGGGGGGTTTATCCTGAGCGGGTTTCTTTTTAGATGAAGGCATGGGGCAGGTTAAGAGCCAAGGAGAATGGTGTCAGCAGCGGCTGGGACGCTTTTGGGACGCTTTGTAGTTTAAAGGCGAAGGCAGGTTCTTTCTGCCTTAGGGTCTACCGTAGAGATTCGTAAAAACATTTCTTCATGATAGACCACTGGGTTGGGTCTATGTCTGAATCACTGCTGGCGATACTACAGCCTGATGAACCACTAGCCATGCCAGGTCACAACCGGCGGCTCTGTCTCTACCAGCAATCGCCCCTGAGAAATGACATACCGCACCGTTGCCCGGTTCAAAATCGCCTCGTACCGGCTCTGCGCATTGAGCACTACCAGGTTTGCTGGTTTTCCCTCAGCAATTCCGTAGTCTGCCTCTACCCCAAGGGTTCGCGCTCCGTGGTGGGTGACCATGTCGAAGCAGGCGTCAATTTCTTCTAGCCCGGTCATCTGACACACATGTACCGCCATATCAGCCACCGCCAGCAGATTGCCCGTTCCTAAGCTATACCACGGGTCTTGAATGCAATCATGGCCAAGGCTCACATTCAAGCCGTTTTGCCACAGCTCTTTTACCCTGGTCACTCCGCGCCGCTTGGGATAGGTGTCGGTGCGGCCTTGCAGCGTGATATTGATCAGCGGATTGGCAATAAAATTGAGCTGTGCCCGTTGCAACGTCCCCATTAGCTTCAAAGCGTAGGCGTCGTTATAGGAGCCAAAAGCCGTCGTGTGGCTGGCTGTAACGCCACCCGTAAGGCCGCTGCGAATGGCACAGGCCGCCACTACCTCTAAAAAGCGAGAGTGCGGATCGTCAATTTCATCGCAGTGAATGTCGATCAGCCGGTCGTACTGCTGCGCCAGCTCAAAAATTTTGTGCACCGAACGCACGCCGTCCTCACGGGTAAGTTCATAGTGGGGAATGCCACCGACGACATCGGCCCCTAGCCGCAACGCCTCCTCCATCAGCGCCTCAGTAGAAACTGCTGCTTCAGGCCCGCTGCCGTACAAACCATCTTGAGGAAAAGCAACCACCTGTAGGGTCATCCAGTCTTTCACTGCCTCTCGGACTTCCAACAGTCCCTTCAGCGCAATCAGGTTCGTCCCGCTCACATCGGCGTGGGTGCGAACATACAGCACGCCGTGTCTGGCCTGCCGCTTCAGCGCCTGAATCGCCCGCGAATTCACGTCTTTAAGCGTGAGGTCGGCTTTGCGATTGCGCCAAATCTCAATCCCTTCAAACAGAGTTCCACTCTGATTCCACCTCGGCTGCCCTGCCGTCAGCGCCGAATCCAGGTGAACATGCGACTCTACAAACGGGGCGCTGACGAGCTGACCGTCAATGCTCAGTTCTACCGGTGCAATCACAGGTAGGTCGGGCGCGATCGCCTGAATGCGGCCATCGGCGATCGCAATATCCACAAGCTGTTCTCTGCCCACCAACCGGCAGCGTCGCAGCAGCAAAGAAGCGTCCATACAGTCAAATCCTCAAGCTCACGCCGTCGCTACTCTATAAAGTTTGCGCAATATAAAGTAAAGCAGGACAGGACACCCAAAAAGTATAAAATCTATCAAGGGAGTGTTTTTGCCACGCCATCATCGGTGTTCTCAAGTCTAAAAATATGGAAGTACAACAGCGCATCGCTCAGCAGCGCGTCAAACACATCGTCGATAGCTACTGCCTTGCTGGCCCTGAAACAGAAGCCTTTCAGACTTACCTGAGCGAGTTGTTCAGCCAGTATCCTCACGGCCTGATTGAGCTAGCGCTGGTAGAAACGCTGGTGAAAAACTGGCTGATTATCCCCATGCAAAAAGGCGTTCCGTTTTTAGCGGTCGCCCACAATCGCCTCAAGCAGTGGCGCTCAGAGCCTGCTGCGAACCTGTTGGCCAGCCATCTCACCCCCAGCCAGTTTGCGCATATCACGGGCCTGGATCCTCAATCGGCCTTTGCCGCCCTTTCCCAACCCACGGCGCTGCCTACCCAGTCGGCGACCGAGTAATCTGCCTGCTGCGCAAGTGCCACCGTTACAAAGTCGCGCGGGCGATGACGAGCACTCCTACCACGCAGACGCCTGCGCGGGCTAGCGTATCAGCAGCACTTTGCACAGTAGTGCCGGTTGTATAAATGTCGTCAATCAGTAGAACCCTTGGCTGAGTGAGCTGCCGCAGCGATGGGCCGATTTGAAAAGCCTGAGCCAGGTTCTGCTGACGGGCCTGTAATTTGAGCTGGTGCATCGGCAGCGTTGCCTGACTCCGTACCAGCCCCTGTGACAGCAACGGTAGGCCGCTCACCTGAGCAAAAGAGCGGGCAATGAGTTCGGCCTGATTGTAGCCTCGCTCTCGATACCGGCTGGCATGTAGGGGAATGGGTAGCGCATACAGGCTGGTCGTGCCTTTCCTGTCAGCATTGGCTTTGCATGGCTGCTGAGCTAGCCACTTCTGGCCCAGGGCTGCACCGAGCGGTCGGGCGATGTCGGGGCGATCGCTATACTTCATCGTCAAAATGGCCCGCTTCAGCATACCGTGATAAATACCCAGTGCCATTACCGGTAGCGCGCCCGCTGCGGTGGCGGAGAGCTGAGAGCGCTCGGCAGATGGCAGTTGGATCTGTCGCTGGCAGTCGAGGCAAAAAGATTGGAGCGTGGGGCGATCGCACACCGCACAGCCCTGAGCCAAAAACAAACTCGTCAAGCTTCTAACGCTAGCTTTGCATCTCTGTCTGACGCTCAGACCGCTCCCCTTCATCCGTTTGCTCGTTCCTACTTACACGCTTACTGCTGTCACTGTTCCACTCGAAGCCTCACCCGAACCGTTTTGCGTAAAGACCTCTGCCCTAAGCGCGAGCGGGCCGGGTCGCGACGGTTGTTACACTGCCATTCGGATACACCAGGTACATCGTCTCCTGCTCGCAGCGGTTGGGTTGCGGCGGCGCGGCGTCTGGTTGGTCAGACTGATCGTCTGTAGCGGCTCCAGATGACTGGCCGGTGATCTGGGAGGTCTGAGGTGAACGCATCGCTGGTTTGTCCGTAAAGTGACAGAGTTTGTAACACCCCTCTATTGTTCGAGTTCCTATAACGATTTCGGGAGAGTATAAGTAGCCGACTTCTCAAGATTCGTCAGGCGCAGCGCTTCAAAGATTCGGGTAAACGCTTCAGACGCTAGCGCATCAGTTAGTCTGGCCAGATCTCGATAGCTGGCGAAGCGGTGTTGCCAAGAGGTTCCTTTAAACTTCTATGGAAATGGGTTCGATCAGCTCATCTCAGCTTTATCCGGGCCCGCCCCTTACTCCGTAGATTTACCAGGCTTTGTGACTCCTTCTGGCCCTGCTTTTACAGAGCGGTTTCTCAGCTATGCTAAGCGTGAACCGTTGCTAGCGATTTAGACCGCTGGCAGTGTAGCCTATTAGTGTTTCAATCTTTTCGGCAAAGCCCTTGGGTGTAGAACTGCGCAGCTACGTTTATCTCGACAATCTTCAACCCCAGCACGCCGCCTATATCGGAACAGTCTCTATTGGGTTTCTGCCGCTACCCGGCGATGCTTCCTTGTGGATTGAAGTCTCCCCCGGTATCGAGATCAACCGCATCACCGATGTCGCGCTTAAGTCAGCCGTGGTGCGCCCAGGGGTGCAGGTGGTAGAGCGTTTGTACGGCGTACTAGAGATACACGGCAGTCAGGGTGAGGTGAAGGCGACGGGTCGGGCAATTTTGGCTTATCTGGGGCTGAGTATCGGCGACTCCCTCAAGCCAGAACTGATGTCCAATCAGGTGATTCGCAATCTCGACCCGCACCATGTTCAGCTGATCAATCGTACCCGCCGGGGGCAAATGATCTTAGCAGGCGAAACGCTGTACGTGATGGAGTGCCAGCCCGCTGCCTATGCCGCTCTGGCTGCGAACGAAGCCGAAAAAGCAGCCTTCATTAATATCCTGCAAATTTCTGCCATTGGAAGCTTTGGCAGACTGTACCTCGGTGGCGCTGAGCAAGATATTTTAGCCGCTGCTCGCGCTGTTGAAACCTCCTTGGCGTCGCTGCCTGGCCGGATTGATTCAGATGACGATCCTGACGAGTAAGGTTTGTTTGCAAATTTCGGTTAGCCTTTGTCAGACGCTGTTGACATAACACTTTGTTTTATCTCTGGCTTTTGAGGGTTCGTGGTGCAAGATACGCCCTAAAATAGCTCTGAACTCGCCAGCGATCCCAGGCTGTTCTACTGTTCTTTAACGGAACTGCCCTTTCATGAGTAGCCCTCGTCTTCACCCCAACACGATTGAAGCGGTTCGTGAACGAGCTGATCTGGTCGATATTGTTTCTGAACAGGTCGTTCTTAAAAAGCAAGGCAAAGACTTTGTCGGGCTGTGTCCTTTTCACGATGATAAGTCTCCTAGTTTTAGCGTCAGTCCGGCTAAACAGTTCTACTA
This sequence comes from Phormidesmidales cyanobacterium, assembly GCA_038315915.1. GTDB lineage: Bacteria > Cyanobacteriota > Cyanobacteriia > Phormidesmidales > Phormidesmidaceae > Phormidesmis. The sequence goes on from JBBQAC010000157.1 coordinate 8,534, forward strand.
CTGCTTTAGCTGTGGTGCAGGGGGCAATGTCTTCAAATTTTTGATGGAGCTAGGGCAGCGCTCTTTTGCCGATGTAGTGCTCGACCTGGCCGGTCGCTATCAGGTGCCAGTGACCACTCTGGAGCCCGCTCAGCAGCAAGCGTTGCAGCGCAGTCTGTCGCTGCGCGAACAGCTCTATGAAATTGTGGCAGTAGCGGCTAAGTTTTATCAGCATGCGCTGTTTCAGCCGGACGGTCAGCGCGCTTTAAGCTACCTGCGCGAAGAAAGGCAGCTCGACGATCCGACAATTCAGCATTTTCTCTTAGGCTATGCGCCTGAGGGCTGGCAAACGCTCTACGGCTATCTGGTGGAGCAAAAGCGCTATCCGGTAAACCTGGTTGAGCAGGCGGGCCTGATTGTGCCGCGTCAGGGCGGGAGCGGCCACTACGACCGATTTCGCGATCGCCTCATGATCCCCATTCACGATGCCCAGAACCGGCTGATCGGCTTTGGCGGGCGCGGGCTCACCGCCGATGCCAAGCCCAAGTACCTCAACTCTCCCGAAACTGAGCTGTTTGATAAGGGTAAAACGCTGTATGGATTGGACAAGGCAAAAGCGGCGATCGCTAAACAAGATCGCGCCATCGTCGTCGAAGGCTATTTCGACGTGATTGCCCTCCATGCTGCTGGCATTACTTGCGCAGTCGCTTCTCTAGGAACCGCGCTCAATGCCGGTCAGGTCAAGCAGCTTCTGCGCTATAGCGAATCCAAGCAGGTGATTTTCAACTTTGATGCTGACGCTGCTGGGCTCAAGGCGGCTGAGCGGGCGATTGGCGAAGTTGCTGACATGGCCTATCGCGGTGATGTGCAATTGCGCATTCTGAATATCCCTGACGGCAAAGACCCGGACGACTACCTGCATCTGCATACGCCGGAGGAGTACATCGCCCTGGCCGATACCGCCCCCCTCTGGCTGGACTGGCAAATTGACAAGCTGGTGAGCGATCGCGACTTGAAGCAGGCCGATCAGTTTCAGCAGGCGTCTCAGCAGGTCGTCGCCCTACTTAGCAACATTGCCAACGCCGACACCCGTACCCACTATATTCGCCACTGCGCCGAGCTCTTTAGCCAGGGCGATGGCCGAATTGTGCCCCTGCTCGCCGAAAACTTGCTGGCCCAGGTACGCCGTAAGCGCCGCCAGCCAGCCGATCAAAAAGGCAAAGCCGATACGGTTCAAATTCTCAACCGCAGCTTTTTAGAAGAAGCCGAAGCGACCCTGTTGCGCATTTATATCCACAGTGCTGAGCACCGTCAGGCGATCGCCTCGGGCCTTGAAACCCGCGACCTCCAATTTAGCTTTTCTCACCACCGGGCTTTGTGGCGCATTGTGAGCGAGCTAAACCACATAGAGCAGCAATCGTCATCGGCACCAGGTCAGCCACCCGCGCAAAGCCTGCTAGAAACCCTACGCAACTTCTCAGCCGAATCGACCGGGCCGCTCTCTCAGGTACATCACCTGCTTTATCTGGAAGAAAAAACGCGGTTAGATCTGCTGCGAGAGCCGTTGGTGGTGCGCGCAGCGATCGCCTGCCTCGAAAAAAATATGTGCGAAAAGCGCTACCGCCTCCTGCTGAACCTCTGGGCCGACAGCGACTTTGCTGCCACACCCGAACAGCACAGACAATATCAAAAGCAAATCATCGCCGAAAAACACCGCATCGCCGAACTCGAACAAGAACGCAGCGTGGACTTTGCTGACCTGGCCAGCGTCCCGTGGGTACAGGCCACACCATGACCCTGCCGCCTGAACCCACGCCCGAGGCTGCTGACATTGGCAGACTAGGCGAACAGCTAGTCTGCCAGTGGCTCATTCAAAAGAATTGTCAGGTAATTCAGCAGCGGTGGCACAGCCGCTTCGGTGAAATCGACCTGATTGCCACCGGTCAGAGCGGTCAGGGCGCACTCAGGAGCAAAACGCTCGCTTTTATTGAAGTCAAAACACGCAGCCAGGGAAATTGGG
>JBBQAC010000002.1:0-46276 GCA_038315915.1 Phormidesmidales cyanobacterium
GAATTGTCATATTGATGAAAACAGTCGCCATGGAGCATACACTGCTGGCTATGAGAGACCAGGGGCTGATCGCACAGCGGCACCTGACCCGAGCGGCCCAGTAGGTACTCAGGGTCATTGTGAATGATGCCGCCGACAAAGCCTAAATATCCTGCGTCACCTAGAGCCTTAACTGCGTAGGGGGGATTTTGATGAAAAGGAGATACCGCGTAGTGAACCGGAATCGCTTCGGGCAAATTTTCTTTTAACCAAGCTCTAGACTGCTGAGCTTCTTTGAGCGCCGTGTGATAGTCTGGCCCCCAATTGGGTGGGTGGGTATAGGAGTGAGAGACCACAGCGCCACCCGCTGTTAGCACATCCTTCAACAGCGCCATATCGTCAGGTTGGGGCGGTAATCCTGTCACGACTGCTAAAGATAGAGGGACACCTAGGCTTTGATATAGCTCAAACAGCGGTCGGGCGGTGGCGATCGCTTGATCACAATCCAACCGCATAGTGACTGTTCCGCTATACCCCACCGGAATCTCGGAAATGTAGGGAATACAGTTCAAGGCATCGGCCCGGTAATGGCTACAGAATGCTTCAATGATTGTCCACTCTAAGCTGTCAATCGGGCCCACAGCTCGGTTAAACCACAGGAGAGCACTGTCGGCCATATCGGCGATCGCCGCATAAGCCGTTACCGGCTCCCCTTTATCCATAACCTGGGCGATCGCTTCTGCCTGAGTTGTCTTTGCCCGCTGACAGAGCGACCAGGGATCTCCCTCTACGGTGATCCGGCCAAACCCGAGCGTATTCCACTCATCGGTAAAGTCATAGCGGCTGAGTGGTCGGTGGCGCAGGCTCAGTGAAGCGGTTAAAGGATGATGGCTGTCATACACAACAGCGGCGCGTGAAGCGTTGAACATTGAACTTGCCGATGGCTGCACTTTTGCCCAATCAGTACTCTGTGTGCCGAGCGGTTCGACTTCAATGCCGATATCAGCCGCTAGCTCAGTGCCCAGAGAGCCGAAGAGAATGACCTTGTGGTTTTGAGCAGTTAAAGTCTCTAGAAGGCTGCGCTGAGTATCTGTGGGGTTTAGAAAAACATATATCTGTGAATGCGGGCTGATGCAACGATCAAGATCGCTAAAGCTAGCACAGCTCACTTGAGCCGCGCTAAATGAACGCAGAAGCCCACTCCTGACGATATTAGCGACGGTCTTATCTTCAGCGCGGTATAGCAGTTTAATAGACAAAGCTCAAATCTAAACCTGTAGAGAGGTGGGTTGCAAAAGGCGAAGAAAATCGCGCCCGTCCATCCTTTCAATGATTGGCATTGCGCGGAGTCGCTGGCGCTCTACAATATCGAGGCAGCGCTGCCGATCTCTCAGCAACAGGTGCAGCGTCTCTGCAAGATGCCCGAAGTCTTTATTATCAAAATACAGTCCGCTATCCTGAACAATCTCTTTTATAGCGGGCAATCCATAGACAAACAGCGGTAAACCGTTCATCATTGCTTCGATCACTGGCAGACAGAAGCCCTCGTCTTCGCTCATCGAAACATACGCAGATGCGGAGAGATAGAGTTCCTGCAACCTATCATTATCTACATTCCCTAGCCAGCGAACTTTGCCTGAGGGTAGCTGAAGCTGTTTTTCTTCTACCCACGTCAGATAGTCTCGGTAAGCCTTGTCTGCGCCGCTCCCCACTATCCAACATTCTGCATCCGCATCTAGTTTAAGGTATGCTGCGAACAGCTCAAGCACATGTTCTACTTTTTTATGGCTTTTAATACGACCCACGTATAGCAGCCTCGTCGCTTGATTCCTAGAATAGTCAGCACTCAGCGATCGCTGGGCAACATCAGTAGAAATTAGTTTGGGTGGAATGACCTGAATGTCTCTCCTTCTCTTTCTTTTCTTTTTGTCTATCTTCTCCTCTGTCTTTTGCTTTAGGAACTTCTTCTCAGCGTGAGCAGTAATGTAGTTTGAATTGGTGAGTGAGTTAGTGGCAACTACATCAAAAAGCTGTAATTGATCCATCTGAGTCTTGCCTTTTTCACAAATCGCGCTCAGTTCTGGATCGAATACCTGTAGCTTAGCTGGATCAGTAATTCCGTGAAAATAAACAATCTTGCGAATAGACTGTAAGCTCGCAATTTTAGGGATGTTTGGATCGTAGGTAGAAAAGAAATAGAGAATTTGATCTTGAGAAGAGACCTCTTCGTACAAAAGCTCTACTTTACGCACAATATCATTGAGCACAATATCTGTGTTCTCTGCATAGAGTTCAACAGCGATATTGTTTTGCCGCAGCATCCGATAGATATCTAAGCAGAGGTTGCCGACGGCATCATAAGGAAAGATGTTGCGCGACACTAACCTAACCGTGGAAGACCTGGGGAAAACATAAGAAAGATAGGCCAGCCGGGGTTGATCCCAATTGCGATCAAACGCTGCTCGAAACAGAGTAGCCGCTTTTACTCCTTTAAATGCGGGCACTCTGTCAATATAAACAATCGCATTCGTCACATTAGAGCGCAGAACTGCATTAAACACCCAGCGCTGGCAACTAACAGTTTCTTCGTTGACCCAGCTGTTTTGAGAAGATTCTTCATCCAGGCGAATAAGAGCATTCTTACTCTCTATCTCCTGAACAGCCGCCTGAACCTGCTCTCCCAACCTATCTACAGAGAACTGCCACCAGCCTACGTGTCCTTCTGGATGAACGGGGTTATCCAGATCATAGACATCGATCACTAGCGAGACGTCTTTTATCGATATGTTCGGAGAAAGCTGCAGGTTGAAGTTAGCAGACTCGGAAACAATGACTTCTGACGAAACAAACCTGACAAATGGGCTTTCCTCAGTGCGTTTCATTCGTTTTTCGCCCCTTTATCTCTTTTATAAATTCCGCAGTCATCTCGATGTATCGCGTCCCGTTCTGTAGGGATGGCTCTATGTGCGTATTCTCATGATATTCATTAAACGTCGATACCATCACTAAGTGTGGCGGAAGCGATAAGTTCCGCACAAAATTGATGGATTTCTGATATGTGCTTCCGTCTTCACGAGAGATTACTCGATAGGGATTACCGGCTCTCACATCATCGTCCAGCGCATGATCGTCATATCCAGGTGAAACTGTAGCAATTCGATACGGCATCCCCGACCTTTGGGAAGCTTGATAAGCGCTATCCCAAACCTTTTCCCAATTGTCTTCACCAGCTAGCTCTAAAGGAGAGAATGGGGCAAATCCCTTGAAGAAATCAAACGTCAGCTTGCTCTCGTCTGAACGTTGGGGCAATCGCAGACTCATCGCCAAGTTAACAAATTCTTCCGTCATGTCCTCTAGGGCAGATAGCAACATCCGATTTCCGTCGAAGGCGCTAGACCAGAACCAGAAGAGAACAGGCTGATCGTCAAGATAAAAATAGTTAGGGTGATTCATATATAGCTTTTTAACTAAACGAATTACCTTCTCTAGCTCTTCTGTATCTTCTGCATAAGGGGCCAGTTGAATTGCAAATCGGAGGCTGCTGTTACGCTTTCGGGCAATATCAAAAACATGCTGAATGCCCATTAGCTCGATACCATTGGTACCCTCGCCGTCTACGTGCAGATTGAGTGTGACATAGTCTAAATCCATCTGTTCAAATAGGTCAAAATGGAACTCAATGGTTTGTCCTTTAGTAGAGGGATAGTAACCCAATAGAGGCTTATCCGCGACATAGCCGTGGCGGGGATTGTCATTCCAATGAGCGGCACCAAATCCTTCCCCGTACCAGAGATAGTACTGAATACCCACTAACGTTTGCCCGTCTAAAAGCCCCGTTTTCCGGGATGGCTGAGTTAGCTGGTGTTGTTCCCAAGTGTCTAATAACAGGTTTTCCAGCTCAGCCGCAGTGCGCTGCCAGGTAAACTTTGGAGCAACTTGCCGACCTACTTTTCCCATTTGGCTAACAACATCTGGATGGCGCTGAAGGTAGGTGATTTTTTCAGCAAAGGCCGAGGGGAATGGTGGTACTAAAAAGGAATAGTCCGGATGACAGGCTTCTACATAACCGCCTTCATCGACAGCAATTACAGGCTTTCCGGCTGCCATTGCCTCTAAGACAACAATTCCAAAGGGTTCTTTCACAGCGGCAAACAGAAAAGCACAGGCACGGGCGAGTACTAACGCCAATTCCCAGTTAGTCAGTCCAGATAAAAAGAAAACCCGATCCTCTACACCGAGCTTGCTCGCCATTTCTTGAAGCCGTTCTTTTTCTGGGCCCGCACCAATCACGATGAGCTGCGTGTCGTCTGTTAGAGCGATCGCTTCTATCAGCAGCTTAATTCTCTTATGAGGCCATAGCTGACTAATCGTCACAAACAGGTTGTGATCAATCGGGAGTTCAATAAAAGCTTCGGGCTCTACTCCCGGATAAACAACATCAGAGACGGGGGTGCCATAGACGTTTTCAAGATATTTTGCAGAGTAGCGGCTGTTTGCCACAATGCGCTCTGGCCTTACCGCTTTATCCATCGTATCGATAGAACTCAGGTAAGCCTCATACAGCGAGTCTCCAATCCTATCATAGTTATATTTAGGATAGATATGAATATTACGCGCAATATCTTTACCCACCGTTTCCACATTTTGATCAAAGCGCAAGTCGTGTAGCACTCGCAGCGGTTCATGTGGATACCACACCATTGGGTGTAAATCAACTAGATGGGTCGGCCACAAATGGGTATGGTACAGATCGTGCTGCCCTATTTCTTCCTGCCAAATCTTCGGCAAAAGTAGAGCATTTAATAGCATCGAATGCTCGCCCTCAAAGTAAGGCGAAAGCAGCATTCGTTTTACCTGACTTCCAATCCCGTGCTCTTTTAAAATATGCTCATTTATCCCGGCAGCGTAGATTGTAATATCGTGCCTGTCTTGCCACCGGTACACACATTCAATCAATAGACGCTCAGCACCACCATATTTTTCTAGCGACGGAATAATAATAGCGAGGTTCAGCATAGAAATATCATCTCTTTGCTCCTGATTGGTTGAATCCTTGGCTTCGCGCTTAAACATTTCGACGTAGTACTCTTCAATGACCGTTAATTATACCGCCGTTTAATCGATTAGCCGTTATGAAATCAGCTTTGGATTTCTAGCTTTAATAGATATATTTTCACAGTTTGCCTCACTATCAAAGAGTGAGAAATCGAAAACTTCTGTAATAAAAAGCTGTAACGTATTCACGTCCGCCTCTATAGAGAAGGAAAAGCTGTTCCACTCCCCTCTGATCAGTTTCAGCGTTTCTGGCACCTGCAAATTTTTCCTGGCATAAAAAACGACTTCAGAGGTATTCAACATTTCATTGGCTAGAGCTAACTCAATTTTCAGCTCACCCACAAACGAATCAAAGAACAAGAAACAAGAATTTGTTCCTAATCTATATTCTTGCCCTCCATAGGGCAACCAGCCTTTAAGAAAGAGATTGTCATCATCCAGCAACTTTTGAGAGGGCGTGCAATCTTGGAGCCGGGGAGATGCAAAAGACTCAGACAAAGCAGAATCAGATGCCTCTAGGAATAAGAAGCCACCGGTGTCTTTGACAGATGGAAAGTCTAACATCTCCATCCGGTGTAGTGCTATACCAGAAGCAACATCAAATGCTTTGCGCTCAGAAAATGTAAAACCGCTTAGATACTGTTTAAGAATAGGATTAACATCCTCGCCGTAGCATTCATTCTGTTTCATCAGATCTGACCAAGAGATAACTGCATCAAATCTCACCTTGGCGCTAACATGCTGAAAGCATTTCTCAAATCGACCTTTTATGCTCTGCAAATCTTCCATGCCAATGTGACCATCAACTTCTACAAACGTCTTGGCCTTTTCATAGGATTCGCTCCAATAGTCGTAATAACCGCATTCTATACCATGCAGCATCGTGCCTCCTGGCTTTAACAGTTTTTTGAGGTGGTGTATTGTTTTATCTTTGTCGGAAAATTCGATATGGCCAAATACATCTGTGGAGACAACATAGTCAAATGTGCCATCTTCTAAGTCAAAGTCGTCTAAAGAGCCACAGTAAGTTTTATCATAGTGATTAAAGACTTTAGCGATCTGAAGCGATTCTTCGCTAAAGTCGATACCATGTATAGAGCATCCTTTATTCTTCAAGCAGGTAAGCGCACCAAAGCCACATCCAAAATCGAAGATCTTAGAGTCGGGTTTGACCTTGCTGTATATCCAATAGCGCTTAAAGAAGGTTGCATCGTAGAGATCAATTAATCCTGTACCAAAAGATGGTTTGTTCTTTTTGGCGAGATTCTCTAGAGAATCAGAATGGTGGTTGCTTTTATCTCGATAGAACGCTTGGGGCTCAATTCCATAATGCTGATATGAAATATCTTCTGTGCTCGGACTAACACGAATCGAAAATATCATCAGTCCTAGTTTTCTAGAATCACCGATAACTTCAAAATGTGGACTGCATGTTAGAGCAATATCGGTACCTTTGTTAACTGGCCTATTCAGTTCCAAAACATACGAACGTTTACCTTTGGAGATTGAGAATGTCCATTTCTCTTCTCTCATTCGAATGTGGAGCGTGCAATCACCTAAAGGATGGGCGGCATTGATAATTAATTTTGTCGCTGACGGTAGGTCAGTAGCTGTTTGAATATGTGCAGATGAAGACATCCAACAGAAGGCTATTTTTCCGTCATGTTCTTGCTCGAACCAACCGTCACCTAAGGTAAAAACACTATCTTTTATAATGTTCATCTTTTGTACTCCAGAGTGAATTTTCTTAGCATAGGGTTTTAGGGACGCTGCCACTCTTTAAGGATTCGCTCATGATAAAGAACGGGGCTTACGGGCGCGTATAAAGTAAAGCCCACCTGATCCTTTGGAATCATAATTTTCTGCATAGAGCGCCCAAAACGTTGTACCCGTTCCAATATCAAATGCCTGTTTCTCTAAAGTACTTAAGTTAAGAAGATAGTGGATAAGTTCGGCGGAAAGATTTGTACCGTACAGATAGTGAGCACGGATCCAGTGATCGGCCGACATGCATCCATTCCCAACTAGAAATTCTTCCTCCACCACATAGTACTTACGAAATCTTTCTAGTACTTTATCTCGGGTCTCGATCCCAATATGGCCATCTACTAGTACCATTCTTGAAAAGTCCGCAACATCCATCTTATTGGGATCAAAGGCATCAACTTCAATCCCATGCATCATAGATCCGCCTACTTTAAGCACGCGATATAGTTCAGACATCACTGCATCTTTTTCATGGACTGCAATGTGTCCAAATACATCAAGGCTTACAATGTAGTCGAAGTAGTTGTCTGGAAATGGTAGCGAAGATGCAGAGGTTTGGAATACCTCTTGATATCCAGACGCTTTAGCCCGATTGATATTTTCTTCTGATAGATCCACACCATATAACTGAACACCCTTAGGTGCAAGAAATCCTAATCCTCCAAAGCCACAGCCAATATCTAAAACACATGAATCAGGATCAATATATTTTTCTAACCAAACTTCTCTTTTTCCTAAAACCGAATATCTCCCCATCCCTGCATGAATTTCCTCAGATGTTATTGGTGGGAGGACGTGGGTCGCATAGAAAGCTGATTCATCCGATGTAATTTTCTCAGTCAGATATTTTCTAATATCGAACGATTTCTGATTTCTCTGAGATGTTTCGATGCATTCGTCAATTAACGTATTTAGTGCTTCTATTTGCTCTCTATAGGGATGTGAGTTAAAGAGTAAACAGTACGATAGCATGGCTCCTAGAAAGCGATTATCACCATCAACGTCCAAAGATTTACTAAATTCGATTATGATTTCCCCTCGCTCGCGGACTTCTACTGGAAGCTTTATGAAATAGCTATTCCATCCTTTTCTAATTTTCTTCTCAGTAAAAGGCAGAGAATCCTCAGAAAATTTGAACGAAACGATTTTGTCTTTATCGTGCTCTGGATAGCCGAATCTCATTTCTAAGAAACTATAGCTGAGTTTTTTTGACGATAAATTTATGCGTAGTGCAGAAGGCAACCATACGAAACTAACTAAGCCATCGTTTTCGCAACGATATCTTGCGAAGACTGGAGTAAGGTCTACAGAAGCATACATCTTGTCTTATATAAGTAAGGATAGGTGTAACAGAAGCTACTTGATAACGGGATCTACTTTTTCTCTCTAAAAGTGCCTATAACACAGAAGGATGTTAAACACTAAAGTTTGTCAGGGCCAAAGCTTGCTAGAGATCGGTTGCCAAGATATCGTGCGACGGCCTCTTCAGGAGCGCCGATATAGCGGATAGTGCCCTGATCGATCCAGATGATGCGATCAGACGATTCTTGAATAAACTCTAGACTATGAGAGACCACTATTGCCGTCGTATGCCCATTCCAAAGATCATCCATACGCTTTTGGCTTTTTACCTTAAAGTTCTCATCCCCGACTGAGAGCACTTCGTCCACAATCAAAATATCGGGTTGAACATCGGTAGCGATCGCAAACGCCAATCGAGCCGCCATCCCCGAAGACAGCCCTTTGACAGGCACCATCTCATAGTCTTTCAGCTCAGCAAAATCGAGAATGCTTTTGATCCGGCGCTTCATCTCTTGCCGCGAGAACCCAAGCAGCACGCCGTAAAACACGATGTTGTCAGCCACCGAAAGCTCTGCTTCAAACCCCGCTCCAAGCTCAATCAGAGGAGCAATGGTACCCCGGACGCGAACAGTCCCGCTTGTAGGCTGCAAAATTCCCGTAATCAGCTTGAGTAAGGTCGATTTGCCAGAGCCATTTGCCCCAATAATCCCAATCTTTTCTCGCGCAGAAACGACCAAATTGATGTCTTTTAGAACTTGCTTGCGACTTGGCTTACGAAACTTACCCTCCAGCAGTGATAAAACCGTGCGCTTGAGGTCATACGAAAACTCCTCCTGCGTCCGTCGCCACAGCGAAACATTATCCAGTCGAATAATTTCCATTCGTTAGAGTAAGTCCATAAACTGCGGTTTGAGCCATAAAAAACTGAACCAACCAATTGCCAAAAAGATCAGGCTGCTCAGCATAGTTGGAATCATCAGCGAAAAATCAGGATGGTCGCCTGATAAGACGATCTGACGGACGCTTTCAATAATAGGGGCGATAGGGCTAAATTTTAAAAACGCTCTGACTCCTTCAGGGACAATCTCGGAGGGGTAAAAAATTGGGCTGCTAATCCATAGCCCAAACGTGACTAACTCGTACATGTAAGGCAGATCGCGAAAAAACACATTTAGCGCCGCGACGAGCATCCCCATACCCGTGCATACCAAAACTAATCCGGTCAGCGGCAGCAACAGCGCCAGAACATTCAATGCACTTCCAGAGGTTATCAGCGTCGCAATCATGAGCAAAGGCAGGGTGCTCAGACAAAACTGATAGACATTTGCAGCGATCATTGCAATGGGGAAGGCGCTCATCGGTAAGCTCATGCGATTGAGCAAACCGCTGCCGTTCACAACGCTGGATAACGCCTGAGACGTAGAATTAGAAAAAAAGTTGATGACGGTCATGCCGGTAAAGGCCGCCAAAGTATAACTCACCATTGAATTATTGTAATACTGGGCAAACGCCTGACCAAAGATAGCGGCGTAAACAGCCGTCATGATTAAAGGGTTCAGCAGCGACCAGTAGATGCCTAAAACTGAGCCCCGGTAACGGGTCTTGAGATTGCGCTCAACTAAGATTCTGAGGATATCAATGTAGCGCTTTGTCTGCGCACTTTGCACAGGAGTAGCTATAAGAGACACGCTTCCTCTATCGTCTAAGGTGTTGACATTAACGTTTTATCATAGCGAGCGCTTTTCGCTCTGAAAATATTAATGCCTAAAAGCATCTGAGAAACTGTAGAGCTATTTTACATTATGTAGATTGTTCTCCATAACATGATTCTGGATGACTGATTTTCACTTGTCCCGCCTAGTGATCCAAAGCTCCGCTCCCACCACACATTAGATGCGCTCATAGTATGGCCGTCAGGGCATAACTATTGGGCGTTTAGTGTAGCGTCAGTTATCCTGATTAACAACAATAAATCGGTAGGGCAGCGGGAAAGATAGCGCCCCTACAGACCGAAGCAGGTGGCGCAGTAGCTCAGTGGAACGGTAATTAACCGATAGAAAATAAAGCATCTCGCCAGCATACACAAAGAACTCACGAATCCACCAGTACGCACTCGTATCAGCTGCTATGAAGAAGATCGCCATCGTTCACGAATGGCTCACTAGCCACGCCGGATCCGAAAAAGTCGTCGAGCAAATTCTCGAAATTTATCCCCATGCAGACCTGTACAGCCTGGTAGACTTTCTGCCTCAGAACTTGCGCGGATTTATTAAAAACAAACCGGTTACCACTTCGTTCATCCAAAAGCTGCCGTTCGCTGAGCGAGCCTTCCGTGGCTATCTCCCCCTGATGCCTTTAGCGGTAGAGCAGTTCGATCTCTCTGCCTATGACCTGATTATCTCTAGCCACCATGCCGTGGCCAAAGGCGTCATCACCCGCCCTGACCAGCTACACATCAGCTATGTGCACACGCCCCTGCGGTACGGATGGGAATTGCAGCATCAGTACCTGCGCCAGGCCGGGCTCACCCACGGCCTCAAAAACGGGCTAACTCGCGCCATTTTGCACTACATGCGGCTTTGGGACGTGGCCAGTGCCAACCGCGTTGACTGCTATATCGCCAATTCACGCTACGTCGCTCGGCGCATCGAAAAAACCTACCGTCGTCCGGCTGAGGTGATTTATCCGCCGGTTGATACGCAGCGCTTTGAGGCAGACGCTCACCGAGAGGACTACTACCTGAGCGTGTCCCGGTTTGTGCCCTATAAGCGGGTCGATCTGACGATTGCGGCTTTTAATAAGCTGGGGTTGCCTCTGGTCATCATTGGCGACGGCGCTAGCAATCTGGCCATGCGGCGGCTGGCCAAAGGCAATATTCGTTTCTTAGGAAAGCAGCCCGATAGCGTGGTTACAGACTACATGCAGCGCTGCCGGGGATTCATTTTTCCGCCGGAAGAAGATTTCGGCATTACCCCGGTTGAAGCGCAGGCAGCGGGTGCGCCTGTCATTGCCTACGCTAAAGGCGGGCAGGCTGAAACGGTCATCTCCGGAAAAACCGGAATACTTTTCCCCGATCAGACCGTTGAAAGTCTGGTACAGTCGGTCAGACAACTCCATGCTTGTGTGGATCAATTTGATTCGGGTGCGCTGCGTGAAAATGCCGAAAGGTTTTCGATTGATCGCTTTAAAGAGCAGTTCGAGCGCTTTGTTGAACGGGCTTGGACTCAGTTCCTGGAGAATGAATGATTCTCCCTATAGTCAGAGGTTCTCTCTACTGTCTTTTACAGACTATGAAGATTGACTAGATTGGCTTTCTGGCTGGCGATCGCAGAATCTCTGAAAACGGCTAGCTAAAAAAACGTTAACCGCAAGCTAAGAACGGTACTGTGACGATTTATTCAACTCCTGAATTCGGTCGCGATCGCATAGCCAGCTTACGTCAGGCGATCGCCCCTATCCCCAACCGCCCCTGGGTTACCCTTGCGACCCTGATCAGTATTGATGTTCTGTGCCTTAGTCTGGCAGGCATTGCTAGCGTGTGGCTGCGCCTGCTGACGGGCGGGCAGTTCCATCCGTCTTTGTACTGGCGGCTATGGCCTGTTACCGGCATTTTCGTGCTGACCTATGCCCTGGCTAGTCTGTACCCCGGCATTGCCATCAGCCCTGTAGAAGAACTGCGCCGATTAACGCTGGCAACCACGCTACTGTACCTGCTGCTGGGCTCCTCTATTTTTTTGTTTCGAGAGGTGGCGCTGTATTCGCGCGGCGCTTTTTTAATCGCGTGGCTGCTGTCGCTGCTATTTATCATCATCGGTCGCTACGGCATTCGGGCGCTGTGTGCCCGTCAGCCCTGGTGGGGCTACCCGGTCGTAGTGATGGGCGCGGGCAAAACCGGAGCAATGGTGATTCGCACGCTGCAAAGGCAACCGACGCTGGGGCTAAAGCCCGTCGCCGTTTTAGACGATGACCCCCGCAAACACGGCACATTAGAGGGAGTACCCGTGGTGGGTTGCCTGTCTATGGCACCCCTGCTGGCCAAAGAGCTTAAAATTTCCTATGCCATTGTGGCCATGCCCGGTGTAGCCTATCAGCGACGTGAGCGGGTGATAGAGCGCTATGGCCATACCTTCTTTCACTTAATGATTATCCCCGACCTGTTTGGGATGGCCAGCCTGTGGGTAGCCGCTAAAGACTTAGGGGGCGTCCTGGGTTTGGAAGTTCGCCAGCAGCTATTTTTGCCAGGGCCCAGGCTACTGAAGTATTTGCTAGACAAAGCGCTGGTCTTGGGGTTAGGGTTGGTCTGCCTACCGGTGATTATGGTAATTAGCCTGCTGGTCGCTTTTGATTCACCGGGGCCCATTTTTTATCGGCAAACCCGGATTGGGCGAGGGGGAAAGCCCTTTAAGGTGTGGAAATTTCGCTCGATGGTGATCAACGCTGACCGGGTGCTGGAGCAGTACTTTGAAACCCATCCTCAGATGCGGCAAGACTGGGAAAACGACCAAAAGCTCAAAAACGACCCCCGAATTACCCGGATAGGCCACTTTCTGCGGCGAACTAGCCTGGATGAAATGCCTCAGCTATGGAACGTGTTGCAGGGAGAAATGAGCATGGTTGGCCCCAGGCCCATCGTGCAAGCAGAGGTGTGGCGCTATGGCGATAAGTTCGAGCTGTATTTGCAAGTGCTCCCAGGGATTACCGGGCTATGGCAGGTTTCTGGTCGGAGTAATGTCACCTACGATGAGCGAGTCAATTTTGACACTTACTATGTTAGGAACTGGTCGGTGTGGCTGGATCTTTATATTTTGATTCGGACGGCTAAGGTTGTGCTGGCGGGCGATGGTGCTTATTAGGTATTTGGCTGAAAGGTGAGATCCCAAAGCAGCGAGTCATCAGAGCGGAGGTCATCCAGACAGCATGAGCAATGAGAGAGTGAGCGAAGAAGAGTATCAGGCCAGAAAAAATCAGTTTGAGGGGCGATCGCTCAAAGATCGCTTGTCTACCCGAGAAACCGCCTGGTTAGCGAGCTTTGTATTGCTGCCCTATGCTAGTTACGCCGGGTTGTTAGGGATGGCTTACCTCCTGGTTACGGCCTTGTTTAAGCGGGGGAAAATTGTGTGGCGGCTGTGCGGGCACAGGGGGTTTGGCTGGCTAACGGCTGGGCTACTGCTGAGCGCTAGCTTTGGGATTAATCGGGGAGATGGCTTTTTGCAGCTTGCCAATTTTTTGCCTTTTTTTGTTTTCTTCGGCGTTTTAGCAACCCAGCCAGGGGCAGTTCGTCAGCCATTTGTCCGGCTAGCAGCAGTCTCTAAATGGCTATTGCTGACGGCAATTCCCCTCAATGCGATCGCCGTGGTCGAATATGGGCTCAAGTTTGAGCAGATGGCCGGGCGCGTGCAGGCAATGCCCCTACCCAAGTGGTTTTTAGGTTGGCTGTATGAGGAGCCTTCTTTTGGCCATCGGGCACATAGCCTGTTTAACCATCCCAATGGGCTGAGTGCCTATCTGGTCATGATTTTGGGGCTCGGGCTCGGGCTCATCTTAAAAGAGCTGGCGGAGAGAGGATTGGCAGAGGGCACAGCCTCAAAGCTTCCTGAGACAGCATTTTGGCTCGAAGCCTTTGCGGTGGTGCTCTGCATGGCGGCTATTTTTTGTACGGGTTCGCGCAATGGCGTTTTGATTGTGCTGGTACTGGTTGCGATCGCCCTCTATGCAGCTCGCCGTCACCGGGGGGTTTGGCTGTCAGGCTTGGTCGGCGCTGGGGCAATTGCCGCCGCCATTTTGAGCTTTGGAATTGGCGGGCGATCGCTTTCCCTCAACATTTTTACCCAGGATCCCCGCCTCGGCGTTTGGCATCTCGCCATTACGATGATTCAGCAACGCCCTTGGCTGGGCTGGGGCTTTTCAGGGCTCAGAGAAATGTACCAGCCTGGTAGCATCCCAGGCTACGACAAAATTTTTCACGCCCATAATGTCTGGTTGTTCCTCGCTTCAGAAGCCGGTATCCCCGTCATGATAGGGTTTTGCTGTGTGATTGGAACCCTTTACTATCAGGGCATTCGCACCTTTATCAAGGGCGGCTTATCAGCCGGAGACAGGGCTATTTTGCTGGGCTATCTGCTGGCTTTTTCCACCTGCTTAATGTTCGGTTTGTTCGACGTTGTACTCTTCGACGCTCGCAACAATATTCTGGCTTGGGGCCTCCTCGCTGGCATTTATCTGCTGAGCCACAGCCAGGTGACCAGTCAAGTGAACCGCCCCGTAACCCACAAGCCAATCAGCCAGGGTGAAGCCGCCAATAGCCAATAAGCCAACTCGAAAGTCTAAAAGTCCGCACGGCGGCTGACAGATTCAGACGGGTCGTGACCAAAGTCATGGGTGTAATCGTGACCTTTGCAGCCTCTCAAGCGAGGAGAGCATTGCCTAAGCTTAAACAGTACAGAACCGGGCAAACTTCAAAGCCAGCGATGGCGGTGATGCAGGCCCGTATTCACTACTGAATTTTCGCAAAAATATGAAACTCAATCTTAAAGCAATCTCTCTGGGTTCGCTGGCTGCTGTCGCGATTTTGGCCGCACCTCTTGCTCTGCTTAAGCCTGCTGAGGCAGATGGCGGCGGTCATCAAGGGCCAAGCTTTGAGAAGCTCAATCTCACCGACGCTCAATCCGCTCAAATTGAGGCCATTCGCACCGACGCCAAAGGCCAGATTGCAGCCGTGCTCACCCCCGAGCAGCGTTCTGCTTTTGAAAGCAGTGAGTCTGGTCGGGGTGGGTTGCGATCGCTCGATCTCACCGACGAACAGCGCAGCCAAATTCGCGCCATTCACGACGCTTCTCACAAGCAAATTGACGCCATCCTCACCGACGAGCAGCGTCAGGAACTGATGGCTAGCCGTCCTGAGGGCAGGGGTCATGGCAGAGGGCCAGGGTTGGAATCGCTGAACCTGACAGAGACACAATCTGCTCAAATCGAGGCTATCCACGCGGCGGCGAAAAGCCAGATGGCTGCGCTGCTAACCGCCCAGCAGCAGGCCACTTTAGAAAATAGTGAATCTCCTCGGGAAGGGTTGCGATCGCTCGATCTCACAGACGAGCAGCGCCGCCAAATGCGAGCCATTCACGACGCTTCTCACGAGCAAATTAACGCTGTCCTCACCGACGAGCAGCGCCAGCAATTGCCAGAGCGTCCTCAAGGCCGTCGAGGCGGGCCTGACTTTAACCAGTAGACGCCTTCCCCCTTACCTTACTGAATACTCTCTTGCAGTTTGACGACGCTTATTGCGATCAAAAAGTGCTAATCTTTTAGGTAATGAAGGGGAGTAGCTTAAGGCTCTTTAGGAGTCCCTTGTCTGAATCAACATACTGGCGATGAGCCTGGTTCAGACGCCTGTTAGGAGATCTTTAAAGAAAGCTCCTGGCTGGCAAGCAAGACCTTCACTAAGTCCACGGTTAACGTGGGCCTGGTGAAGTGTGCTCCAACATCCATCATGCCTGCCTGACCGATACATTGTTGGAGCAGAGCATGAGCTTATTAACAGGATTCACAGCCGGGTTGTTGCTGATTACGCTATCAGAACTCGGTGACAAAACTTTTTTCATCGCCGCTATTCTGGCGATGCGTCATCCCCGGCGCTGGGTGTTTGTGGGTGCAACGGCGGCGCTGTTTACGATGACGGTACTGTCTGTGCTGATCGGGCAGGTCGCATCGGTATTTCCCCAGCGGTATGTCGAAGGCGTAGCGGCAGCGCTGTTTCTCGGCTTCGGGCTAAAGCTGCTGTATGACGCATTGAAAATGTCGGGCAACAAAGGGCTTGCCGACGAGCAGGCCGATGCTCAAAAGGCAGTTGAACGCAGAGAGCAGGGGGTGATGACCTGGTCAGTTCGGGCAGTTTTGATCGAGGCGTTTACCCTGACTTTTGTGGGGGAATGGGGCGATCGCACTCAGTTCGCCACCATTACTCTGGCTGCTGCCAAGCATCCGCTAGGAGTCATCCTCGGCGCGACACTGGGCCACGCAATTTGCGCAGCGATTGCCGTTGTCTGTGGCAGGCTATTGGTCGGACGCATCTCAGAACGCCTGTTGACTGGGGCAGGCGGTATTTTGTTCATTCTCTTTGGGATTTTGGCGATTTTAGAGATGGCGTAGCCTACCGTTAACGGGCATGTCTCAAAAAGAGCAGGCGGCGATCACGTTGAAACTCCAGGTCATTCATTGATGCGGAAATATTCTCATTCCCGCATTAAAGTTGTTGGTGAAGCGCAATGATGAGTTATTCGCCGTTGTTCCGCCGCCGCTGCGCTGCGCTAAATCTTTTTCCCCAGTCCCACATCCCTATCCCTTCGCCAGCACCTGCTTCAGCGCCGTTAAAAACGTATCAACATTCTTCTTCTCAGCGTTATAGCCCATAAGACCTACTCGCCAAACCTGACCAGCCAGGTCTCCCAATCCGCCGCCTAGCTCCAGATTATGCTCGTCAATGAGTCTGCGGCTGACAGCTTTGGCATCGACGCCCTCAGGAACGCGAACGGTCGTCAGCGTAGGTAGCCGATACTCGCGCGGCACATGGCAGCTAAGGCCCATGTCTTCCAGGCCATCCCAGAGATACTCAGCAGCCTGACGGTGACGATTCCAACGGGCTTCTAACCCTTCCTCAGCCAGCAGGCGCAGCGCTTCGCGAATGGCATAGGTCATGTTCACCGGAGCGGTGTGGTGGTAGGTGCGACCGTTGCCCCAGTAGTTGCTGAGCAGGGACATATCCAAATACCAGTTGGCGACTTTGCTTTGGCGGTTGTTGAGCTTGGTGAGGGCGCGATCTCCCATCGTAAACGGCGAACTTCCCGGCGGGCAGCTCAGCCCCTTCTGGCTACAGCTATAGGCCAGGTCTACCTTCCACTTGTCCAAAAACACAGGCACACCGCCTAAGCTAGTGACCGTATCCAGAATTAGCAGACAGTCATACTCACGGCACAAGTCGCCAATGCCTTCCATCGGCTGACACACACCCGTAGAAGTTTCTGCATGAACCATGGCTAAAATTTGAGGGCGGTGAGTTCCTAACGCCTTGCGGAGATCTGCCAGGGTGAACACTTCTCCCCAGGGCCGACTAATCGTACTCACCTCAGCGCCATATCGACCGGCCATATCGACCAGCCGATGGCCGAAATAGCCGTTGACGCCCACCAGCACTTTGTCACCGGGTTCTATCGTATTGGCCAGGGTCGCTTCCATCGCCGCAGAGCCTGTACCGCTGACGGGTAGCGTCATCCGGTTGTCAGTCTGCCACGCGTAGCGCAGCAGCGTCTGAACTTCATCCATCAGCTCCAAATACGCTTTGTCAAGGTGGCCAATGGGCTGACGATCCATCGCGGCGAGGACGGCGGGATCAGCGTTGGAAGGGCCAGGGCCAAGCAATAGCCGCGATGGAACATCCAGCGGGCGAAGCGATTTGAGATGACTATTGTCGATGGCAGACGTGTCAATAGAGAGAGTAGTGGTCATAGAAAGTCAGTCTTTTGATGCAAGACAGGCAAAAAGGACAAAAAAATGGACTTTGTATAACAGCTTACCGTTTCCGAGGCGACGTTCATAGTGCTTAAATTCTTCAGAGGCCGTAGCGCAGGCCATTCTTAGGGTAAGGTTACTTATCATTCGCTAAGACAGGGGCTCGGCAGCAGGCATATGGTCACGTTGGAGACTTTGCAAGACGAAATTTATCGCGGGTTGAAGCAGATGTATCAGTGCGATCGCCCCATTAACCTATACAAATCTCCCCATTGCCGAGGGCTTGTCACTCAAGCCGATGTCGGCCATCACCTCCATGCGCTCGAAATTGCGAAAGACCAGAGCGCCATCCGTATTTATATTTGTGAAGACGACTATCCCGGCTGGATAGCGGCGGCCCATGCCCACGATTTGACCCCGGTTGCACAGCGTTATCGCGCGCCCGTGCTGACGCCCGAAGACATTCAGGCACGGCTGTCTCAGGTAATTGAATTTGCCACAGCGGCAATGGCAGTTCCCAACAAATATTTATGGGGCGGGACGACTGCACCTGACTACGACTGCTCTGGCCTGGTACAGTCAGCGTTTGCTTCGGCAGGCATTCAATTGCCCCGTGACTCCTACCAGCAGGAAGATTTCACCCAGCATATTCCCTTCTCAGAACTACAGCCGGGGGACTTAATCTTTTTCGGTACGCCAACAAGAACAACTCATGTCGCCCTGTACATCGGCGCGGGCCGCTACATTCACAGCTCGGGTAAAGACAATGGCCGCAACGGCATTGGGATAGATTCACTAACTGACTTAAGCGACCCGGTGAGCACGAGCTACCATGCGCTGCTGCGGTGTTACGGTCGGGTGACTAGCAGCTACCAGCCAGGAGGACTGCGCTAGCACATGACAACAAACCATTGAGCGGTAGAAACGGTAAATGGGTAAGCTGTATTAGACCTTTTAACAATATTCAAATCAATTCAAATTGCTACAATCCTTCGATTGTCTGTAGCTTTTGAAAGGTAGCTGTTTCAACGATTGGAACAGCCAAGTCTCCTATGAAATAGACATTTTTAGGCTTGTAGAGCATTCCTGTCCGCCCATTCGCACAAGCTCATAACCTTTATGGCCTCTTCTGCTGCTGCTCCTGGCTCGTCTTCCGCTCACATTTTACCTCGTACGCTGACCCTGGTAGAAACGCTGGGATTTGGGCTGACCGGCTTGCTGCTCTGGATTGGAGTCGCCCCAGGTGTCCATGCGGAGCTGGGTGTGCAGGCGATGTGGGTATGGATTCCCGGGGCTATCTTGGGCATGGTGGTCAACTTCCAGGTGCGACAGCTCGGTCAGCAAATGCCCGATGTCGCTGGCGGAACGCCTAATTATTTAACTCACTTGCTGCCTGATGTGCCCTGGCTGACCCGCTACGCGGCAATTGGCTACTTTTTAAGCTGGGTTGCTGTGCTGCCGGTTAACGCCATTATTCTGACAGAGTTGATTCAGGCCAGTTTAGTGCCTTTGGGGATTGTGATCCCGGGAATGAGCTTGAAAGTGGGGTTTGTGCTGTTGGCTTTTGTCGTTGCTTTCAGCGGGAGCCGAGCGCTCAGTACCTTGCATCTGGTCTTTTTGATCCCGGCTGTAGGGTTGTTGCTGGTCTTTTGTTTGCAAGGCAATGTTTGGCTATTAGCTACCGACCAGAATGAATGGACAGCTCTAGCCTCAGGCGGTTCTGGCTTCTCTTTTCAAGGATGGGCCAAATGGTACCTAAACGGAACCTACGCATTCTATGCCTGTGAAACAGCTTCGGCCTTTGTCGCTGATAGCAAGCAACCCCAAAAGGCATTGCAAAGCTTATTAGTGGTAGCCGGGCTGATTCCGATTGTCTATATCGCTGGGTCGTGGCTGTTGCTGCATTTGCCCTACGATTCGGCTGGTTCGCCGGATGCTTTTTCTACACTGCTGGTGGCTGCTGGCCCCTGGTGGGGATCGGCCACCCCACTGTTAATTACTTTTTTAGTGATGTCGAGCTGTCTGCTGTCTTTGGCTACGGCAGTCTCAATTGCGCCACGAGTACTGTATCAGCTCGCTCAAGATCAGCAAATTTCTTCCTTATACAGTTGGGTATCCCCGCAAGGCGTCTTTACCCCAGGATTAGGGCTGTCTCTATTGCTGAGCCTGGGATGCTTGGTTTGGGGAGACCTGCATCAGATTGTGATGGTGACTGGGGTGGGCTGGCTGGTTGCGTTTATTGTGCTGCATGGGGGACTCTGGTATCAGCGCGGCCAGCAAGGCGGGCTACTCCCCTGGCTGGCATTGGCGATGGCGATCTTGGAGTTGTTCGTTCTGGGCGTCGGGGGCTGGGCATGGGGAACTGAAAATTTGGCGATTGGCTTGCTGTTGCCGCTGGTAGTTGTGCTGGCCATTCAGCGCCGGGAGGACAGCGCCACTAAGGGCAAGATTCTGTCGGCAGAAAATCAGTTGATTTGGGCATGGCTTCAACGGCTCTGGGCGCGGCAAAACGAACAGAGAGACGCAGACTCTCAGGACGTATTTGGGAATTTGGTGACGGTGCAGATTGCCATCCTGGTAGGGTTCATCAGCACGGCGGCGGTGATTGGCTGGCAGTCTCATGCGCTGATTGCCAGTGCAGATGCTAGTGCTACTATTTCCGTGGACTTCCTGGTAGTGCTGGTATTAGTGCTGTCTTTTTTTGGAGTGGCGATCGCCTGCTGGACAATCTTTCCTCAAATCGAAGCGGTTAATAGCGCTCGCCAATCTGCCGAAGACCTGTCTCAGCAGCTCAGGGTAGCCTTTAAGCGGCTTCAGCAAACTCAAGTGCAAATGATACAGCAGGAAAAGCTCTCTAGCCTGGGCCAGCTAGTTGCAGGCGTAGCGCATGAAATTAACAACCCCGTCAGCTTTATCCACGGCAATCTTACCCACGCACAAACCTATGTGAATGACTTGCTGGCGCTGGTTAATCTATACGAAACTCACTACCCCCACCCGAGCGATGAGATCCAGGCGATGACCGACGAGATTGATCTGGAATTTCTTTCGGAAGATTTGCCCAAGCTGCTTAGCTCTATGACAGTGGGTACAGATCGCATTTGCGAGATTGTTCTTTCTCTAAGAAATTTCTCTCGTAAAGACGAGTCTGCCTGTAAAGCTGTCGATATTCACGAAGGGTTAGAAAGCACGCTGCTCATTTTGCAGCATCGATTGAAGGCCACATCCAAGTGCCCGCAGACGGTTGTCGTTCGAGACTACGGCCAACTGCCGCGAGTGGAATGCTACCCGAGCCAGCTCAATCAAGTTTTTATGAATATTTTGGCGAATGCGCTCGATGCTATGGCAGAAACCCATGCAGGTCAAGGCTATGAAGAAATTGCGCCCAACCCTAATCAGATTACTATTCGCACAGATGTAATTGACGGGCGGTGGGTTGAGGTTGCGATCGCTGACAACGGCCCCGGCATCCCAGATGCTGTGAAGTCTCGCATTTTCGATCCGTTTTTCACCACCAAACCTGTCGGCAAAGGTACCGGCCTCGGCATGTCCATCAGCTATCAAATCATCACCCAACGCCATCAGGGCAAGCTTGAGTGCGCCTCGAAGCCGAACAGAGGCACCGAATTCACCATCCAAATCCCGCTGCAACAGTAAATGCAGTTACAGCGCTATTAAAGACGGGCAAGCGATGCCATACCATCTCGATTGACTGAGACATGTTAATCAGCTAAAGAAGCAAATTTTCAAAAGGCTGTGAATCGTGCCAGCGGTAGACACCAAAGTCACGTCGATCAACTGTGATGATTCGACCATGACCGAGTGTCTCAGCCAAGACCACTAGCGAAGCATCTGCAAAGTCCATAGGGAGGTCGGCATATCGTTCTATTAGCTCTACCATACGAGAAATGTGGTGTGTCTCCAAAGCAAACATTTCAACGGCACCTGCGCTGAGACTCCGTAAAAGATTACATTTCTCTGGATGGCTAAGTAGATAGCAGGCTTCAGTAATAATTGGATACGTCGTTATGAGCGGTTCACGTAGCGAAGCGAAACAGCTTTTAGCAATCTCATGGTACGAATCACTGCGATCAAAAAGCGCAATAAAGGCTCCTGTATCAACGCTAATCACAGTGTTCCCTGCTGTCGTTTCTGCTGAAGTTGTTCGCGAATGGAAGGATGGTCGACCATGGGCAAAGATGCACCACTATCCATACAGCCGATCAAGCCGAATTCTTCAAAAATCTGATAAGCGCTTTCTGGGGAGGGTCTTAATTTTTGATAGTTTTGGTCGATGGCTTGAGCGAGCAAATCGGTAGGGTCTTGGGCACTGTGCTGCTGGAGATAAGTCAGCTTTTGAGCCCGCTCAGCGTCGAGATGAATAGTAAGTTCCATGAGAATGATAACGGCCTTGGTTCAGTAAGCACTGGAGCTAGTTAAAACCTAGTTTAACAAGGTTTATAGAGTTGCTATCGGGCATCTCCTAGCTGTTTCCGTTGGGCTGCACAGAGCCGGGAAGCCAGCCACGAATGGTTTCCCATACGGTGAGCGGGCCGATGCCAAAGGCGAGATAAAGCCCGATCAGAAAAAGGGCGACCAGGGCAGCGGTCTTGAAGGTGGTTTTGACAATGCCGAGCAGCCAGAAAAATACGATGGCAGCGATCGCCAATGCTCCCAATGTCAGTGCTAGTTCCATTTCGCCCTCTTTGCGTTCCTTATCGTCATGCCTTTAACAGACCCTGTGCAGTATGAATCAGCGTGGCTGAGCGCGATTACGCGACAGCAGTGGTAAGTTCTGTCACAGCGGTGCGAGCCCACTGGTCGACAGCCAGGATCTCTTCGAGATTGGGAGTGGTGTTGAGGTCGTTGCGGTGGTGATCGCACACCTTCTCAATCACCTTGGCAATCTCCAAATAGTGAATTTTCTCTGCCAAAAACAGCGCCACTGCCTGCTCATTAGCCGCATTTAACACAGCCGTCATGGTGCCACCAGCTCTGCCTGCGGCGTAGGCCAAGTCCATACAGGGATACTTGTCGTGGTCGGGATCTCGGAAGGTCAAATCACCCGCTTTTACTAAATTTAGCGGCTCCCAATCGGTGTAAATGCGCTCTGGCCAGGAAAGGGCGTATAGCAGCGGCAGGCGCATATCGGGCCAGCCTAACTGCGCCAGCATAGAAGTGTCTTGCAGTTCAATCAGCGAGTGAATAATGCTCTGCGGATGAATGACAATATCAATATGGTCATAGTCCATACCAAAGAGATAGTGCGCTTCAATCACCTCCAGCCCTTTGTTCATGAGCGTGGCCGAATCCACGGTGATTTTACGACCCATCGACCAGTTGGGATGCTTGATGGCATCGGACATAGTCACCTTGGGCAAGTCCTCGACCGGCCAATCGCGAAAGGCACCGCCCGAGGCTGTGAGCAAAATGCGTCTGAGCCCTTTTTCAGGAACGCCCTGCAAACATTGGAAAATGGCGGAATGCTCAGAGTCGGCAGGCAGCAGCTTCACACCGTGCTTTTTGGCCAGGGGCAGAACCACAGGGCCGCCTGCGATTAGGGTTTCCTTGTTAGCAAGGGCAATGTCTTTACCGGCTTCGATGGCAGCTAACGTTGGCAGCAGTCCGGCGCAGCCGACAATGCCCGTCACCACGGCTTCTGCATCGCCATACCGGGCGACTTCGACGATACCTTCTTCTCCGGCCAGGATGATCGGCTGCGGGTTGAGAGGGGCGATCGCTGCCTTCAGTTCGCTCAGCTTGCTCTCATCGCAAATCGCCACAATTTCGGGCTCAAACTGCATGACCTGCTTGGCCAGCAGCGCCACGTTGCTGCCCGCAGCGATCCCCACCAGCCGAAACTTGTCAGGATGATGCTCGACAATATCGAGCGTCTGAGTACCGATAGAACCCGTCGAACCAAGCAGGGATATAGCTTTCACAGGAGAGAGCCCCTCTGTAATGTTTGCGCTAAGGTCACTATAGTTTCTTAGCGGTGACGCCCACAAATGTAAAGGTGTAGATTGAACGGTCTCTAAGCGGGCAGAGCCGTCATAATATAAACTTTGCTGTCCTTCACTACTCTTACCCCTGGAGCAATCGTCTGGATGGATGCCTTCGCACCGTTCCCCCCAACCTGGACAAAAGACGCCGTACATGCCCAACCGTTTGGCTGTCCGAGCTGCGAGGCGGGCAGTCGGGAGGCTAAGCAGGTTTGGCTCAATCGCCGTGCGCCCGTCTTTACTGAAGGCCGTAAGCGCAAGTGGCAGGAGTTTTATCAGTGTGAGTGCGATCAGGTATGGTGGGCTTGGAGTTCGGACAGACCGCCTTTGGATTTGGGCAAGTCAGAAGATGGCAGCGGTCAAGGCAGTCCGTCTGAAAATTAGCCCGAAATCGCGCTAAGGACGACAGCCGATGGACGTGGTGGTGTTTGGTAGCCTCAATATGGATTTGGTGGCGCAGGTGGCGCGGTTGCCTCAGCCCGGTGAAACTATTTTGGGTCACAGCTTTACGACGGTGCCCGGTGGTAAAGGGGCTAATCAGGCGGTGGCGGTAGCGCGGCTGGGCGTGTCTGCGGCGATGGTGGGCCGGGTCGGGGCGGATAGCTTTGGGAAGGTTTTGCGCGATCGCCTCCAGTCGGAAGGAATTGATGTTGAAGCGATCGCCCTCAGCGATTCACCTTCTGGCACTGCCCTGATTGCCGTCGCCCCCGACAACAACCAAATTATTGTCGTACCTGGGGCCAATGGAGAGGTGGGCGAGGCTGATCTAAAAAGACTGACGCCCTATTTTACTGAGGCTGAGGTACTACTACTTCAGTTTGAAATTCCGCTGTCGGTGGTTCAAGCAGCGGCGAAGCTGGCTTACCAGGCTGGTCTAGTCGTGATCGTCGATCCAGCTCCGGTTCAGGGGCCGCTAACGCCCGCATTTGCTCAACATATTTCTGTGCTGACGCCTAATCAAACGGAGGCAGCAGCGCTTACTGGTATGGATGTGGGGGATGTGGAGGGGGCGATCGCATCTGCCAAAATTCTTCAGAGTCAGGGCATAGCAGTCGTCATCATCAAGCTCGGTGCGCTGGGCTGCGTCTGCGCCACTGAGGGCGATGTGTTTACAGTCCCGGCCTTTCCAGTGCAGGTTATAGATACCGTTGCCGCAGGTGATGCTTTTAACGGTGGATTAGCGACTGCCCTTTGCCAGGAGGGTATCGGCAGGAACCTGAGCGATCCAGCCCATCTTAAGCTCGCCATTCGATATGCCAGTGCAGTTGCTGCCCTGGCTGTTACCCGGTCTGGCGCACAATCCGCAATGCCGACAAAAGCCGATGTTGAGGCTTTTTTACAGACTCATTAGATTTGAAAAAGTACTCTCAAGACTGCTTCACAATGTCATCTGTAGTATCTTTCATTCGCTAGATATCTATTTCAATAACAGGAATAAGCTGCCGCCAATTCGGTACTCTGAAAATACTTTTTTTGCTAAACAATCCCCATAGAAACATATCGAGCAAATGTTCACGGAATCTCTAACTCAGCTTCTGGCCCGCACCGCCTTGAACATGCCAAACCGGCACAGTCCATTACCAAACGCTAAACGCATTAGCAACAGCGTTGGCACCTCTCGTACAGACTTAATAAATCCGGCTGGGCCAAACTTTATTAACCCTTTTGGCCGGATGATTCCCTGCCAAATCGAATCTATCCAGGAAGGCAGCGTCTCCTGCGACCAGTCCGCCGTTTCTACAGCCCCCTTCACCAGGCCAGTCGCTGCCAACAGCTCAGAAAACCCTTCAATGCTAGAAAATTCAGGATGCGACCACTGGTCGAGCAGTTGTGTCATCACCGGCTTTTCCCACCAGTTCAGCGGACGGCGACGGTCATCGCGCTGATTCCAATCGGCCACCACCAGCAAGCCACCCGGCTTGAGCACCCGCAGCAGTTCTCGGGCAAACACCGCTTTATCGGGCATGTGCGGCCCTGCTTCTACCGACCACACCACATCGAAGCTTTCATCCGGAAAAGACAGCGCCATCGCATCGTCCACCATGAACTTTGCACTCATCCCTGCCGGTGTGAGCTGAGTCGCTCGTGCCACTTGGCCAGGACTGATCGTTACCGCTGTCACATCGAAGCTATAGTCCTTAGCCAGCAACCGACTGCTGCCGCCAATGCCACAGCCCACATCCAGCAGGGTTGTCCCTGGCGGGCACCGATCTAAGCCGCCCCACTTCACCATTTCGTGCACAAAATCGTACTTCGCCGCCCGAAAGTCCTTTTGCCGGGGCGGTGAACCGTAGTGTCCCAGGTGAATGTGCTCTCCCCAGTAAAATTCCAAAATGCCGTCTTGAGTCCACTCGTCGTATGAGTTTGCCACTGAATCTGCTGAGTCATAGCGCCGAGCCGTGAGTAAGTAGGCTGCGATCGCAATCACCAGCAGTGAAAGCAGTAAACCAGGAACAATCAGTAAATTCATGAGGACAAAAGCGCTACAGTCTTTAAAGAATTTAACGTATTTTTTGCTACCGCAAGCTTTTAGGTAAGCTCGTCACCAAACCTTATGACCCCAGCTACTCAGGAAACTCGTCAGAAATTCTCTCTGACACAGCTAGGGCCGGGGCTATTGATGGCCGGGGCTGCGATCGGTGTCTCTCACCTGGTGCAGAGCACTCGGGCCGGGGCGCTGTACGGATGGGGAGCGCTGGTTTTCGTGCTGCTTGCCAACTTGATGAAGTATCCGTTCTACGAATACGGCCATCGGTATGCAGCCGCTTCGGGCCAAAATCTGATTCAGGCTTACCGGCAGCAGGGCAAGCGCTTTTTCATTCCGTTTTTAGTCATTAGCGTGGTTAGCGCCGTGGGCAGCTTCGCGGTGGATGCCTTTGTCGCGGCGATGCTGCTGCAATACCTGTGGTTGCCTCAAGTCTCAGAAACGGTATTAGCGATAGGCGTACTGCTGTTCTGCTGGGGACTCATTGGCATAGGGCGCTATCGCCTGTTCGAGCAAATTACGAAGTGGTGCGTGATTCTGCTTTCAGTAGCGACCCTCGCCGCTGTCGTGATGGCGGTATCTACCACGCTTACACTGGCGGCGGCAGCTGGGGATACTTCCACACTGCTAGAAGTTGCTAATACAACTATTTACGAGCATAGTTCTGTCTTTTCCTGGTCAGCGGTGCCGTTTTTGATTGCCTTTATGGGTTGGATGCCGGGTGGTTTAGAGCTTTCTATCTGGCAGTCGCTGTGGGTACAGGCAGATGGGGTCGATAAAGGTGAAGCGACTTCCCTGTCGGCAGCGAGCTTCGATTTTAATTTTGGCTATGTGCTGACGGTGGTGTTGGCCTGTTTGTTTTTAACATTGGGGACGCTGACGCTGCCTGAGCAAGGGTTGGCCGACGAGCCTGCGGTCTTTGCGGGGCAGCTTGTGGGCATGTATACGAGCTATATCGGCGTGTGGGCTGAGCCGGTGATTGGGATTTGCGCGATCGCTGCCATCTTCTCCACCACCTTCACCGTCGTAGACGCCTTCCCCCGCACATTAGAAGCAGGCTTACAAGAGCTGTTCCCGACAATTCAGGCCAGCCGCTTCCCCATTCGGCAGGCAATTACCCTCACCCTCATCAGCCTGGCTGCGCTTCTGCTCAGCGTCTTCACCACCCGATTCGAGCCGCTCATCAACACCATCACCATCATCGCCTTCGTCGCCGCCCCCTTTTACGCCTGGATGAACATGCGCAGCATTCGCACCCTGGAAGAATCTGCCCAACCTGCCCCCTGGCTTTCTACCCTGGCAGTCATCGGCTTCCTCTATTTGTCAGGCTTCAGCCTGGTTTTCATCGCCTTAGAATTCTTCTATCCCTTAGTCTAGCCGAAGCCTACAGCTTCTGAAACCGCCGCAAAGACACCTTGCGCACATACAAAAACACCGCCTGCGCTGACAGGTACAGATGAATCATCGTCGGGATCATCGCACTAAAGCCCATCATTACCCCAAAATAGATGTTCTTGACATTCTCTCGGCCCGTCGGATCGCTGACTGCCTCAGAGAGGCGGTTTTCATATTTGACAGAGCTTTCTGCCAGTGACTGAGATGAGTGCTGTAGCATACCTACCATCCAGCCCGACACCGAAAACACCATCAGCACCCAAAACGTCGCAACAATCGCAATGAGGACATCAATACTGAGATGGGCGGTATAGCTTGGCAGCGAAGTCGTCTTCAGTGCCCGTCTGGCAATCCACACGGTAATAAAAAAGGAAAGGCTATCAAACAGCGCACCTAAAAAACCCACCGGAAACTGCATCAGCAAATACTCAAACCGCTCATCGCCCAAGGCTTCCTGCGGATAGGCCGTGAAAATCGCCACCCAAAAGCAGATCATATTGAGCAGCATGAAAAAGATAAAAAGCTTGGGGAAAAAGGAGGCTAAGCTGCCGCGCTTGCGGGCATAAAAGTCCAGCAGCTTTTCTAATGACCTGCGCCAGATAGTCATGATTGGCCTGACTTTGAGTTTTGAGATCCTCATACGCATTACCGCAAATGCTGCGTTCTAACGACTAAAAGCCCGAAAGCAAGGGCGTTATGGTTACACCTTAACCCCCAGTTCAAAGGAATGCTGCCTACATTCGCTCAAGCACATCAATCCCTAACAAAGATAAGCCTAGTTTCAAGGTTCGGGCAGTCACATCACACAAAATCAGCCGAGATGTTCTTAAGGGTTCTTTTGCCTGAAGCACCGAACAGCGGTCATAAAACTGATTAAACTTTTGGCTCAGCTCAAATAGATACTGACACAGTCGGTTCGGCAGCAGCTCTTTGGCAACTTCATCAAGCACTTCATCAAGCTGTAAAAGGTGCTTTGCCAGCGTAAATTCGCTCTCTTCTGTCAATTTGATGTCAGCATCGAGCGTAGAAAAATCAATCTCTCCTTTGCGGCTAATGCCCTGCACTCGCACATAGGCATACATCATGTAGGGTGCGGTGTTGCCCTGCAAAGCCAGCATTTTATCGTAGCTAAAGGTGTAGTCGCTGGTACGGTTTTGGCTGAGGTCAGCGTACTTAATTGCGCCGATACCCACTTTTTCTGCCGCGTTTTGAATGAAGTCTTCAGATTCGGTTCTCTCCTCGGCTTGCAGGCGCTGTTCTATATCGCGGCGGGTGCGGGCGATCGCCTCATCCAACAGCTCTTTTAGCGGCACCGCCTCCCCCGAACGAGACTTCAGCCGTTTGCCATCTTCACCCTGCACCAGGCCAAAAGGCGCATAGCTCAGCTCTACCGTTTCAGGAATCCACTCGGCTCGCCGCGCCACCTGAAATATCTGAGCAAAGTGGTTAGACTGTCCGGCATCTGTCGTGTAGATAATGCGATCTACCTTGTCTTCATTAATGCGATAGCGCAGCGCTGCCAAATCTGTTGTGGCGTAGTTGTAACCACCGTTCGACTTCTGCACAATCATCGGCAGCGGATCGCCATCTTTATTCGTAAAGCCTTCTAGGAAGACGCATTTCGCCCCGTCATCTTCTACCAGCAGACCAGCTTCATCCAAATCTATAATCACATCGGGCAGATACGGGTTATAAAAAGATTCTCCGCGATCAACAATGTCCTGTGAAATGTTCAACAGATCGTAGATCTTTCGATAGGAACGCTTCGAGAGCTGACAGACCCGCTTCCAGGCTTCGATCACGTCCGGATCGCCCGCCTGCAATTTCACCACTGCCTGCCGTGCATTTTCCTTAAATGTATCGTCAGCATCAAAACGCTGCTTGGCCTGCCGGTAAAACGTTGCCAAATCACCCGAAGTAGAAGCTGCTGCCGCTTCCTGCGGATCGGGATAAGCCTCTTGCAAGTAGGCAATCAGCATCCCAAAAGGCGTCCCCCAGTCACCGATATGACTCACTTTCAGCACATCGTGACCCAGGAACTCCACTACCCTGGCAAAGCACTCACCGATCACCGCTGGACGCAAATGCCCGACGTGCATCTCCTTGGCAATATTCGGGCTTGGGTAGTCAACGATAATTTTCTGAGGAGGATTTGCCTTGGCGATACCGAGGCGGCTGCTTCCCTGCACCGCTTTTAGCTGCTGTTCCAAATACTCAGTCTTCAGCTTGAAGTTAATAAATCCTGGCCCCGCGATGGAAGGCGGTTCGCAGAAATCTGCAACGTTTAGATTTTCGTTGATTTGGGTAGCGATCACCCTCGGTTTCATCTTCAGCGGCTTCGCCAGCGACATCGCCACATTCGCCTGATAGTCACCAAACTTCGGATTATTCGTACTCACCAGCAGCGGATCGGTATTACTGTACTCATCGCCAAATGCAGCGACCAGCGCCCCCTGCACCCGGTTTTGAAGCTCATTTAGCGTGGATTTCATAATGCGATCGCCCACCACAGGCCCAACTAGACAGTCACAACACAGACCCTACAATAATAGACGCCCGCTCACCGGTACATCTCCTCTCCCTCCCTCCCCATGTCCAAACCCCGCCCCACCCGAGCAGAAATCCTCGCCGCCCACGGCCAAACCATGCCCGACATCATCGCCCCCAACCTCAAAGTCCTCTTCTGCGGCATCAACCCCAGCCTGTACAGCGTCGTCATCGGCCATCACTTCGGCAGACCCGGCAACCGCTTCTGGAAAGCCCTGCACAAAGCAGGCATTACCCCGCGCCTGTACGACCCCAGCGAAGACGCCTCACTGATAGACCTGGGCTACGGCATCACCAACATGGCTCCCCGCGCCACCGCCCGCGCCGACGAACTCAGCAAAGCCGAAATCCAGGCAGGCCGCGAACTCCTCGCCGCCAAAATAAAAAAATACCGGCCCAAATGCCTCGCTTTCTTAGGCATCACCGCCTACCGCATCGCCTTCGCCCAACCCAAGGCCAAAATCGGCCCTCAGCCCGACTGGGAAGACACGCAAGTATGGGCACTGCCAAACCCTAGCGGCCTAAACGCCCACTATCAGGTGAACGATTTGGCCGAGGTCTATAGTTGGTTGACTGATTCAATCAACTAAAGCGCTGGCTTGAGGCGATACAGGCTCGCCCTGCCGTACAGCGGGCTGATCAGGCTGCCGAAGCAATTAACCCATGATGGCTGGCTACCGCCACGACAATTTTGACGAGACGATGTAGGCTAGGTGAGCGCTACTCTCCTGAAAGGGTTTCCCCCAAAGTTATGAAAGCAATTGTTGTGGGCAGTGGCGGGCGTGAACATGCTCTGGCCTGGAAGCTGCTGCGATCGCCCAAAGTCACCGAGGTCGTCTGCATTCCTGGTAACGGCGGCACCGCGCTGCTACCGGGATGCCGTAACGTCGCTATGTCTCCGAGTGAAACCGCAGGTATCGCCCGCTGCGCCCTAGTCAACAATATGGCGTTTGTTTTAATTGGCCCGGAGCAGCCGCTGGCCGAAGGGTTAGCCGATGCGCTGCGGGCTCAGCAAGTCAAAGTCTTTGGGCCGAATAAAGATGGCGCGCAGATTGAAGCGAGCAAAGCCTGGGCAAAAGAGCTGATGGCTGAGGCGCAGGTACCGACAGCAGCGGCGGCAGTTTTTACCGATGCTGAAAGTGCGATCGCCTACGTCGAAAAGCAGGGTGCCCCGATTGTGGTCAAAGCCGATGGCTTGGCAGCGGGGAAAGGGGTGACGGTTGCGATGGAGATAGGAGAAGCGATTACAGCAATCAAGGTTGCCTTTGGGGGTCAGTTCGGGACGGCAGGCGATCGCGTCGTCATCGAAGAATTTTTGCAGGGGCAAGAAGTGTCGGTACTGGCCGTAACCGATGGGCAAACAATCCGGGCCTTGCTACCCGCGCAAGATCACAAGCAGGTGGGCGAAGGCGATACCGGGCCTAATACCGGCGGCATGGGAGCCTACGCGCCGACGCCGGTAATGCCGAGCGATCTGCTAGCGCGAGTACAAACAGAAGTTTTAGAACCGACGCTAGCGGCACTCCAAGCTCGGGGGATTGACTATCGCGGCGTTCTATACGCAGGGCTGATCGTGACGCCTGCGGGTGACCCGAAGGTGATTGAATTCAACTGTCGCTTTGGCGATCCCGAAACGCAAGCGGTGCTGCCCCTGCTGGAAACCCCTTTAGAAGATATTGTGCTGGCCTGCTGCGAACAGACATTAGACAGCTTGCCCCCGTTTGCTTGGAAGGAGGCTACCTCCGCCTGTGTGGTGATGGCTGCTGCTGGCTACCCCGGATCGTATCAAAAAGGGCTGCGCGTCGATCACATTGACGCTGCCGAAGATGCTGATACGGTAGTCTTTCACGCCGGTACTTGCCTCAGTGACGGAACGGTAAAAAGTACCGGGGGCAGGGTGCTGGGGATTACGGCGATCGCCCCCAGTTTTGATGCCGCCATTGCCAAAGCCTACCGCGCCGTCGCCAAAATCGACTTCCCCGGTAGCTACTACCGCCGCGATATCGGTCACCGGGTCAGTGAGGGTAAGGGCGATGGCGCTAGCTAAGCCATGCCCGATGGAGAATCACCGTTTAGAATAGAAGCATTAGCGGTATGCTGACTATCAAAAGGACAAGGCTTTCCCAGCGATCAGCCGCTGCGATAATCCGGTCTCACTGGCGATCGCAACTACAGTAGCCATGAGCAGTAGCCATGCAATTTTTTAGCCAACTCAAAGCGTTATTCGCTCGGTGGTGGAGTGACTTCACCCTCCAGACGCGGCTCATGGCCGGAGCCACTTTGCTGGTATCGCTGATTATGAGCGGCCTCACCTTTTGGGCTGTCAACACCATTCAGCAAGACGCCCAGCTCAACGACACTCGCTTTGGCCGGGACCTCGGGCTGCTGCTTGCCGCCAACGTCGCCCCGCTGGTCGAAACCAACGACCGCTCAGAGCTGGCCCGATTTTCGTACCGCTTTTACGAAAATACCTCCAATGTCCGCTACATGCTCTATGCCGACCAGGACGGCGAAATTTTCTTTGGCATCCCCTACTCCGAACCGGCTGTTCAAAACTCGCTGACCCTGCGCCGCCGCATGAAGCTGCCTGCCAACTACACCAGCAGCGCCGACTCGCCGATGGTGCGCCAGCACCTGACCCCAGCGGGCATGGTCACCGATGTCTTTGTGCCACTGATGATCGACGGTCAGTACAAAGGGATGCTGGCAATGGGCATCAACCCCAATCCCACTGTCGTCGCCTCTTCTCACCTCACCCGCGATGTGACGATCGCCGTCTTCGTCTCGATTTGGGTAATGGTGATTTTGGGCGCGGTGATCAATGCGCTCACCATCACTCAGCCAATTAAAGAGCTGCTATTGGGGGTGAAAAATATCGCAGCGGGCAACTTCAAGCAGCGAGTTGACCTACCCCTGGGCGGCGAACTGGGCGAGCTGATCTACAGCTTTAACGACATGGCCGAGCGCCTGGAACGCTACGAAGAGCAAAACATTGAAGAATTGACCGCTGAGAAGGCCAAATTAGAGAGCCTGGTATCCACTATCGCTGACGGCGCGATTTTGTTGGATGCTCAAACCAACGTGGTGCTCGCCAATATTGCGGCGCGGCGCATTCTTGGCTGGGAGCCCACGATGACGCTGGGCGGCAGCATTTTAGACCGATTGCAGCCGGAAGTGCGGGCGCAGCTCGCGCCGCCGTTAGTACGGGCAGTGGCGGGCGACGCTCACGAGGGCAGCGAATTTCGCATGTCTTTGATGGAGGGCAATCGCACCATTCGCGTGTTGCTCAATACGGTGCTCGATCAGTCCCGAGAAAATGTCAAAGGGGTAGCGATTACCCTGCAAGACATCACTCGTGAAGTCGCACTCAACGAAGCCAAAAGCCAATTCATCAGCAACGTTTCTCACGAACTGCGCACGCCGCTCTTCAATATCAAATCGTTTATCGAAACGCTGCACGAGTACGGCGAAGACCTCAGTGAGAGCGAGCGCAAAGAATTCCTGGCAACGGCAAATTACGAAACCGACCGCCTGACTCGCCTCGTGAACGACGTACTCGACCTTTCCCGATTGGAATCAGGCCGCCGCTACGAATTTACCGCCGTAGAGGTGCATCAGCCCATCGATCAGGTGCTTCGCACTTACCAGCTCAACGCCAAAGACAAGCAAATCGCGCTAGAAAAAGATATTGAAGACGACCTGCCTGCGAACTTAGGTAACTACGACTTGCTCCTGCAAGTATTTGGCAACCTGGTCGGCAACGCCCTCAAATTCACGCCGGCAGGCGGCAAGGTCGTGATTCGGGCCTACCGAGCGCCGAGCCCCAACCCGCAGCTCATTCAAAATGTGCGGATCGAAATTGGCGATACGGGGTTAGGCATTGATGAGGAAGATCAAGTCGCGATTTTTGATCGCTTCTTCCGAGTAGAAAATCGGGTGCACACGCTCGAAGGGACTGGGCTCGGGCTCTCGATTGTCAAACATATTATGGACAAGCACAACAGCCAGGTGAACTTAGTCAGTGAGGTGGGGGTGGGCACGACTTTCTGGTTCGATTTGCCTGTGTATGAATTGCCTGTGTATGCTTCAACCGACAGTCACTCAAGCAATAGTCATCAGATAGAGACATTAGACGAAGACACTGATGAGGATGATTCGCCTGACGCTGATAAAAAGGCTAGCAGCCCTGATGTTTCTGTCAGCTTGCAGGCTCAAAAGACGCCTTCGGCGATCGCCTAGCGCCTGCTAGCAGCCTTCCCTTCTACAGATATTCTCTAGATTTCAGCTCTATGGGGGGACGATCACTTTTCGATGATCTCACTACAATGATGGGCAGATAATCATACAGGAGAAAGCCTATGAGCTTGCTATCTCAACTCAAAGAGATGACCGTCGTGGTTGCCGATACTGGCGATATTGAAGCGATTGAGCAATTTACCCCCCAAGATACGACGACGAATCCTTCGTTGATCACCGCTGCGGCTGGCCTGCCACAGTATCAAAGCATCGTTGATGGAACGCTACAGCAGGCCAAGGATAAGCTTGGTGCGGATGCTGATGACAAAGAAGTGGCCATGGAAGCGTTTAAGCATCTGGCAGTTGCCTTTGGTAAGCGGATTTTGGAAATCATTCCGGGGCGCGTTTCGACTGAAGTAGATGCGCGGCTTTCCTACGATAGGGAAGGCACCCTGGCTATGGCCCGCGACCTGATTGCCGAGTACGAAGAAGCTGGCGTCAGCCGCGATCGCATCTTGATCAAAATCGCCGCTACCTGGGAAGGCATCAAAGCCGCCGAAATCCTGGAAAAAGAAGGCATTCACTGCAATCTGACGCTGCTGTTTGGGCTGCATCAGGCGATCGCCTGCGCCGAAGCCAAAGTCACCCTGGTTTCGCCCTTTGTCGGGCGCATTCTCGACTGGTACAAAAAAGATACCGGTCGCGATAGCTACCCGCCCTCTGAAGATCCCGGCGTACAGTCCGTCACTGAAATTTACAACTACTACAAAAAGTTCGGCTACAAGACCGAGATCATGGGCGCAAGCTTCCGCAACATCGATGAAATCAAGGAACTGGCAGGCTGCGACCTGCTAACTATTTCCCCCAAGCTACTGGAGCCACTGTCAGAGACGGAAGGCGAACTGCCGCGTAAGCTCAGTCCTGAGGCATCCAAAGATCTCGACATTGAGAAAAAGACCATCGACAAGGCCACCTTCGAGAAAATGCACGAAGCTGACCGGATGGCCAACGAAAAGCTAGACGAAGGCATTGAAGGCTTTAGCAAAGCGCTAGAAGAGCTAGAGCAGCTGCTGGCCGACCGCCTCGCCAAGATGGATCAGCCTGCCACCGTGTAAAAACCTGTCGAATACAGCAAGCAAGGGAGCGATCCCAATTGATCGCTCCCTTTTTTTACCGAAGCTGATGAATAATATGCCGCTTGTAGTCCAAAAACTCGATAGTCAGCTTCATATCAAGCTCTCTGTGCTTGGGTAAACCTATCTGCACCGCCTCTCGCAGACTGCCGTTAATATCCATCACATACACCTGCTGCGACAGAAAAATCGCTTCCTCCACATCATGCGTAATCATCAATACGGTGATGTGCGTTTTTGCCCAAAGGTCGTGAAAAAACGCCTGAAGCTGCTCTTTGGTTTGAGAATCGAGTGCGCCAAAGGGTTCGTCCATCAGCAGGACTTCGGGATCGTTGGCTAGGGCGCGGGCGATCGCCACTCGCTGCTTCATCCCGCCCGACAGCGCCCTTGGGTAAGCATTAGCCCATTCACTTAGCCCCACAATATCTAAGTAGTAATCCACTTTGCTGCGCCGCTGCACCTTGGGCATTCCCTGTAGCTTCAGGCCAAAGGCGACATTGTCTGCCACCGATAGCCACGAAAACAGCGTGTAGTTTTGAAATACCATACCCCGGTCAGCCCCCGGCCCCGGCACCGGTTGCCCGTCTACCAAAATTTCTCCCGAAGTCGCTTTCATTAATCCGGCTGCAATGTTTAGCAGCGTCGACTTGCCACAGCCCGACGGCCCCACAATGCAGCTAAATTCGTTTGGCACGAGCTGAATACTGACATCGTCAACCGCTACTTTTTTCTGCTTGCCTGTGCTGAAAACCTTGGTAACGTTGCGAATTTCCAGCTTGGGAACGGTGCGCTGGGCGGCGTGAGGCAAGGTAGTAGGGAAAGTAGTTTGCATGGAAGTTGGGCGATCGCAAGGTATTAAAAAATATGCTAAACCTTCAGCGTATGCCGGATCTGTGACCAAATAGACAGCCGCTCAACCCGCCGTCGGTTCCGCCCAGGGCAGCAGCCAGCGAAACACCAGCCGAAAAATAAGATCCGTCAGCAGCCCAATACAGCCGATTACCAGAATGCAGAACAGCACTTTGTCGGTTTGCAGGGTGCGCTGCGATCGCATAATCGTATACCCCAACCCGCTCTCAGCTGCCAGCAGCTCGGAGATCACCAGAAAATTCCAAGCGCCTGCCACATTCACCCGCAGCGTATCGACGATATTGGGTAAGGTCGCCGGGAGAATCACGCGAAACAGCACATCGCGGCGAGTTGCCCCCAACGTATAGGCCACATTGAGCGTTTCATTCGGAATGAACTTCACCCCGTCGGCCACCATAATCGCGTTGTAAAACACAATGCCCAGGAAAATAATCAGTATCTTAGGCAGCTCGTCTATTCCCGCCCAAATGATCATCAGCGGCGTAAAAGCCGCGATCGGCATATAGCGCACCGTGCCCACAAATCCGCCAAAAAGGCTGTCCATACTATAAAACGTGCCCATGGCAATCCCCATCGGCACGCCAATCAAAGCCGCCAGTGCAAACCCGGCCATCACCCGGCCAGAGCTAGCCACAATATCGGTGATAAGACTGCCCTGCTGTAGCATTTCCCAACCCGCTGCCAGTACCGCCGTCGGCGTCGGCAAAAACGCATCGTCAACATATCTGCCGTAGCTCAAAACGCTCCAGAGCAGCAGCGGTAAGGTCAGCGCGATCAGCGTTAAGGCAGGCCGCAGCCAGAGCGGAAAGCCCTGGCGAATGCTCCAAAAGACAGAGGGCTCCAGATATCGTTTTTTTGAGCTAGGCACGGCACAACCTTTCCGAGTGAACAGGATTAGGAGGACGACGCTTCAACAAACTGAGGGTCGAACGTGGTCGAAAGATCGGGTACCTCTGACTCGATTTGACCTTCCGCCAGTAAGAAGGCGGCAAGTTCATTCAAGGGCTCGCCGACATACAGATCGCTGTCCGGCTGAGTCATCATCTCAAGGTTAGTTTCCTTATCTGGCAGCTTGACGCCTTCTAAGTCAGCAGCGACATCGGCTGGCTCTACATCTAGCGCCGCCGCCCCGATCTCCAGCGCTTCTTCTTCATTGGTCGAGAGGAACTCCAAACCCATAAAAATGCCGTTTACAAAGGCTTGCACCGCCTCGGGATTGGCTTCGACATAGGCAGCATCGAACAAATACATGTCGATAATGGCCGTCGGCATTTTGCTGGAGTCGTAAATAATGCCGCCATCTTCTACCGCATCAGCAGCCTCCTGAAGATAGGGGGCGTAGGTTACCGCAATATCGACGCTATTGGACTGAAAGGCTGCGGCTGCGGCTGAAGGCTCTGTGTTAACAATTGTCACATCGTCTTTAGAAAGGCCCGCTTCCTTCAGTACCTGAAGCAAGAAGAAATAGCTCACGCCGCTGGTATCGGCAGCGATTTTTTTGCCTTTGAAGTCTTCAACGCTGGTAATGCTGTCTTTTGCTAAGATGCCGTCGCCGCCGACTGAGTTGTCTTGAATCAGAACAATTTTGAAGTCTTTGCCGCTGTCTGCCAGCGTCACGGCTTCAGAACTCACCAGTGAAACACTGTCCAGATTATCGCTCAAAAAGGCAGAGAGATAGTCGCCGCTGGTGCCAAAGTTGCGCAGCGTAAAATCCAGCCCCTGATCGGCAAAAAAGCCCTTTTCCATCGCAATGTAGAGCGGCACCTGGCCGACCCAGGGCGCGGTTCCCATCGACATGGTCATGGTCGTCTCGGCAGGGCTGCTATCAGTGCTCTCAGCCGGTTCCGTACTGGCTTCTTCGGTCGTGCCACCGCCGCAGGCATGGAGCAAAACCGCGCCAGAAGCCCCTGCCATGAGCTGAAGGGCATGGCGGCGGCGAATTTTGTGGAACGAACGCTGCATAAGCTTATCCTCGTTAAAGTTCAACACTATACTTCAGAAACGGCAAAAAATAGGTTCAGCCTTTTCAGGTCTCCTGCGCTCCCTAAAACCATTCATCCTCAGCTTCTTCCTTAGTATTCGTATCACGCTCGGGGGTTTCTCGCTCAAAGTGCAGGCTGACAGCCCGTGACTGCTCACCATCGACGGCAACGGCTTTAATCGGATAGTCGATCTGACCGTCGGGGAAGGCCACATGAAAGCGGAAGGTGCCGTCGGGGTTAAGCGGAATGACGCGATCGCCCACCGTCAGCGTGGCATTGGGCTCAGTGGCTCCATACACAATCAGCTCAGCATCGGCAACCAGCCAGAACTTGCGCGATCGCGCCGGCATTTCCCCACCGCCAGAGCCAATGCCTGACATGTTCAGCCCCGACAGGCTCAGCCCCGACATATTTAGCGCGCCCGACAGCGACAGTGCCCCTGGCGGTACCGGCTGCATTGAGCCGTACAGAGAGCCCGCTATCCGCATCGCCTCCTGCCCCTGAGCGGCTGCGAACAAGGTCTCGTAACCGGGGGACTGATCGGCGATCGCACCCTCACCCGACTCTTCCGGGCGACCCAGGTCGGCCACCGTGTGCCCTTGCAGCTCCTCCTCCCAGCCAACCGTGCGGAACTGGTCTTTGACCCAGTTGGAAGGGTAGACCGGCGGCACCCGCACCGCTGCCGAGCGAGCCAGCATCAGCCAGCGATCATCGGCAGTGAGATAGCCGATTTCGATGGTGTAGTCGCGATCGCTCACCGGCATTTCGATATACCAGGAGCGCGCCATTTCATGACACTCCTGCTGCTGCATACTATGCGCCGACTGACTGGACTGATCGACATCGGTAACATCATAAAGCCGCAACATCAGCCGATCTCCTCCCTGCTGGCGCAAAGCCTCCTTATGGGCATTAGAGACATCCCAATAGGCATAGGCCCACTTTGGATCGCGCGGCAGCAGGACAATTCGACTGTCCCCGTAGCCATCGGGCAGCTCAGGCAAATCGTCATCTACAGAGGCAAGCGCTTCGGGACTCAGGGGAACGGCATCTTTCATCGGCGTACTGTCAGAGAGAGTCAAATCTGCTTGATCCGGGTCTAAAGGATCTAACGCTTCCGAGCGGACAGAGGCGACGACCGCGCCGAAGATCACCGCGCCCTCACTGATAATTGTCTCCCGGGTCGGCTCCAAATCGGGAATGGTTTCAGTCTCCGCGATGACGGTATCTCTTGTAGGCTCTATAGCTTCTACCTCACCGAGGCCGCTGTCATCGGTCGTGCCCCAAAAATCATCGACCTCAGCGGCAGTCGCGGGACGGGCGGCGACCGGCCCGTCAGCGATCGGCACTTCAGCGATGGGCTCTTTAACCGGGGGCATCTCAGCCGCCAAAATCTCTGGCTCTTCAGAGGCTTCGTCTAAAGTGAGGTCGAGATTGTCATCCCAGATGTCTTCGTCTACAGATTCCACCCCGGTAGAGGGGGTATCGGCGATCGCGACAGCCTCTACCTCCAAGCCACTCGCCTTCGGGGCCAGCAAATCCAGGTTAGTTCCTTCCAAATCAGGCGACTCCAGGTCGGTCGATTCTTCGGCAGTTAGCCCCGCAGCCTCGGGTTCCACTCCCGGCAAACCAATGGGTAAAGGGCCCGGTGGCAAGGGCTCATCTGCCAGGGGCGACACCGCCCGCGAATCGTCAGTCACCCGGTCGGTAGAAATGACCGACTGAGCCCGGTTAGAGACCTCGCCGCCATTACTCTCATCGGTCGGCGGCGGCACCGTTGCCGTCGGAGCCGTTTGCCGAGTCGGTTCAGAGGGATCGGGTGCACGTCGTCGGCTCAAGAGCCAGAGCCCGCCGCCACCACCCAAAATCAGCAGGGGCGCTAGCCACCACCAGGGAGAGCCCCCTGCCGCTTCGCGGTCGGCATCTGCATTCTCCGCCTGGGCCACAACCTCTTCGCCGTAAGAAAGGCCGTTGAGCCCCCAAAATCCGCTTCTGCCCTCACTCCCAGCCGCAAACAGCCGGTCATTGCCATCAAACTCAAGCTCAGTAACCGCGCTGTCATCACCGAGGACTACCGGGAAAGCTTCGCCCTTAGACGTTCCATCGACATCCCAATAGCGAACGGTACCGGCTTCAGTGCCAGTCGCTAG
This sequence comes from Phormidesmidales cyanobacterium, assembly GCA_038315915.1. Classification (GTDB taxonomy): domain Bacteria; phylum Cyanobacteriota; class Cyanobacteriia; order Phormidesmidales; family Phormidesmidaceae; genus Phormidesmis. The sequence goes on from JBBQAC010000002.1 coordinate 40,405, forward strand.
AATCTGCCCGTCTTCGCTAAAGGCCAGGGCTGTGACGGTTTCTTCAGTTTCTAAAGGGCCAGCGACCGGCGTGCCGTCCGCCGCTTCAATCAGGACTTCATCGTTCTCATCGACACGGGCTGTAAGCGTGCCATCTGGGCTGGTTGCCGTCGTGAAAGGAGCAGCAGCATCGACTTGAGCAACTAGCTGCGGGCTGTTTAGCGGGTTATCAGCCTGGGCAGCCTGCGCACCTGTCGTCAATATAGCTCGCTGAGCCGGTATGGCAAGGGCCGTCAGCAGGCACAGCCTGACAAGGGTAGAACGATTAGCACGCATCATAAAGCCCAGGTTTAAAGTTAGGAAATTACCTTAATATCTCAGTGATTCTTCTGAGAGTCAATCTGAATAATTGAATAGAACTCAGATGACCATAACGTAATATACTCTGTCGCTTTCAGTCTATTTTTTGGTTCGGCTTTTACCAGAGCGATGCTGATTTCCCGGCGCAGTTTGATGAGCGCCAAAGTACTTTTCACTGCGATAGCGCAGCCAGATCCGGAGCTGCTGAGGAATTTTTTCTTTTTGCGCTTTGGTGAGCTGATTGTAGAGGATTAGGGCACGGTCTCGCTCTCCCCGGCAGGCTGCGTTCCGATGCGCATCCCACAGCCCCATAGCTGCCCGAATCCGGCGATTGGTTTCTTTAATCAGCGCCTCGCCTTCCAGCTTTTGCTCAGATGAACCAATGGACTTTTTCTTAGCTTTAGCCATATGTCAATCTGAGCCTGTGACTCTACCAAACGTTCTTCAAGCTATCCGAGCCGCACGCCGCTGCCGAGATATTCATTCATCTTTGCCTGAGTCTCTGCGAGCAAATCAGAGGGTGACATCAGCTCCAGGACAAAATCTGGTGCGATCGGCAGGAACTTACGCTTTTCCTCAGCAGAGAGTGCATCCCAACGGGCCTGTCTCACAAAAGAGAGGTCGGGAGACCTGTCGCCACCGTTGGGCAACTTAAAACCCGTGGATGAGTCAAAAACAACGCCTAGTTTGGTCTGCCTGTTCCAGTTGCCTAAGTCCAGCCCAATTTCAAAGTTATGATTGCCCGTCTCACCGCCAGTGGGTGGCATGATCAGTAAATATCCTCCCGGCGTTCGTTCAAATTTCACATCAGGATGGGCCTGACACAGGTCGTAAAATTTTTGGTCGGTTAAGCTGACTAGAGCTTGAAAATCTATGGTGGAAGTCATAGCGTTATCGGCTAGGCTTGCAGACTCGCTGAATGCAGCACTTAATGTCAGCATAGCAAGGATTAATGCTACCTATTTTATCGGTTTGATCTAAATTCCTTAGAGCCCAATTTTAGACTTATGCACGTTCACTCTCACGCGGATCACTGTCATTGCGCGGTGCCAACTAACCCCCAGCAAATCAGAGCGCTGAGGATTGCGCTGGTGCTGGTGAGCTGTTTTGCCGGGGCGGAGCTGTGGGTGAGTACTCGCAGCCATAGCCTGTCGCTGATTGCCGATGCAGGGCATATGGCGACCGATGTGTTTGCCATAGCCCTCGCCCTCTGGACAGCTTCTCAGGCGAACCGGGCCAATCACGAACGGCTGAATGCCCTGTCGGCGTTGGTCAACGGCGGGCTGCTGCTCGGCGTTAGCGCATGGCTAGGGTGGGAGGCGTTAGCCGCCTTACGCGTTCCCCCAGTTGAAATTCTCAGCGGCCCGGTAGCGATCGCGGCGGCTGTGGGTCTGCTCGTCAATGGGCTCAACGCCTATCTGCTGCACGCTCACGCTGAAGATAATCTCAATCTGCGGGCGGCTTTTTTACACATGCTGGCCGATGCCGGTAGCTGCCTGGGTGTATTGGTGGGGGCTCTATTAATCGCCCGGTTTGGCTGGTATCGGGCGGACGGCGCAGTGAGTTTGGCGATCGCGATCCTCATTTCCACCAGCGCCCTGCCCCTCATTCGCCAAAGCTGGGCCAGTCTGAAAACGACGCCGACCAAATCAGTCCCCATCGCGGACTAAGATACAGAGGCTTTAATTGCTGATCGACTGGCCTGCCGCTGCAACTTTATGAAAGTCACCTCTTGGAACGTCAACTCTGTTCGCACTCGCCTGGAGCAGGTTACAGGCTGGTTACAAGCCAACCCAGTCGATGTGATGTGCCTGCAAGAGACCAAAGTCATCGACCAAGACTTTCCGGTGCAAGCCTTTACTGATATTGGCTACCAGGCTTATTTTTACGGCCAAAAGTCCTACAACGGGGTGGCTTTGCTCAGCCGCGAGCCGCTGGCCGATGTGCAAATGGGCTTTGGCGCAGTGCTCAGCGAGTCAGAAGTCGGTGATTTGGACGCGCAAAAGCGGGTGATCAGCGGATTGCTGGGAGATGTGCGAGTTGTGAACCTGTATGTGCCCAACGGATCGGCAATTGGCAGCGAAAAGTATGAGTACAAGCTGCGCTGGTTAACCCTGCTGAAACAATACTTGAGCAAGCAGCTAGCCGCCCACCCGCAGCTCAACGTATGCGGTGACTTTAATATTGCCCTCGAAAACAGAGACATTTACACCGATAAAAACAGAGACAAACACATCATGTCTTCGCCGGTAGAGCGAGAGACCTTACGCGATGTTCTCTCCATTGGCCTCGCTGACGCCTTTCGCAAATTCACTGACGAAGGCGGTCACTTTAGCTGGTGGGACTATCGCACCAACTCGTTTGTGCGCAACACCGGCTGGCGTATTGACCACCACTATTTGTCGCCTGCGCTGTATGAACAGGCCGTGAGTTGCGCGATTGATACCGGGCCTAGAGGATTGGAGAGGCCCAGTGACCATACCCCTGTGACCGTCGAGTATTAGAGCGATGCAAGTTTTGTTTCAACTCCAGACAGTGAGTATGTGCATCATCTTAAACCCTACGCCAGTCTCTTCAGAAAACGCTTCAATATTAGAACATAGCGGCTGGCCTCTCGGACGCCCTGAGCAAAACAACAGCATCCATAGCAGGCAGAGATTTCTGTGAATAGTATCAACCTTAAAGACAAACTGGAAACATTCAACGATTACTGGTCTCCCAAAATAGTGTCTGAATTCAACGGTCACGATGTGATGGTAGTCAAAGTGTTGGGTGAGTTTAACTGGCATTCACACCAAGATACTGACGACTTCTTTCTGGTGCTATCTGGAAGGTTGACAATTCAGCTCCCCGAGCAAAACATCGAACTGGGGCCAGGAGAACTCTATATCGTTCCAAAGGGTGTGGAACACTGCCCGATGGCCAACGTTGAGACTCATCTATTGCTGATTGAACCCAAAGGCACACCGAATACTGGCGACGAATCTACTGCTGCAAACAAGGTCGCCATTTAAAAAACGTGGCTGACAGGACGGAACGACGCTGACATGTGTCTCCCAATAGTTGGGGGAACCTTGGCACATTGTCTGTGCATACCGGGCATTGACTGCCAGAATGCCTGCGATGATTCTGTGGAGCGATCGCCTCTCTCTCTATTTCGATAGGAAGTGTGCGATTGCTGACTGCCACACAATTAAGCTGCCTAACTGCGTTGCTGAGCAATAAGTGATTTGACTTCGTCGGCTCGGTCGATCAGCTCGCTTTGACCGAGTTCGTCTTGCTCTCCAGAAGCGAGCCATTTGAGCTGCACTTTACCCGCTTCCGCCTCGGCGTCTCCCAGGATAAGCCCCAGGACTGCGCCGCTGCGGTCAGCGCGCTTAAACTGCTTGCCAAAGGCGCTACTGCTGAGATCGACTTCTACTGAGTAACCGTGCTTTCGGAGCTGATCGGCTAGCGCGACAGACTGAAGCTCGGCCTTTTCTCCGCGCGAGATTAAGTAAACATCTAAATGGGGCTCTGTGCTGTATTGGTTCATCTGCTCCAGCAGAATAATCAGCCGCTCCAGGCCCATGCCGAAGCCGATAGCCGGTGTATCTGGCCCGCCGAGCTGAGAAACCAGTCCATCGTAGCGACCGCCGCCGCATACGGTAGCTTGCGCGCCTAGGTCAGAAGACTGAATTTCAAAAGCGGTGTGGGTGTAATAGTCCAATCCGCGCACCAGCCGGGGGTTGATATTGAAGGGAATATTTAGATTGGTGAGATGCTGCTGGACGCCGTCGAAGTGGCGCTGAGAGTCTGCGCTGAGGTAGTCGAGCAGGCTGGGCGCGTCGGTGACGATTTCTTGGGTGCGTTTGTCTTTGCTGTCGAGAATGCGGAGCGGGTTGCGGGTGAGGCGATCGCGCGAATCCTCATCCAGCTCATCTTTGAAAGGCGTAAAGTAGCTGACTAGCGCCTCGCGGTAAGTTTGCCGGTCTTCACCGCTGCCGACCGAGTTGAGATCCAGCGTGAGGGCAGTAAGGCCCAAGGTATTCAGTACCTGGGTCGCCACTGAAATGATCTCCACGTCCGCTCTGGGATCGCGGCTGCCCAAAATCTCCACATCAAGCTGGTGAAACTGCCTTTGCCTTCCTGCCTGAGGCCGCTCATAGCGAAACGCCGGCCCAATGTGCCACAGTCGCTGCACGCCGCCTTGCGCAAACAGTTTGTTTTGAATGAACGCTCGCACTAAACCCGCCGTAATCTCCGGGCGCAGCGCAATCGACCGCCCGCCGCGATCTTCAAAGCTATACATTTCCTTGCCAACTGCATCAGTCGCTTCGCCAATGCCCCTGGCAAACAGCTCCGTCTGCTCAAAGATTGGCGTGCGAATTTCGCGGTAAGCCGACTGGCTGAGTACCTGCCGGGAAATGCCTTCTATCACCACCCACAGCGGAGACTCCGAAGGCAAAATATCTCGGGTTCCGCGAATGGCTTGAAGCGTGCTCATAATAAAGGGAATAGATAAAAAGAGTCTGGCTAACTGCGCGCTAGTCGCTAAAAGAGTCTACCGCTCCAGGGAACCGATACATCCACAGACTTCTGATTCCTGTCTGCTGTTTCCCCTTCTATGCTTCAGGCAAATTGCAGCAGTTCAGCTCATCAATGCACACCTTACCCGACTGCAACGCCCAGCGCACCAGCGCTACCCGGTTGCCGGTACCTGTTTTGGTCAGCACGTTACTCACATGGTTATCGACCGTGCGTTTACTAATGGCCAGTTTTTCTGAAATTTCTTGATTGGTCAGCCCTGCTGTGACCAGCTCCACGATCTGTAGTTCCCGCTGGGATAGACTACTGTGATCTTCTTTCTGAGGCGAGGTCTCGATTGGACTGTTGGGTTGAGAAGATCGGCTAGCGGACATGAGCGTCTAAAGATCTGTAATTATACTTAGTATTTAGTGTAGTCAATCTCATCACCGTAATGACGAATGTTCACAGTCTTAATAGAATGTTTCTTTGGATTAAGAACTTCCTACCAGGTCAGCCCATACATATTGCATCGCGGCGCAAGCGTTTTAGTCAGCGTCCTTTTCTTTCTCAGCCTCTAGCAGGGCTCAAAGCGATCGCAGTCGGCAGCTTGTGTCTGATGTGCCTCATCGGCTTGCCTGCACCTGCTAACGCGGAGGGTCGAGCGATCGCCCAAACTACAGAAGCCATTCAACCCCTCACAGACAGCGCTGACATCGCCGCTGATAAAGTCGATCAATTTGCTCAGGCTTACTTGCAGGTGCTTCAGCTATTGAGCGATCGCGAATCCGAACTTCCTGCTGCTGAGACCTCTGCCGAAGCGCTCAAAATGCAGCAGTCTATCGAAGCAGAAGCGGTAGAGCGGATTAAAACCGGCGGGCTGACACTCCCCGAGTACATGCAAATATTGGGGCTCGCCAGCCAGGACAGCGCTTTTCGCGACAAAGTGCTCGGCAGAATGGATGAATCGCTGGAGGAGTAGGCTACTCTTCGACGTACATTTCCGGCTCAACGGCAAAGTTATTCA
>JBBQAC010000043.1:0-22205 GCA_038315915.1 Phormidesmidales cyanobacterium
CAGCGCAGCAGAAAACAAAAAACTTACGCTACAGTGAGGACAGCCCTCTAGTCTCACACTGAGGTTTGGCCCTATGTGTATTTGCGTGAATTGCCACTATGTCGACAGTTGCATTACTTACCATGCTGTCGAAACGAACCACCAGCAGCCGCATCTGACAGAAACGCCCGTCTTCGAACCCAATAATCCTACGATCAACGCTAACATCACCCTGCCAAAGCTGACGGTAAACGGCGACCAGATGTCGTCTGACAATGAGTTTGGCTTTGAGTACGATGTTGTCGGCTGCAATAGCTTCAGCGAAGAAATAGGCAAATGGGCGAAGCTCCGGCCCGGAGAGGCGATCCCAACTTAGCGCGAAATGGGCGATGCTGCTTTGATCGATAGTCGGGAGGGCTCCTGTACACTCAGATCATATTCCAGCGCACTCCGACTCGTCTATGCAGCAGCCTTTCGCAACAGTTGACGAAGGTGACAGCAGGCTTGCCTGAGCCGACTTAAGCCATGGTGTACTGTCTCAATCCTATTTGCCCACAGCCTCAGAATCCACCTTCAGCGGTTCATTTTTGCTGCACCTGTGGCACCCCTTTGACCTTGGCCGGTGGCTATCAGCTCATTTCACCTTTAGGCAAAGGGGGCTTCGGGCGGACATTTTTAGCCCAGGTGCTGCCGATCACCAGTGAAGTAACCGCTTCCGTGGCTTCCAAATCGCTTGTGTCACAGACGGCGCAATCAGTCTCTTTCTGTGTGGTCAAGCAAATCTACGGAGGGTCTTTAGCCGGGGAAGCAGGATTCCAATCAGAAGCTGAGCGGCTCCGTCAGCTCGGCAAGCACCCGCAGATTCCAGAACTGTTCGCCGCGATAGAAAATGAGTGGGGGCAATTTTTGGTGCAGGAATTTGCTCCCGGCGATAATTTGGAGCAGCAGGTGGAATCCGGGGGAGCTTGGACAGAAACTCGGGTGCGATCGCTCCTAACCGCGCTGGTACCCGTCCTCCAACATGTCCACAACTTCGATATTATCCACCGCGATATCAAGCCTGCCAATATCATCTTAAAAGGTGAGGAACTCAACCCAGTGGGCCAAAATTTGCCGATGCTGGTGGATTTTGGCGCGGCTAAATGGATTCGTTATACCCCTGCTGACACGGTAATTGGCAGCGCTGGATACGCCTCGCCAGAGCAGTCTATGGGGCAGGCGACCTTTGCCAGCGATATTTACAGCTTGGGGCTAACCTGCCTGAACCTGCTCACAAGTATCCATCCTTTTTCCCTTTACTCTGCGGCGGAAGACCGCTGGGTATGGCGAGACTATCTGCCCCAGCCGATTGAGCCCCGCTTTGCCCAGGTGCTCGATCAAATGGTCGCCCGCTCCTTGCAGCAGCGCTACGAGAGCATGGATCAAGTGGCGATGGATCTACAGTTTTCGCACAATCCGCTGATCTATGCGCCGAAGCAGCTTTTGAGTCGGGCTACAGCAGTCATTCCTTCGCTCAAGAACCTGATCCGAGCCAAAAAAACTCATGCGTTTTCTCGACCTGTCAGGGTGAGTGCCGCTCAGAATTGGCGGCGGCGCGATCGCCTTACCCATCCAATCGGCGTTACTCAGGCGATCTCCATCAGTCCCACGGCTCCCATCTTCGCGACGGGCGGGACGGATGGGTCGCTGCGTTTGTGGCATCTGCCCAGCGCCCAACTCATCCATACCTTCCAGCGGCGGCGGCTGATCGGCGATGGACATGCCGCCACAATTACGGCCTTGCAGTTTCACCCCGACGGGCGAGCGCTCTATAGCGCCAGCGCCGACGGCACTCTCAAAGAATGGGACAGCGCCGAACGATGTTTGCTCAATACACTATCCACCGCTGGCTGGATTCCAACTGATTTGGCCATTCCCCCCGACGGCACTCAGCTCATTAGCCCCAATAGTGACGGTCAAATCGTGCTGTGGGATATTGCCACGCTTTTGCCCGTCGCTCAGCTTGCTCAGCATCAGCAGCGAGTGAATGCTGTGATTTGCTCTAGAGCAGGTGATTTGCTGATCAGTGCTAGCGATGATGGCACCGTCAAGCTGTGGCAATACTCGCAGGGTTCTCCTCAACTGGCAGAAACGCTGACTCTCAACCGTAAAGGGAATGGGGGGCAAAAGGCGATCGCGCTGGCAATTCATACGGTTGCCGCCAAGCAGACTACCCGGTTGCCCGCTCATCAGCTAATAGTTGCAACAACCCCTGGCAAAGTGCAGCTTTATCCGGTGAACGCGCAGCTTCACGCCAGCCGCCCGGTAGAGTTTTACCAGTCGCCGAGCCCCATTACAGCGCTGGCGGCGAGCGCTGATGGGCTGCTAGCAATTGGCAGTGAAGACCATGTGCTGACGCTCTGGCAAATAGAGACTGGGGACTGTGTCGCTCAGCTTTCTCACGATTGGGGAATTGTGGCGATCGCCTTTACTCCTGACGGCCAAACGCTGATTGCGGCTAGCGCTGATGAAGTTATCTCTATCTGGCAGCGAGATCCGTAGAATCTTCTCGTGATTAACGGCCAAGCTTTTGGCGAATGCGCTGGACTAGCATCCCGGCTTCGGGGATTTTGAGCAAAACCGTGAGTAGTGCGAAGATCACTAACCCGACTGCGCCTGACACACAGAGCTGTACCAGATTGGCAGCAAAGCTCTCTGTACCGATGAGGCTGACTAAGCCCTGCCGGGTGAGCCAGCAGCCAACCCCGCTCAGGGCACTCGCAGCAGTCAAGGTAAAAATTGTCCGTGACCAGTCAGCAATCGGCAGACCGCCTAACCTGCGATTGAGCAGTACCGTCATCGCCACCAACGAAACGACATTGACCCCAATCGTGGCCACGACCAGACCCGCTGGCCCCATCAGTTTGAAGAAGACATAGTCTAAAGCGGCATTGACGACGATATTGACGACACTGATTTTGAAAGGCGTTTGACCATCGCCGAGGGCATAGAACACGCGCACCATAATGTCCCGAGCTAAGTAGACAAACATTCCTACGCCATAGGCGATCAAAATAGTCGTCACGAGCTGCACGGCTTCTTCTCCAAAGGCACCGCGCCGGTATACAACGGTGACAATGGGCTCAGCCAGCGTGACAATAAGCGCGCTGATCGGCAGCATGGTGAGGGCCACCAGCATCAGGCTCTGGCGAATCCGCTGCTTGAGTTCGGGCCACTGAGACGGCGCGGTCAGCCGGGAAAAAATGGGAAAGAACGGTACCAAAATAATATTGGAGACAATGCCAAGTGGCGTTTGTACCAGCAGGTTAGAAAAGTTGAGCGCCGCCAGCGTACCTGGCACGAAGGCCGCAAAGAATATATCGGTATACACATTGATCTGCATGGTGCCAGAAGAAAACGTAGCTGGCCCCAGCACTTTGAGCACATCGCGCACGCCCGGATCGCTGAGGTTAAACCGTAGCCGCAGCCGCCCCAATCCCGAACTCCACAGGGCAGGCACCTGTACTAGCCATTGCAAAACCGCACCGCATAGGACGCCCCCAGCCAGGGCCATGCCGCCGATCATGGCATAGCTGGGATCGCTGATATCGCTACCCAGCACCAGCCACAAAATGCCCAGCCCAGCAATCACGCTCGTACTCGAAAGCAACGGACTAATAGAGGGTAGCCAGTATTGATCAGCCGCATTGAGCGTACCGAAACCAATGCCAATAAAGCAGGCAAAGACGGTGACCGGGGCCATGATGCGAAGTTGCGCGATCGCAATTTCCCGACTCTCCAAACCTAATGCCGTCGCTTGAAATCCTCGTCCCAGCAAGTCGATGACTGGGCCAGCGAAGATCACCAGAAAAATCGTAGCAATCACCAGGGCAATGCCCACCACGGTCGTCACCGTTTCTACAATCGGCGCAATCTCTTCTTTTTTTCGCTTGGAGACCGCGCTGACAATGGCGCTGTGAAAAGGGCCATTGATGCCGCCCAGCAGAACCAGCAAAAAACCCGGTATCACATAGGAGAGACCATAGGCATCGGTGACTGGCCCGGTACCAAAAGCTGCCGCGATCGCCGTTTCCCGCAGCAGGCCAAATACCTTACTGAGCAAAGTAGCCACCGCTACGATACCGGCAATGCCTGCTAGTGACCGCTTACCTGTCATGATTCATCCCTTTTGCTAGCCGCCCTATGAAATCAACGGTGAAATCAACGTGTAAAACCAACGTTAGATTGGCCAATCCCAGAATTAAAAAATTAAATCAGCCCTTATTTAATCACTCCCTGTGCCTCTCTCCCCCAACCTTTCTCTCCCAGCGCGGTTGCTCAGCGCAGGCCAGACCGCATCCAGCCGCTGATAAAGTCCACGCCAATAGTCAGACCGATGAAGACGCTTAAGGTCGCTGCCAGGCCGCTGTAGTCAAAGCTGCTGAGCTGTTCGGTCATCAACCGGCCCAACCCGCCCGCGCCGACCAATCCCACGATCACCGTTTCTCGCAGGCACACTTCCCAACGGTAAAGAATATAGGCAATGAATCGAGCTGCATTTGCAGGCAAAATGCCATAAAAAACCAGGCCACCGCTGGAAGCCCCGAGCGATCGAAGCGCCCGCACTGGCCCATCGGGCAAATTTTCATTTACCTCTGCCATTAGCCGACCCAGAATACCAAAATTGTGCAGCGCCAGCGCCAGCGCCCCCGGCAAAATCCCCGGAAACATCCCGTACAAAATCACCAGCGCCAGAATCGGGGCGGGGATCGCTCTAGCCCCTAAAAGCACCAGCCGGGACAGCCCCAGCGCCACGTGTCCGCTTCCCCAACGAGACTTTTCACCGACCGAGCGCAGCAGCCCGCCTGGGAGAAAAAAGTTTTGCGCTGCCGGAAAGGAGAACGCGACTCCGCCCAGTCCCGCCAGCGTAATTGCCAATACGGACATCGCCACCGTTTGCAGGGCCATCGGCAAGAGTGATAGCGAAAATTCTGGTAGAACCTGAGCAGGCGTCACTTGCAGGGCTATATCTGTAAGTAGCGATCGCGCCCTGCCCCACCGGCTCCAGTCAATATCCAGGTAAATGAAACAGAGCGGGATGGAGAGAGCGATCACCGCCCAGGAGAGCCAGATGAGACGGTTTGGTTTTTGGGAGTTGGGTTTCACGGGTTCAACCCGACCTACGTCTTTCCGTCTCCCCAAATCCATCCGACTGACATATCCCATTTGCCGCCGCAGCCATCCACTCCACGCATCGACCGCTCCGTTCAGGGCAATTAATGCGTAAAACCCTGTCCATAGCTGCGCGTACTGCAAAGACTGCAAGCTTAAGAAAATCTGATAGCCCAAGCCGCCCGCCCCGATTACGCCCAGCACTGCCGCTGATCGCAGCGAACACTCGAACCGGTAAAACCCGTAGGAAATCAGGTTGGGTAGCGCCTGAGGCAATAGTCCATACAAGAAAGCCGTTTGCGGAGGAACGCCGCTGTTGAGCAGAGAGTCCATTGGTGCAGTCGGCGTTTCATCCAAAATTTCCGAAAACACTTTGGCGGTAATCGCTCCAAAGGGAATCGCGATCGCTAACACGCCCACCATCGGATCTAGCCCCAGCACCGCCAGCAGCAGCAGTCCCCAGATCAGCTCATGAATCGCCCGAGGAACCGCCAGCAGTCCCCGCAGCCCCAACCACCAAAACCGCCCGCCTCGCCCCGGCCATACCGCCCGCCACCACACCTGCGAGCAGGCAATCCCCCCAACCAGACCCACCACCAAGCTCAGCACCGTCCCACACACTGCAAAGGCCAGCGTCGTCACCGTCGCCGCGCCAATCACCCTGACGAATTCGCCATCGAGCTGCGGCTGAAACATCGCCGCCCAAAATTGGCCCATCAGCGGGAACCCGGCCCAGTTCATCACCGGCTGACGGCCCAGCCCAGAGAGCCACAGCGACCAAACAACTAGGGCAAGCCACAGTGCCCCTCGCCGAGAAACCGAATGCCGACTGCCGCTGATCGCATTTGAAATCGGTTTAGGTAACATTCAGCGTGAGATCATATAGCTTGGCTAGCTGGTCATCGCTGACGGCGGCGCTTGGCAAATCGAACATGAGCCGCCCCTGCCTGAGGCCGATAATGCGATCGCAATAAGCCCTTGCCAACGCTACATCGTGCAAACTGATCACCAGCGTTCGATTTTTACCCAGCTCACTAAGCTGCTGCATTATGTCGTGCGATCGCGCCGGATCTACACTCGCCACCGGCTCATCGGCCAAAATAATATCCGGATCTTGCACCAACACGCGGGCTAAGGCTACCCGCTGCTGCTGCCCGCCCGAAAGCCTATCGGTACGGGCATACAGCTTATCGGCCAACCCTAGCTGAGCTAACGCCCGCTGAGCGTCTCCTACCTGCTGGGGCCATACCAGCGACCACAGCGCTTTCCACAATGGCCAGCGGCCCAGGTGACCCGCGTTGACGTTGTGAATCACGCTCAGATTAGAGACCAAATGGTGCTGCTGATAAACCGTCCCCACTTGTCGCTGAATGGCGCGACGACGATGGCCCCGCAACCGGTGAAGCCTGCGTCCCAGCACCCACACCTCACCGCTCGTCGGACTCAGCGATCCGTTCAGCAAGCTGAGCAAGGTGCTTTTGCCCGCACCACTAGGGCCGACTAGCGCTACCCGTTCGCCGGGAGCGATCGCCAAACTCACAGCCGCCAAAGCCACCACCTCACCCGCCGGATATACGCTAAACCGACAGGTCACATTTTCCAGCGCTAGGGCAGGACTGCTCACGACGCTACTGGGCTTGCGCTACTGAATCTTGCCGATTTCACGGCCCACCGCTTCAATTTGGGCGTAGTTTTCGTTCTTGGTTTCAATAAACTTCTCGGCCCCGAAGAGTTCCAGTATCTCAGCTTGTTCAGGATCGCTCGCATCCAGCTTGAGCAAAGCCGCCTGAACTTTTTCAGCGAAGCCTTCTCCATACTGCTCGTTGAGCTTTTTGCTGTTGACGATCCAGTGATAGTCATAGTAAGCCGGTGTCTGCCAAATCGCCTGTACCTTGCTTTCGTCAACATCACCAGCGGCGAGGCGATCTAGCCAGACCTGCTCATTGAGCGCGCCCACTTCATAGCTACCGGCTTCGACGAGCTTAAGCGTGGCATCGTGAGAGTCAGAAAATCCAGGTTCTCCCTTAAAGTCTGACAGCTCAACGCCTGCTTGTGAGAGAAAATATTGAGGCATCAGCCGACCCGAAGTCGATGACTCTGAGCCGAATGTAATGCTTTTGCCCTTCAGCGCGGCTAGATCGCTCAAATTCTCTATCGGGCCCAAGCCGCTGGCGCTGTTCGCAATAAAGATGCTGTGAAATGCGGCGTCAATGTCCCGCTGGGCGATCGCTGCTGCCTCAGGCACCTGCAACCGAGCCTGCACACCCGTTAGCCCCCCAAACCAGACTAAGTCCAAATCGCCCACCTTGAACGCCGTCACCGCAGCGGCATAATCTGTGACCGGTTGATATTCTACTGGCACCCCTAGCGCTTCGCTCAAATAGTCCGCGAGCTTGCTGTATAGCCGCTGTAGCTTTTCTGGATCCTGGTCAGGAATCGCACCTACCGACAGCGGAACGGTCGAAGCAGTCTTGCTCTCAGAACGATCTGCACTTTCACTGACGCTGCCACCAGAAGTGCAGCCCAAAGTAATGACCATCAACAGGCTACAGATTCCGTAAATCGCGGAGCGACGGTAAAGCACAGCAAATCTCACTTAACTGGGTTTGGGTAAATTCTCATAGGAAAAACAGAATATCAATTTTTGAGCCGCCTGATCAAACGAGCAGGCAGCATGGAGTTTTCCCCAGGCTAGGAGACTGACGAAAGATTTGAGCTGCGGCTACTGGAGATGATGGAAATACGGACAAAAATGCTGACTCATGAGGCGTTGAACGACTCAGAAAAAAATTTCCGCTTTCAGATATGTGATCTTTCTCCCGACAAAAAACGGTCGCAAATCCTCAACAGTTATGTGCTTGAGCAATTTTCCATAAAGGCCACCGACTCAAAAAGCAACCGTAATCACGATTCGACTAAGTTCTTTCATTTTTCGCGTTTTTTAATCTTCTCAGACAGGTTTCCACAGGTTATCCACCGATTCTTCAAAAGTTTTCCACAGGCTGAGGATAGTTTTCCACAGGTTTTTACGGAATACCAGGGACTTTGCGGATTTCTTGGGATTTTGGAAAATCGCCATAAAAATATGAGAGAAATGAATTTTGAGTAAATTTATGCAACAAAAAATGGCCAAAAACCCAGTTCGTTCGTTCTGAAAGTCGAGCAAAAAAAACCGTTCCCAGTTCTTTTATCATTGACAAACCCTACTCCCCTACGCAAAATGATTCGACCACCTGCCGACAGCGCAGGACTACTTAGAAATCCTCTATGCAAGTAACCGTAAGCATCCTGGCGGAAATTCCTGAAGATCTTCACGAATCGCTCAAAGGTTTCATCGAAACCCATCCCGCCTGGGATCAAGACCGTGTATACGCTGCGGCGCTTTCCCTGTTTTTGCTGCAAAATGGTCACAATCAGGGCGATCGCACACCATCGCGAATATATTTGGATACTTTGTTCGACTATGCCCGATAAAGACTACGCCCGATAAAGACTATGCCCGCTAGCAGTGCCTGCTGAAATAGCTTCATCTGTACCTGCGACACTAGCCAACCGTCAGGATTTGTGGTTGCTTCAGCGAGCAGACTTACCCATTGGTCAGGAGTTTGGGTATAGTGGGGTTAGTCGTAAGATAAGTGCTATATAGCCATGTCTGCAAATCCTGCTGATAGGGCTCCTATTTATCAGGAGGCCCATCGGACGGCGACGCAGGATTCTTTGCTACTTAGAGAAGTATTACAGAGTATTAACGCGCAAAGCTGCCCGAAAACGTACAACTTTCATATGCACACCAACTGCTCTGATGGGAAACTGACGCCCGCAGAGCTGATGGATCAGGCTGTAGAAATCGGCCTGCGCGGCATGGCCATCACTGACCACCACAACGTCAAAGGCTATCGCCGTGCCTGTCAGTGGATAGAAGACTGGTGCTGGCACAATCCTTCAAATTGGAGCCGTAAACGTAAGTCGGCTGCGAAAGTTCTCCCCAAGCTGTGGGCGGGGATAGAAATTACCTCTTTTCTGGCTGATACGGATGTCCATATTTTGGGCTACGCCTTCCGACCAGCCGACGAAATTATGACACCCTACATCAAGGGGGGCGCTCCCCAGGGTGAGGACAGGCAGGCCAGCCGAGTTATTCACGCGATTCAGTCAGCCGGTGGCATTGCGATACTCGCTCATCCTGTGCGCTATCGTACCGACGAAATTACGCTGATTCGAGCCGCCGCTCGTCTCGGTATTGACGGCGTAGAAACCTATTACGCCTATGACAATCCGAAGACCTGGCGGCCCAGCCCAGGTAAGACGGAGCGAGTTCAAGCGCTAGCCAGAGAGCACAATCTGCTGAGTAGCTGTGGTACTGACACGCACGGTAAAGTGCTCACCAAGCGTTTGTAGTCTGTTAGGGAAGGGGCGGGTGCCCTGGTTCTACTGCTTTTATTTGAAGATATCGCACAAAAGTATCGAAGAAAGAGCCGCTCAGAGAGATACTGGGCGGCTTTTGCATGGCACAAGGAGTAGAGACATAAAGGAATTTAAGCGCTTTTACATCTAAAAGGGGAATTACATCGTCGCGTAGGACATCAACATCACAATTCCGGCGCACCCAGCTATCAGCAGCAGTCCCAGTCCTACTGATTGACCTAAACCAACTTTGCGAGCAGCTTTCATAGTACCAGGGGCAATCGAGCCTTAACAACGGTATACACCTACACTAATGCAGCGATCCCCGCTGGCATTCTAAAATGAATAACCAGCAAACAAAAGTAACGAAGCTTAAAGATTGTGAACTTGCCTGTGGATAATTGCAAAACTAAAGCATGGCTCCTGCGCCTGAAAGCCCTCATTCTTCATAGCGCAAAGTTGGGGATCAACTGCTGACAGAAATTTCCCTTGCGATCTATTGTTTTTTTGACACAAAGAAGCGTGAACTGCTCTCATAAAAGAGCGGATTCACGCCGTACTTTTTATTCGGCTGGCTCATCGGGCAGAGACTCTACGCATCCGCTCGGATTGTAAGTCACCGCTATCTGTACCTGATATTGGGTCGGGACAGCGGGTGTGCCAAAGTCATTGCGCTCCACAGCATCAATCGCTTGACGGTTGAGGACGTCGTAGCCAGTGCTTTTAAGGACTGTGAGGTCTTCCTGCGTGCCGTCAGGATTCACCACGACCCCAATCAGACCATCATCAGGAGGATTCTCTTTTAGACAGGTTTTGAATTCAGAGTCGATAGTGAGTTCCACAGAGTCAGTGACAATATCACGCTTGCCATCGGCAGTAGCCGCTAACCATTCGGCGGCGTTAGCCTCAGCGGCAGCGGTTGAAGTATCGGTATCGTCGTATCTAAAGCTTTCTAACAGCCGGGAGGCGTTGCCCTGAGCTGGAGCGACCGCGACTCCCGTCGGTGCGTCAACCGGAATCTGTGTCGCTTCCGGGGTGCCCTCTCCCTGCTGTGAGGAGGGGAGGCGATCGCCAATATCTGGAACCTGGGCTGATCGGTTGCCTTCTGCCCTAGCGATCGCTTCGGCGATAGAAATTGACGGCTCCACCTGCGGCAGTAGATCTGCGGCCCCGCCTGATTGGGTAGAGCCGCTATTTTGGCTAGGATCAGGGCTGTTTTCCTCGCCTGCAGGCAAATCAGGTAAGTCAGCAGTAGGCGGGTCGGGGAGAATCGATAGCGGAGATGTATTTCTTTGTATCGACGAACCAGCAGGCGGGGTTGAAAGAGGGAAGGACAGCGCCTGTCTGGGAAAAGCCGTTCGGGACTGAACGGTCGTCCGTGGCAGCGTTGCAGAAGGGAATGGGTCGGCTGGGATCGTGCGGCCTTTGGGAATGCTGGTGTTAGGCACAAAGGGTAGCCCGGAAGGCAGTGATAGGCTACCAAAATCGGCTGAACCGGGCGGCTGGAGTCGAGGCTGCGCAAAATTGGGCAGACGGCTTTGCTCAGCGGGCGTAAGCTGCACAAGTGGCACAATCGTTTCTTCGGCATCGGCTGCTTGCGCGGCCCGGCTCAATGCCTCAAAGGAAAAATCAGTGCGGGGTCCGGCTGCTAAAAGCGCGGCATGGGCACCAACCGACAGTAAGACGGCTACACCGGTCGGCCCAATGACTTTCACCCCTTTAAAGAAGGGACTGATGGCTGATTTGACTTGGAGAGGAAGAGCCATAGAGATCTTAAAGTCTGAAAGCTGACGCAACTTACCTATAGAGTATGCCATTTCCGCAAAAGTACCGAGGATGCTCTATGCCAGTTCTTGCGGCGTAGTCAGGTCTAGTTAACTGGATCTTGCCCCTGCCGGACAATGAGTAAGGAAAAATAAGGCAGCTTTAGATCGGGGCAATCTTGTAATCCGGCATAGGTTATCTGCTCAGGTCTGGTGGCGTTCTGTACGACATAGCTACGCGCTAGGAGTTGATGACGCTGCAAGATCTTCCACACCTGCTGGTAAACACTGCTGACTTTGATCAGCACAATCACTTCTGCCCAGCTCAAAGCCGACTCTAGCTGATGAACGCTATATAGCGCCGGTAGAATGGCCAGACGCTGGCTCTGACAGGTGAGGGGAATGCCCAGCGCCGCTGCCGCCGCCATTGGAGAAGAAATACCGGCGATCGCCTCTACATTCACACCAGGATGCTGTTGCTGCAAGCTGCTAGCCAGATACACAAAGGTGCCATAAAAGCTCACATCGCCCTCGCAGGCAAATACGACATCGCCCGTTTGTAAATGCGGCCACACGCTCTCAGCGGCCTGGCCCCAAGCAGTGGAGAGCTGATGTGCATCTGTCACGTAAGGAAACGCCAAGGGCAGGCGCTTTTGCCAATCGCCTAGCCAGGGCGCAATCGTTTTTTCGGCAATGCCTGGGCCGCCCTTAGTCCCCGCCGGAAAAGCCACTACTGGCGCGGACTGCAACCGCCTGAGTGCCTTGACCGTAATCAGCTCGGGATCACCAGGGCCGACCCCTACGCCGTAAAGCGTACCCAGCGACTGGAGTGATGGCTGAAATAGCGGATTAGCCGGTTGTTTTTGCAAAGCGTGTAGCCAGTAAAGGGATAAGCTAATACTATTGCCTAGGACGGTGCCATCAGCAGGATTGAAGCTTATCTCCAATAGACCTTTCTGATTTTCCTTTATGCCTTTACCGACGGTGATCTTACCGGGATATCTAGCTAGCGCGCAGCCCTATCAGGCGATGGAAAATGCGCTGGCGAAGCAGGGGTTTCCAGCTGTGACGGTGCCTCTGCGACGCCGCGACTGGTTACCGACGTTGGGTGGACGCTCGGTAATCAATATTATTAAGGCATTGGATGCCACGGCTCAGCGAGTGATGGTAGACCACAATTGCAAGGCGATCAATCTAGTCGGGCATTCAGCCGGTGGTTGGATCTCTCGGGTTTATGTGGGGGAGATCCCGTACGATATTCACCCAAGCGATCACCATCGCACCTATCCCAGGCCAGCAAGATCCCACGTTGAGACGCTAATTACATTGGGCACCCCTCACGTTAGCCAGGAACGCTGGACCCGCAAAAACTTAGACTTCGTCAACCAAACCTATCCTGGTGCTTTTTACAGCGACATTCAATACGTATGCGTGGCTGGAAAGTCAGTTGAGGGCAAAGAAGGAGACTGGTTTACCTTTAATAGCTACAAGCTCACAGTCGGCGACGGTTTCGTGTGGGGTGATGGCATTGTTCCAGTATCAGCGGCTCATTTAGCGGGAGCCGAGAATCTCACCTTTGAGGCGGTTTTTCATTCACCCCGGTCTAATCGTCAATGGTACGGCTCGGAATCCGTAGTGGAGAAGTGGAGTCAATGGTTAGCTTAAGATTTTTGCTCATCACTGCTACGGGTTGAGGCTGACCTGCGATCGCCCTATTCAATCTGGCCGCTGGGCTCCTTGCGATTGGGCTTTGGCAGCGTCGCCTTGGATTCCTTTGGCTTTTTCTTAGCAGGTTTGTCGGCGGCGCTTTTGTCCTTTGAGGTCTCGCTGGCAGCACTTTGGTCGGCGTCTGATTTTTCGGGAGGTTTCTCTGTGGTGGGCTTGACGAGCTGACGGGACGGCTTGCGGGCACCTGACAATCGCTTGATCAGCTGAGGCGTGGGATCGTGCAGCAAATAAATTAGCTTGCTGCTGGCCTGCCAGTTGGTTTCGTCGAGGGCAACTTCCAGTTTGCCGTTTTGCTCAGTTACCAGCGGTACCATGTCGCCTTCCCGAATCAACCGATTGACCTGATCGCGCTGGGCCGCGATCGCCTCTGCAGTAAATTCATAGGTGCCCCTTTCCACCGCATCATCGGTAATAAACGTATTCCACTGCTTGACCGGGAACCGGGGTGTGCGCAGATCGCCCCGGTTTTTGGCCGCTTCCCCCGACTCCCGGCGCGGCAGCACCGCGAACACCCGAGGCGGCTGAAACTCCTCTTGAGCCCGTTCAGCAATCACCGAATTGACCTCACCATTGTTGGTTACTGCCAGAAAAGTCCCAATGGAACTGAGGCCCGCCTCCTCCAAAATTTCACCGTTCATCGCTGAACCGACATAGACGTCAAACCCTTCTGCTTCCGCCTTTTCACAAGCCGCCTGGTCGGTATCGATAATCACCACCGACTCGCCGCGATCTTTAAACAACCGACCAATTGTCAGCCCCAACCCATTGCAGCCCACAATCACCACGCCCGTCGCACTGCTTGAGGTGACGCCTAATAGCTGCGCAAATGCCCGCGCCGTCAGACCCTGGGCAAACACCGTCATCATAATGGTCAAAAATACCAGGGCTTTAATCGAATCGCCCCCGTTGATATCGCGCTCGGTCAGCAAAATAGCAAAGAGAGAGGCCACCGAGGCTGACACTATGCCCCGAGGCGATATCCAGCTCATGAAGGTTTTCTCTCGCCAGTTGAGATCGCTGTTCCAGGTGCATACCCACACATTGATAGGGCGCACTACCAGCATCAGAATCAGGACGGTCAGGACGGAACCCGGCCCCAGCTCAAACACGCTGGCAATAGAAAGATCAGCCGCCAGCAAAATAAACAGTACCGACACCGAAAAAATGGTGAGCTGTCCTTTGAACCGCCTGAGGAGACGTTCTTCAGGAATCGAAATCGCCCGTACAACAATGCCTGCTGCCACCGTTGCCATCAGGCCAGATTCCCCACGCACGCTCTGCGCTAAGCCGTAAAGCCCCCAAACGCCTGCCAGCACCACCAAGTTGCGCAGCTCTTCCGAAAGAAAGTCAGCCTTTTTCAAAAATAGTGCCATCAGGGCACCGCCTCCGCCGCCGATCACGACCCCGATCCCTAGTCGGGCCAGCAGCCCGCCGATGACAAACGCGGGGTCGGTATCGCCATTGAGAATAATGTCTAGTACCACAACGGCCAAAATCGCCCCCACTGGGTCGATCAACACACCTTCGCCTTCTAGCAATGTGGATACTTTGCGAGTTGCCCCGACCTGCTTGAGCAAAGGTGTAACGACTGTGGGGCCAGTCACGACTACCAGCGAAGCGTACAAAAAGGCGATTGACCAGGGAAATTCTCCTAGCCAGTGCGCCGCTAGCCCGCCGCCAATTAACGTAATGAAAGTGCCAATGGTGATGAGATTGCGCAGGCTGCCGGAGACCTTGCCAATTTCTTTCAGCTCCAGGCTGAGGCCCCCTTCAAACAAAATCAGCGCTACGCACAGAGAGACAATCACCTCCAGTCCTACCCCTAGAGACTGCGGCGCAAGCCAGCCCAAACCATCTGATCCCATGGCAATGCCGAAGATCAGCAGGAGAATAATGCTCGGAAGCTTTAAATAGGCCGCGACCACTTGAGCAGAGATCCCTGCTAAGACGGTGAGGACAATTTGCAGCGTGATTTCAAAAGGCGCTTCCATAGGTTAGGTGAGCGGCAGCAAAGGCTAGCACAGCCGTGATGATTGAAGAGCTGATGACGGTTCGTGAGCCATTAGCCAGATCATCAAGCATAGCGCTTCCGGCGATCCCCAGAGAATTCGGGAGAAAGCGTCGAGCGATCACGCCTTATGACTGCTGCTGATTACGTCGTCTCACCGGTAGATTGCTCATAAGCTAACAAAATTTGTAGATTCTGAGCGGATTCCTCACTTCCGTATTTGGCCTACGGTATTGCGACCGGTTACAGCGGAATTTCCTCTATCTGATCGACGGTGAGCTGGCTGGCGGATTGCAGCAATCGGTAGGAGCTTGCCGGTAGCGGGGAAGAGGCGGGAAGGCGATCGCACCGCACATTAAAAGGGCAATAGTCGCACATTCCTTTTTCCACGGCGACTTTAGGAAAATCGCCCGCTTGCCGCATCCGAGTCAATCGATCTGTCAGCCGCTGAAGGTCTTGCTGGGTGTGCTGATGCTGCGCCTGACTGTAGCCAAAGCGATAGGAAGTCGGCTGAGTGCCCTCAGCTCTGCGCTTTTCCAGAACCTGCCCGGCGGCGGCAGATTCTAGGCTTGCCACCAATCGCACAAACCAATAGGTCATAGAAATTTGCGCTGGCTCCAGATTTGTCGTCTCGCACAGCACATACAAATACAGGCGCGTTTGCCAGTCGTCTTGCAGCCATTCGCGGCGGGGTGGTCGCTGGTGAGTTTTCCAATCAAAAACTTGACCGGCTCCAGATGAATAGACCAAAAGGTCATACACCACTGTGAGCAAATAGCCGTTAAATGCCAGCGTCCGGCGGTGCTCGCTTTGGCTAAATGCCTGATCGGACGAGCGCTCAGCGGATTGAGAGACGACTGACAAATGCTCAAATACATCCGGAGCAACCTGCGCCAGCGCCGTCATGCTGGTTGCCATTTCGGTATTCGCCTGAGCCAGTATCTCTACGGGCAAGTCCAGCGCTCGCTGTTGCATCAACAGGTGAAACTGGCTGCCCCACTGAGTTGTCTCCTGCTGCTCGGCAGTGGAAGGCCCAGAAAGCGCGTCCAAAAAAACGTACTGGTACTTGCGATCGCAAGTATCGAGCAGTGTGAAATGAGCTTGTGAAAGAGGGATCATAAAGTGAGCGATCGCAAACGATCTACTTTGTCAGGACGAACAAACTACCCCGATTGCCGCGACCAATTCGCAAATCCTTATCCAGATAGGTGATTTCCAACCAGCCCTGCTGCCGATCTGAATTGATCGAAAAATCAATTCCCTGTAGCAGGCTAAATTTTTCAGTTGATTCTAGTTTCTCAATATACTGAGCAGGCGACTGATAGCCGAGTATCCGCTGTAGCCCGATTACCCCGCGAGTAAATCTCACATCGACCCGGCGAGAGGACACTCTCGAACCGACGTCGCTTTGACCTGCGGCGGCTTCGTCCGTTGCCGGTTCAAAGCGGGCTGTCACCGATACGAGCCCTTCGCAGTAGGGCAGGCTATTCACCTCAGCAATATTGTAAATGCGCGACTGTGAAGGCCGAACGCACTGGTAAATTTCTCCTAGCTGGGCCAAAGGGACGCGATCTATCCCCAGCAGATCCTGGCTATTGGTATACAGGAGCCGCCAGTCTCCTGCTAGTAAGTCCGGCGCAGAGAGCGGCTCGGGCGTGGGATTGCGGTCTTCCACGCGGGCGATAATGCTGGCGATCGCCTGTCGCTCAGTTTCAGTAGCTGATATACCGCGATTTTTAGTGGCGATCGCATTTTTCAAGTCATTCTTGCTCAGCATAATCACACCAGGGAAAATAGCAGCGAGTACAGAAAGTTACCAAAATGCCTTCTAGAAGAAATACAATGGAGGGATCGACACGCTTAGCCAGCCGCTGCACCAAAAGGGATGGTAATGTGAACTAACCATTTCTGATGGCCCCTTGGCCTGTGCCTATCGGTCAGTTTCACTGAGTTATCGCCAGACTCGCTCACAGTAAAGCCCTGTAGAAAGTGCAAGTGCGTCTTCGATGATTGTGTCCTGTTATCTAGTCCGTTCCGACTAATTCTTAATGAATAACTTTAACCCATCTGTCCGTCAAATCCCCCGCAGTGAGCCTGCTGGCGTCATTCCCCTACAGAGAGACTCTTCCATCCTCAACTGGCTTGAAGGAACCGGTAGAATGATTCCCCGTGAGCCCATTGATAGCGTCGGCGATGAACCTGAACCTGAAGAACTCGCTGACCTGATGGGCAACGAGGACAAAGACGATGATGCCGATGACAATGACATGGCGCTAGACGACGATGACGATGACGACGACGACTAACCTCACACGGTCTACGCCACGAGCTACTGACTGTCTTTAGGCAAAGGCGATCTCTGGGCGCAAGTGAGAGCATCAGTCGCCATCAGCTTCACTTGGCCTAGCGGCTTCCTTCCTTCACGACATGACTAGCTCAAAGCCAGCCGCATGAATTGCTCACTCACACCGTTGACGGCCTACTTTAAAACCAATACGTTCAGATAGGCAGACAAATCAACCGCTCTCTGATATGCTCAGCCGGAACTCTGTTCACCTGCTGATTTGTCTTTATCTCAGCCATTCTAATAATTTGAGGATGGCTTAAGCATAGGGATTAAGCGTAGAGCTTGGTAGGCGATCGCGCTCATCTCCTGAAATCTACACAGCAGCTTGCGGAAAACCTGTTACTAAAACTGTAGCTAGGCAACTGTAGCTAGGCATAAGGTTTCTAGATGCAACCCACCGCTTATCTGGCGGCGGTTATCTAGGGCGGTGATGAGCACCAGAGAAAGATGACAGTTAATGCCGAAATCAGCCGTTAAATGTTTCCAAGGCATCGTAAGATATCGTCGTAAAGCGATTTTAATCGTTGCTGATAGGCTTTAAGCGGTACAGAGGCTCAGCTTCTGCCGGAAATGCGGATGATTTCTCAGGGGTACCGATAGGGCTCCCAACCTATCAAGGTACTGATATTGCTGGATTACGGGCAAGGTTGCGGTTAGTTTCTTTGGCCGGTGTCAAGTTCTAGTCAGATCGGGGAAAGGTGTGTGGTAAGTGAAGGAACAAATATTGTGGATGCCAGGTTTTCATCAAAGTCGGTAGGGCTTTCAGGCGTAAAGCTCTCAACGGTATTAGCTAGCTGCTTGCTAGTATCAGCAATCGGGCTAGATATCGCTGCCGAGCGCTCTTTTGGGATAGGTGCTACTAGCTTAACAATGCCGTTGGTCGTCAGTGCGGGGCTATCAGCGCTTGCGGGCTACGTCGCACTCCCTATTTTACGTCAGTTCAAAGCCGCTCAGTTTATTCGGGAAGATGGCCCCCGAGCCCACCTCAAAAAAGCGGGAACGCCCACCATGGGCGGCATCTTCTTTGTTCCGGTAGCGGTTTTGGTTGCGCTCTTTTGGACAGGCTTCTCACCAGTGGTAATCGCTGTGAGCCTATTGAGTGTGAGCTACGCAGGTATTGGCTGGCTCGATGACTGGCAGGTGATGCGCCGCCGATCTAATCAAGGGATTTCTCCGAAAACTAAGCTATTGCTACAAGTGAGCTTCGCCGCAGCATTTTGTACTTGGGCCGCTATTTCACAGCCTGCCAATATCACTGCTATTTCGATACCCTTTGGGCTGACTCTTCCTTTGGGACTTTTATTCTGGCCATTGGCTGGCTTTGTGTTAGTTGCGGAGAGCAACGCGACTAATCTGACCGATGGTGTCGATGGACTGATGGGCGGGGCTGGTGCGATCGCGCTTTTAGGCTTAGGCGCTTTACTGGTCCCTGCTCATGCCGATCTGCTGGTTTTTTGCGCGGCTCTGAGCGGCGGCTGCTTGGGCTTTCTGGTGCACAACCGCAACCCTGCCAAAGTGTTCATGGGCGATACTGGCTCGCTGGCTTTGGGCGGGGCGCTAGCAGCCGTAGGTATTCTCAGCGGCAATCTTTTCGGTCTGCTGATTGTAACGCTGCTATTTTTTGCTGAAACGCTTTCTGTGATTTTGCAGGTAGGTTACTACAAAGCCACCAAAGATGCTGAGGGTAAAGGTAAGCGCCTTTTTAAGATGGCTCCTTTACATCATCACTTTGAGCTATCTGGCTGGTCAGAGCTACAGGTCGTCGGTGTGTTCTATGTCGTCAGCGCCATGCTGGTCACCATTGCTATCAGCGCGCTAACCTAGCACCGCTCCAATACGTTTGGAGTGGGCGAAGCTAACTGTCTCTGCAATAAAAGTCTCCATAAAAAAAGGGGGAAGCATGAAAGCTTTCCCCTTTTTTACTTGTTTTGATGGAGCTGACGGGAGTCGAACCCGTGTCCGCTTCAAGTAATCACGTGTCACTCGTTCACAGGTATAGCCCCTCTAACCCTCAGGGCGGGAATCTTCCATTGTCCCGGAAGTAGGATGCTCTGGTGAAAGTCTTAGCTGACGCACCCATCAGAGGAAGTTTGTCAGCGCATCCGTTGGGGGTTTAGTCCAAACTGATTAACGGAGTCACAGTTCAGACGCTCGAACCTATAAGAGGTTTTTAGGCGGCAGCTACAAGAGCGCGCTTACGAGCAAAAGGTACGATGTCGTTTGCATGTATCTTTAAGTTTGAGCCTTGATTTACAAGAGTGGACTCACTCTTGACCTGAATCACAACACGACTTTCGTTAAAACGTCGAAACCGTTTCAGCCCCGTGTGTCTTTGCTCATTATAGCGTTATTTAGTAGGGTTATTTATGCGTGCCATCATCTTTCGTTAACTGAACCCGACAGGTTTTGGCTTATAATATTTTCTTAAGTATAGTCATAAAACTCGGGTTATCCAGTGCTAGCCGCCCGCAAACACTGCCCTCTGGCAGGGAATGTTTCAGCAGGCTACGCGCTCGGCAGGGTTCCGTTAATAGCAATAAGGTCAACGCAATGAGCAGCAACGAAGAAAACGGTACTGACAAAAGCACCGCCGCTGGCACTCGGAAGAAAGCTTCGAGCGCGTCATCGGCTGGAGCTAAAGGGGATGCTGGCAAAGGGGGTCTGGTCAAGGCTGCTAAAAACGAAATTATAGAACTGTTTGACCATACCCGCGTCGTTGAGTCCGACTCACTCCCCAACCATCGTCCGATTGCTCTTAGCAATATTGATGTAGTCGATTCGCTCTCTTCAGCTGGTCACCGCCCGATCATGAGCAATTCTTTTGAAATCGCTAACACCGACTCCTTGCCCGGTCATCGTCCGGTCGCAGTCAGTACGCTAGTCATCTCTGATATTGACTCACTGCCCGGTCATCGCCCGATCGCCAGTAACGATATTGACGAAGACCCCTCCACACTAATGGGTTACTTGGACTAAGTATCTAAGGGTTTCTCTTCTGTGAGAATTTTGAGGATTGAAGGGGGCGATCGCTCCCTTTTTTATTGTGTGTTTCTAGCGTCGTCAGCTTATCTGCATCAGGCATGAAGCCGGTTCTGCGAATACTACAGATATTTCTTATATATCGGCTACCGTCACGCCTTTGCCCCCGTCAGCCTGCTCCGCTGCCTCAAAGCCTTTTACCTGAGGATGTCGCTTTAAATATTCATGCACGCCATACCGCAGCTTGCCAGTACCATGACCGTGAATTAGCCACAACGGGCCGTTAGCGCGAGCGATCGCATTCTCCAACACTCCCTCTGCTTCCATCACCCGCATTCCTCGCAAATCTACCGTATTTTGCTCAGTTCTCACGGCTGGTGCGGGTGGCTCACTCTTCACCATCGGCTGCGCTTTCGGCGGCTTCTCAACCGGCTCGGCCTTCTCCCCTTTCAGCGACTCCACATCCGCTAACTCAACAGTCATTTTCATAATGCCAAAGCGCACGGCCACCTTCCCATCGCCATCCGCCTCTTCCAGCACTTCAGCCACCTGACCTCCCAAGCTCGAAAGCCTCACCCGCTCGCCGACCTTAGGCCGATAGCCTGTAGATTTGACCTTGGCAGGATGCGTACCTGTCGGTAGCCGCTTTTCCGCAATCTGGTCGAGCGTTTCTGTGGCTTTTTGAGCGTCCTGCGCGGTTTTGCCCCCCTGCTGTAATTCGCGAATTACCTGGGCGATTTCTGCCCGCGCATGGAGCAAAGCCGTCTCCACATCCTTTTCCTGCTGCCGCTTCATTGACTGCTCCCGCTCTCGCAACCGCTTCGCCCGATCCTCCACCTCCTGGTAAAACTTTTCTGCCTTGGCCACCAGCTTTTCGGCTTCTTCAGCCCGGTTTTCCTGCCGCCGCCGCTGCTTCTCCAACCCTTCAATCACCTGGTTGACATCTTCACTAACGCTGCCCATTTGCTGTTTGGCCTGCGTTAGCACCGTTTCTTTGAGGCCCAACCGTCTGGCAATAGAGAGCGCATTCGAGCGGCCCGGAATGCCCCATAGCAGCCGGTAGGTTGGTGCTAGCGCCACATCGTCAAATTCAACCGAGGCATTTTCAAATCGGTCATCTTCGTATTTCAGCGACTTGAGTTCGCCATAGTGAGTGGTAGCCACCGTAAGCTGAGTGTGGTCGGCGAGATACTTGAGCAGGGCGATCGCCAGCGCACTCCCCTCAGAAGGATCGGTACCCGCCCCCACCTCATCTAGCAGCACCAGCGCATTCGCCAGCCCGTCATCACCCTCTAGTTCATCTAAAATTCGGCCAATCCGCTTTACATGCCCCGAAAAAGTAGACAGGCTCTGCTCAATCGACTGCTCATCGCCAATATCGGCCAGCACAGACTCAAACCAGGGCAGTTCTACCGGCTCACGGGCCGGGACAAACATCCCGACTTTGGCCATCAGCGCCGTTAGTCCCAGCGTCTTGAGCGTGACTGTTTTTCCGCCGGTATTGGGGCCGGTGATCGCCACTACCCGCAAATCAGGCTGAACGACCAAATCGGTTGGCACCACAGCAGCGCCCTGTTCTTTTTTCTGCTGCCACAGCAGCAATGGGTGCTTAAGCTGACGCAGCGTCATCTGTTCGCCCTCGACAAACCGGGGCGCATTGCCCTCCATCCACAGCCCGTAGCGCGCGCGCCGCCGCCAAGTCCAACTTCACTACCACCACCATCAAATGCTCCAGATCCGGCAGCACTTCTGCCACCTGAAACGTCAGCTTTTGACGAATGGCCTCTTCTTCAATTTCCTCTTCTTTACGCAGGGCGCGGCGCTTATTGCCGTTATCAACCACGCT
>JBBQAC010000225.1:0-7427 GCA_038315915.1 Phormidesmidales cyanobacterium
TTCGCCCGGTAGTAGGCTGGTGACGCGGCCCAGCTCGCGTAGATTTGAGTAAAGGTATGAAAACCGCGATCCGGTACGCCCTCAAACCGTTCGCCATTCCAGGCCGGATCACCTTGCAAAGCGGCCCTGAGGCTATAGAGAAAAATCCGGTTGTGATCGGTCGTTTTGGCGGTGCCGCAGACCGCCGCAATTCGCTGTACCCGGTCAGGATACAGCGCCCCCCAGTGGTACGCTTGCTGCGCCCCCATCGACCAGCCATAAACCAAAGCCAGCCGCTCAATGCCCAAACTGTTCAATAGCTCAGCTTGAGCGCGAACATTGTCGTAATGCGTAAAGTAAAAGCTCGGTTTTTGAGTCGCTTTGCAGTTGCTCGGCGAGGTAGAGAGCCCATTGCCGAACATGTTGGGAATAATCACATACCAATCGGTCGGATCTAGAATGCCGCCCGGACGTACCAGCCAGTCAATATCGCTGTGCTGCGCCCCGTAAGATGTAGGGTAAAGAATCACATTGCTGCGGTCAGCATTCAGTTCTCCATAGGTCTGATAAACAATATTAACTTCGGGCAGGGTTGCCTTGCACTGACAGGAGAAATCTTTGAGAGTGAAGCTACTAATAACCATGCTAACCCCTACGCCTGAGCGGGCTGCTGAAGCGCCGCAACAATCTCTTGATTAACCTGGAGGTAGCCTGAATCAACGTGAGAGAAGTGGCCTCTTAGCTGCTGATGAGCGGCGGGTAAAGCGTGAAAAGGAATAGACGGATAGAGATGGTGCTCGGCGTGGTAGGGCATATTCCACATCAGCAGACGTACCGGCCAGAAGGTGAGCGTCGTGCGAGTGTTTGTCAAAAAATTATCGCCGTATGAACAGCCGGTATGCTCAGCCAGCAGCACAAAGCGTAAAAAAGGCTGTCCAATGGCCAGGGGCAGCAGCCAACCGGTGACTAAAAACCAGGGATGTCCGGCTACAGCAGAGAGTAAGGCGATCGCGCCATAAGCACCCAACTGCAATCGGGTAGAGCGAACCACCGCCGCGTGAGAACTTTCCGGCAAAAAGTAGCAGTCCTCTAGCTGACCTAGTGCGACCTTAAGATGTCCCTTAATTTTGCCCGTCCACCAGGAAATGCCGGTGAGATGCCACAGGTATTGCCAGACGGTTTGCGGCTCAAGATCGTCCATCTCCGGATCTTTGCCAGCAACGCGGGTGTAGCGGTGGTGCCACTTGTGGTAGCGGCGGTAAAAGGTGCTGTTATAAAAGGAGAGCAGGCCCGCAAACCAGGCGATCGCGTCATTCACCCTGGCGTTAGCAAATGCCGTACGGTGCACACATTCATGCACCGCGCAAAACATCAAGGCCAAACTGATGCCGTAGATAATTAAGGACAGCAGCGCTATCCCGCCTGGGGCCACCAGCCAGCCATAGCCACTGACTGCCATAACCGCCAGGTGAGCAACCAGTCTGATTACACCGGCTAAGTTAGAGCGCTGGTTCAAAGGACTCAGCGCTTGAGCAGTCAGCACCTGCCGCGAATTTAAGGCTTGTACAGTAGGAGTTGCGGTATTAGGAATCATGTTTGTTCGCCAGTCAGTGCGGATGGATAGAGTTTGGGTAACGAGCGTTTCTACTGGTTTTTGCAGTACTTGTTATGACAAGTTAGGCTAACACAGTTAAGCTGCTATAACAAGGCTGTACGCTATTGTATGCAAGTCCTATAGATTTCCTTTTGAGCTGACTCTCTATGTCTGTTCCCCTGCATATCAGCATTTCAGAAAAGCTGCGCGGTCAAATTGAGGCAGGCGATTACTTGCCGGGTGAAAAACTGCCCAGCGAGCATCAGCTGATGGAGACGTTTGACGTTAGCCGGATTACGGTCAGGCAGGCCATTGCGAATCTGGTGAATCAGGGACTGGCTCAGTCGCAGCAGGGGCGAGGAGTCTTTGTGACCCCGCAGCAGAAGGTGTCTTATTCGCTGTCGAGCCCGCTGGTGCTGCTGGAGCAGGACATGGCTCGTAAAGGAATTTGCTTCACGTTTGAGAGTTTGAGTTTTAAGAAGGTGCGATTGCCTAGAACTGTCCAGACGATTTTGCAGCTTGAGAAACCATCTGCGTATTTTCAAAAAAAGCTGTTGTACATGGACGGGGCAGTCGGCGCAGTCGATATTACCTATATTTTGCCAGCCCTGGGCCAGCAGTTCAGAGAGCAGCTTAAGCGGCAAATGACTTTCCCAACGCTGGAGGAAAACGCGATCGCTATTGAATGCATCGACGCAGTGATCGAATGCACGCACGCCGACTACGAGATGAGCGGCCATTTGGAAGTGCCGCTGGGCCAGCCGCTGATTGTTTACCGGTACACGGCTTACACTACCGGACAGCAGCCTATCCTGCACGGCGAAACCATCTCACGAGCAGATCGCTTTTGCTACTCTTTGACTGTTGACAGAAGGGGCTAGCCCGTTACCGACAGACTGCCTACGGCGATCGCTGGCGTATAGGTCGAACCGCTCCATGCCAGCTCACTGCCGAGCCCGATCAGATTATTCAGCGCGGCGTAGGCATTGCCAGAGACCATGGTGTCTTTGACCCTGCCGACAATTTCTCCTTGGGAGACGCGATAGCCCAGATCTAAGTTGATAGAAAGATCGCCGGTAATATCGCCGCCTTCGCCTAGAACCTGATCGACAATCACGGCGTCTGACTGCTGCGCGAGGAGCGATCGCCAGGACAGCTCACCCGGTGAAACCAGCAGATTGATCAGGCCGGGCGTCGGGTAGCTGCCCAGGTCGGGGCGAATGCCGTTGCCAGTAGATCCGCTCAGTCCGGGGATAGAGGAGGCGTCGGCGGAGCGAGTGCGATCGCAATACCAATTTTTCACTTGCCCGTCTTCTATCAGCAGCAGCGACTGAGTGAGCGTGCCTTCATCGTCAAAAGAACAGCTATAGGGGCCGACAGTAGGATCTTGCCGCAGGCTGACGGCTGGGCTTATCACCTTTTCGTTCCATTTCTGGCTCCACGGCGAGGTCCCTTCTCGTACCCGCTTACCATTTAGCGCGGCGCTCAGCGTGTCCCACAGAAGCCAGGTCGCTGCCGGGGTAAAAATCACTGGCACCTGGCCTGTCGGCGGGGCGACGGTACGGTTCGCCCAGTGAATGCGCTCTAGCATGTGTTGAATCAGGGCGTCCGTAGCCAAACCCATCTCCACTGGGTGGCGCTGGACGGTGCCATCGCCAACGCAAAGAAAATCGTCTTGATCGATCATCTCAGCGCTGAAGTAGCTGCTGAGGGTGGTGTCCTGGCTGCGATAATCCAGTCCGGTCGAGTTGAGAAGTCGGGTGCAAGTAAGATCGCAAGACAGCTCTGCTTCACAGACGACTTCGGGAAATTGGTCGCGCAGTTGAGAAATTGCTTCCTGCCCCCACGCTATCATCTGCTTGACAGCAGCCGTTTCTCCTACTGCCGGAAACACGGTTTGCCCGCCAGTGCACAAATTAGGCGCTTCAGGCGAGTTTAGCTTGCTAATAAACAAAGCTTTATCCACCAACACTTGCGGATCGACCGGGCCATAGCCGACACTCACCCCAGGCTTGCCGTGCCGCCACAGCCGCAGGGCCACGCCCTCCGATTGAGTAGTCTCAACCTGCTTGAGCCGGTTGCCCTCAAAAATGACGGGCCGAGATAACGTATTGGTCTGAAAAACTTCAGCGGCTTCAGCGCCCGCAGCGATCGCGCTTGCCAATAGCTGCTCAGGCAAGTCTTCTCCTGACGGATGAAACTCAGGAGCCTCCGCTCGCTTGCTTAAAGAATTCTTTTCCATGCGCATTGGCTGCTATGAGATTTGCTGAAGCTTAATCAGGACTGTGATTTTCGCTGACTAAAAGCGCTACTGGAAACTGAGAAAGCAAATCACCGATCAGTGGCTGCTCGCTCAGCGTAATCGGCTGATCGGTGATCCAGTCTTTCCACTCAGCCTGGTCGCCATTGGGCAGCGCTATAGCGGTATTGCCCCAGACGGCTTTACTCAGCGGCAAGCTAGCGGGCGGAATTAAGCTGGTCAAAAATCTCGGCACGATGGTGATCACCGTATGCTCCCCTTTGTGACGAGCATATGCGATTACATGATCGGCGCGATCGCCCGTCACCGTCAGCGGCAAGTAGCTACCGCTCCTGAACACATTGCGAAAATAGTTCCGGGCAGCGAGCCCTCGCAGCGTTAAAAACAGCTTGATGTGACCGTCTGTGCGATTTTTCAGCAGCTCTTTAATCAGGGTCTTGGGCTGCTTTTGCCAGCGTTCTCGAATATTCTTTAAAGCCTTAAATCGCTGTTCATAGTCCACCGGGCGGCGGTTGTCAGGATCTACCAGGCTCAAGTCCCACAGCTCTGTGCCCTGATAAAAGTCGGGCAGGCCGGGGGCTGTGAGCTTAATTAGCAACTGAGAAAGAGAGTTATAGATGCCATATTCGGCAATCCGCTTTTGAAAATGCTGAAGCTTCTCCAGGAAAACATTGTCTTTTCCAGGCGTCAGCAAGGCATCGACAAACTGGACGTAGCCCTCTTCATAGTCGGCATCAGGACGCAGCCAGGCGGTGTGCACCTTAGCCTCTCGTACCGCTTTCACAACATACGCTTTGACCCTTTCTTTAAACTCGGGCAAATCTTTCTCATCGAAGGGATATGCGCCGACCAGCGTCTGATACAAAAAGTACTCATCATTCGGCTCGGGTACTGCTTGATCGTGAATGATCTGCTTTTTATCAGCGTTGAGTTCGCTCCAGACTTTAACTTCATTCTCCCAGTCCTCGGGCAGCTCAGAAATCACGCTCAGGCGCGATCTAACATCTTCACTACGCTTGGTGTCGTGAGTGGAGGTGGCGTTGAGTGTATTTGGCCAGTGCTCTTGCTGATAGGTGTTGTAGTCGTGAAAATCCTTGAGCGATATGCCAAAGTTGTCGGGGGCACCGCCGACTTCATTGAGCCCGATAAATCTGTTGTAAACGTAAAAAAGCGTATCTTCCACCCCTTTGGCCATCAGCGGCCCGGTGAACTGCTGCAATCGCATGACGAAGTGCAGCCACTGCGATCGCTCCTCAGCCGGTAAAGATTCCTCATACTCCAGCAGCAAAAACTTTTCGATTAGCTCCAGCTCATTTAAGAGCTGAGGAATTCGCTTTCTGGCCTGGGCGATCGCCATCTGAATATACTTCAGGTCACGCTTGGAGCTGCCCCGCTGGTTGATGTAAGTACAGTAAATAGGGAAAGAAACAAGCACTTCCTGAATCGCTGTTTTCAGGCCATTTGCCGTCAGGTCGCGGCCATAGCGGTACTGACTGGCGACCCGCTTTAAGAACCGGGCAAGGTTGTCAATATCACCGACCAAATTGGTATCTGCAATGAGCTGTTTTTTCTCTAGGAAAAGTTTGTCGTAGCCATCGCGCAGACCGCTAAATTGCTTGTAAAACCGGGTAAAGTACCGCTGGTTTTGCTGCTGATAAAACACGCCGTTGACATAGTTGAGAAACTCGTAGCCCGACGTTCCCTGCACAGGCCAATGTTCGGGCAGTCTTTCATCGGGTTCCAAAATCTTTTCGATAACGGTATAGACGCCGTTCGTTTTTTCGTTGAGTCGCTGCAAGTAAACAAGAGGATCGTAAAGCCCGTCAATATGGTCTATTCGCAGACCGTTTATTTGCTTAGAGTGTACCAGCTCTTCAATCAGCGCATGAGTTTGGTCAAATACTTTAGGATTGTCTACCTTGACACAAATCAGCTCATTGACTGTAAAAAATCGGCGGTAGTTAAGTTCTTCTGCGCCCACCTTCCAAAAAGAGAGTCGGTAAAACTGTTCTAATAAAAGGCGATCCAGCAAGTCAAAGCTCTGAGGTTTTCCCGGCTGACCGTTGAAAGCTTCTATATTCTGGTCGATCAGCGCTTTGATTTCGCTGTTCGACTCGTACAGCTCCCACAGCAGATGTTTGACAAAGGTAGCCTGGTCTCTGCGCTGTCGTCCCTTTAAGTCAGGAAAAGTGTTTTTGACCGTTCCTAAAATGCCAATTAGCTTGATGTAGTCGGGGTGCTGACGGCCCATCTGCCTGCGCAGCCAGGACAGCTCATGCGTCAAAAATCGGGCGTAAGATTCTACTCTAATTGGGAAGTGAAGCCCGTAGTAGTTCACCTTCAGCCCATCCTGCTCGTAGCTAAGCTGAATTTCTCCTCGCTCTAAGCAGCGATGATAAAAGTCTCCCAGCATTGGCGCAAGCACTTTTCCCTGAATATCGTCGTAGGAGTGCTCCCATTCGATATCAAAGTATTCGACATACTGCGACTCCGGGCCATGCTCCAGCACATCCATTAAGTAATGGTTTTCGCCATCGTAGGCCATGTGGTTGGGGACAATGTCTTGCAGCCAGCCCATACCGCGCTCTTGCAATTCTTCGACCAGGATGTCAAATTCTCCCCGACCGCCTAGCTCAGGGTTGATTTGGTTTTGATCGACAACATCGTAGCCGTGCTGACTGCCGCTGCGAGCTTTGAATACAGGCGAAGCGTAAATATCGGCAATACCAAGATGATCGAGGTAGTCAACAATCTTTTTGGCTTGGCTGAATCCAAAGTCAGGAGTGAACTGAAGACGGTAAGTAGCAACAGGGATACGCATGGGACACTAGCGGCGAAGGGAGCAGGAGAAGAGTAGAAGTGGCGCGATCGCTCTAAGCGTGGGGACTGGCCTGGTAAAGGACAAGGCTTAAAGGGGGCATAGGCAGAAAAGTCGTTTCCTGAGAGATTGTCGTAGGAATTGGATCATCAGGAGCTGAAGTAGATTTTTCTGGCGACCATTGAGCATCGGCAGA
The DNA here is from genome assembly GCA_038315915.1 of Phormidesmidales cyanobacterium. Classification (GTDB taxonomy): domain Bacteria; phylum Cyanobacteriota; class Cyanobacteriia; order Phormidesmidales; family Phormidesmidaceae; genus Phormidesmis. Next base: position 6,848 of record JBBQAC010000225.1, read on the forward strand.
GCTGATTTGCTGCTGCCACTGACTGTTCTGATTCTGTGTACTTAAGGGTAGCTCAACTTTAGCGGGCTGTTCGCCAAAGTTCACCACGCAGAGCAAATCGCCGCTGATGAGCTGACGGTGGCAGTAGAGCGTATCATCGGTATGCTCTATCGTGATATCGGCTGGGTAGGAGGGGGTCGCTATTTGACACTGCTTGCGAACTTCGATCAGCCGCCGGTAAAAGCTGCGGAGGGCAATCTGGTGGGCGCGGTTAGAGACAGTCGCATCTGGAGAAATCCAGTCGAGGGTCGATTTTTTCAGGGTCTCTTCTCCAGCCGGATCAAGCGGGGTGCCGGTGCCGTGAAAAGCTTCAAATTCTGCTTTGCGACCGGCGCGAACCGCCGCGATCAGATCGGGGTCGCCATGATCTACAAAGTAGAGAAAAGGGGCCGTCTCGCCATATTCTTCGCCCATAAATAGCAGCGGCAGATAGGGTGAGAGCAGGGTGAGGCCAGCGGCAAGCTTGAGGGCTTCAAAGGGGACGAGGGTAGAGAGGCGATCGCCCATCATCCGATTGCCCACCTGGTCGTGATTTTGGTTG
>JBBQAC010000145.1:0-11328 GCA_038315915.1 Phormidesmidales cyanobacterium
CCATTGAGCCCCTGCTCTGGCGAAACAGTAAAATCCACGCCCGAAAACAAGCTGATTTCTGTCTTAAACTGCCGCCTGAGTTCGAGCATGACCGGCATGATGATCAGCTCAGAACGGGCTTTTTCGGTGCTGAGGGCGATCGCCAAATCCATTCCCTCAGCCAGCGTCCTCTTCAAAAAATCGCTGCCTTCGACCCTTGGAACTGCCGCAAATAGACCCGGCAATTCTTGGAAAGATAGGTCAAATTGTTCAATCAGCTGATCGAACGTAAAATTGCCATAGGCCATAGGGTACCAGCGATTCAATCCTTTCCCGAATCATAGCAACAAAGCCTATCTGCCCTGCGCCTACCTGTCTCAAGGTTCTATCCTGAAGAGGGAAGAGATTGGTAGCGCATTGAATAATTCAGGCATACAGCAGGCAATTGCTCAGCGCATTGAGCAGAGTGAACGGCAGCGGATTACGTTTGCTGACTTTATGGAAATGGCGCTGTACCATCCGCAGGGCTACTACTCTACGCGCAGCAGCATGATTGGCCCTCAGGGTGACTTCATCACCTCGCCGCATATGGGTCATGACTTTGGCGAAGTCCTCGCTGAGCAGTTTGCCGATATGTGGCGGGCGCTGAGCCAGCCCAACCCGTTTACCCTAATGGAAATGGGCGCAGGCCAAGGGCTGGTCGCCGCCGATGTGCTGGCACATTTGCAAACCCACCATCCCGACTGCTTTGCCTGCCTGAACTACATCGTGGTCGAAAAATCGGGCGCACTCAAAGCCGAGCAGCAAAAGCGGCTGAGTCACTGGCGAACTCAGGGCGTTTCGCTGATCTGGCAAAACCTCTCGGACGTTCCAGCAAAATCCATCGTCGGCTGCGCTTTTTCCAATGAGCTAGTAGACGCCTTTCCGGTGCATTGGGTGGAATGGCAAAAACATACGCTGCAAGAAATGTGGGTGAGCGTTAGTGAAGAAGGCTTTGCGCCAGTATTGGGAGAACTCTCTACACCGCAGCTTCAGGATTATTTCAAGCGGGTAGACATTGATCTTGCAGATCATCCAGAGGGCTATCGAACAGAAGTGAATTTGGCTGCGCTGGACTGGCTAAGCGCCGTGTCAAAACGGATCAGTCGGGGCTACTTGCTCACTATCGACTATGGCTACACTGCCCAGCGCTATTACGCGCCGGCTCGCGCTCAGGGAACCTTACAGTGCTACTACCGCCACAGCCATCATAATGATCCGTTTGCCTATATGGGCGAGCAGGATATTACGGCCCATGTGGACTTTACGGCATTGGAAAAGTACGGCAATGAAGTAGGGTTGGACAAAATTGGATTTACACAGCAGGGGCTGTTCTTGATGGCGTTGGGGTTGGGAAGTCGCCTCTCCCAACTCTCCAACCCACAGGCCAATCAAACCGCCACCGCCAAAACCATACAGGCCATTATGATGCGCCGCGACGCCTTACAGCAGCTCATCAACCCCTTGGGCCTCGGCAACTTCGGCGTCCTCATTCAGGGTAAAGGTCTCGCCCCAAAAGAAATCGCCAGACCGCTCAAGGGCCTGACGATTCCACCGATGATGTGAACGGGTTTAAAGCGGACGGAAGATAAACGGGTAGCGGAAAGAGGTATCAGGTGAAGTAACGCTGCTCAAAATCGCAAAGATTGGCATGATCACCTGCACTAGAGCCAACAATGCTACCAAAGGTAGGCCAATAATCAGCCAAGCTGGAATGATCAGCAAAACGCTGTACAGCCACATGTTGAAGTGAAAGTTTAGCGCCTCTTTGGCGTTTTCCTTGCTTACCGAGTCGTCTGAAAGCAGCATAACTGCCAGGGGCACACCGGCTGACAGCACTAGCTGGCTCAAGAAAATAGAGCCGTGGGACGCAACTGATAGGAGTTTGCGTTTGTCAGAATCGAAAGTTGTTTCCATAAAATAAAAGTCCTCGTAATGCTCTACCTTCGAGCCAGTCTGCTCGGCTGGCCGGATTGTCTGTGCTCGATGTCTCTATAGTAACGGCCTGGTTCCAACTGGGAAATACGGTCAGATATCGTAAAAACCGTCAGAGTCTAGAATGAATAGATAACTCTGACGAATGCTTGTGAGGGCAGAAAACTAATGCAGATGAAGCGATTAGGCCATGTAGCCGTATGTGTAGAAGATGTGGCCAAAGCTGCCGACTTCTATCAGAATCTGGGAATGAAGCTGGTGTGGCAGGATAACGACTGGGCCTACCTGAAAGCGGGTAATGATGGGCTAGCGCTGATGAGCCCGGACTATGACCAGGCAGGGCCGCATTTTGGGTTTGTGTTTAGCGACAGAGCCGAAATCGACACCGCCTACGCCAAGCTCAAAGCCGAAGGCGTCAAAGTCGGCAAAATCCACGACCACCGCGACGGCACCGCCTCCTTTTATGGCCGCGACCCCTTCGGCAACTGGTTTGAGTACCTTTACGAGCCGGATGATTTGTTTGAGGGAAAAGAAGGTGCCGCTGCTACTGCGCAAGCTTGATCGCGGCAAATCTGTGAGAGAAGCGCTGTAGAGGGGTCAGGCGCTCATCGCACCTTCTCTCACAGCGCCATCCCGTTGCCGAAATTCTGCTAGCAGCTCAAAAAACTTCTCAAACCCGGCTCGCTCATCGTGACAGGACAGCATAATCAGCTTTGCCCACGACGTCACTGAGCGCACGCCTAGCTTTTGCTGTAACCAGGGCTGAAAGTGTTCGTAGAAAACTTCTTCATCTTCACTCAGTACTGTCCCTGCTTCGCCACGAGCCACTTCATAACCATTTAGAAACATAAATAGGCTGTTAACTGAGGGATATCCCAAGTACATACCTGGATTTTTTTGAATCCGATCTAGCAAATTAAATACGGTACTCATTCTGCTTCCTCTAAGAATAGAAGAGACGACAAAGATATCTCCTCGACGATAAAACGGCCACTGATACAGCTAAAGTCTGCTAACCAAGCTTCACGTGAGAGCCCCTCTGCTGAAATGTTGTCAAATACCTTGCCCATAACCTCAACCCCGTAGTGCGTGCCGTTCTCCGTAATAGATTCATCGCGCCCGTGTCGGTCACTGGTGATGAAGGTTTCACTGCGTCTTCTAGTTCTCAAACGCAATATCACGCCTTCTACTTCCCAGCGCCTCAACCATCGCATAAGTGCGATCGCGCACTTATCGCATTCCAGCAGTGGATAAGCACCTGTAACCTTGCCAATCCTTTGCCAAATCTCCTCCACTTAATCTAAACGGTCTATCCTGGTTGTCTTGGGGTCGATGATTTTCTTGCCGATGCCAGGGAAGTGAATCGCCAGGCAGATGCGGTTGCCCGCCCCAAAAATGTGGGTGACTTTGCCCTCGCCAAACGCTTTGTGATTGACCGCAGCGCCGACCCTCCAATCGTCTTCGTGGGTGCCCGGTTTGTTGAGGTTTGGCTGTAGGTTTTTGAGTTTGGCCTCGCGGTTGGTTGTCGTCCAGCGCTCGGGGAGGGCGCTTGGAACCGTGGCCATAATGTAGTCGCGGGGCAGCTCGCTGAGAAAGATAGAAGGCGTTGAAATCTCTCGATTATTGCTGTAGGTGCGGCGCTCACGGGCGTGGGAGAGAAATAGCCGATCTTGGGCGCGGGTGATGCCCACGTAGCACAGACGGCGCTCCTCCTCAATGGCGGCGGCGTCTTCGAGCGAACGGAAGCTAGGAAACAGTCCTTGCTCCATCCCAACCATAAAGACAACAGGGAATTCTAACCCTTTGGAAGCGTGCAGGGTCATTAGCGTCACCTGATTGCCTTCATCTTTGTTGTCGTTGTCAGAATTGAGCGCGGCATTGGCTAGGAATGTGGATAGGGTAGCGTCTTCGTTTTCTTCTTCAAACTGGACAACGGCGCGGTAAAGCTCTTGAATGTTCTCGATGCGGTTGAGGTCTTCGTCTGTTCCTTTGCCTTTGAGATCTTCTATGTAACCAGTGTTGTCCAGCACTTCTTGAACCAGTTCGGTGGGTGAAGTGTTGTCGACTCGCTCTTGCCAACTGCTGACCATTTTTGCAAAGGCGATCGCGCTCTTACTCGCCCGCCCCGCCAAAGTCTTCACCGAAGTCTCATCTTTAATCACGTTCCACAGAGAATCGCCAATTTCAGCCGCCGCTTTCTCTAAGTTCTCTAAAGTTGTTTTACCAATGCCGCGCCGGGGCGTGTTGATAATTCGCTTCAAGCTGACGCTATCGGCAGGGTTTACTGCTAGCCGCAAATAGGCAAGAACGTCTTTGACTTCACGGCGCTCGTAAAACCTCAGCCCGCCGACCAAGCGGTACGGAATGTCAAAGCGATTGAGCACTTCTTCTAGTGCCCGAGACTGCGCGTTAGTGCGGTAGAGAATGGCAAAGTCTTTCCAGCCCAGATCGGGATTTTTGATCTCCAAATTGCGAATTTGACTGACGACGTATTCCGCCTCCATCGCCTCATTGTCGGCCCGGTGGCAAAAAATTGCGTCGCCCTCGCCTCGGGTCGCCTTCAACACTTTGTCAATCCGCTCAGTGTTGTTTTCAATCAGGTGATTGGCTACATCGAGAATGTTGGAAGTCGACCGGTAGTTCTCTTCTAGCTTAACGAGGGTTTGGGTTTCGTCATCGGTCAGGCCATCGCCAAATTCTGTTTGAAAGCCCATCAGAATGGTGAAATCTGCGGCTCTGAAAGAGTAAATACTCTGGTCGGCGTCGCCTACCACAAAGACAGAGCGATTCTCCCAGTTGTTGAAATCATTACCCTGGTTGTTGGTTGTCAGCAGTTGAATCAGGTCGTACTGGGTGCGGTTGGTGTCCTGATACTCATCAACCAGAATGTGGCGAAAGCGGCGGTGCCAATAGTCGAGCACCTGCGGATTTTGACGGAAGAGCTGGACGGGCAGGCGAATGAGATCGTCAAAGTCGAGCGCGTTGTTAGTGGCAAGCCCTTTCTGGTAGTAGCGGTAGGCTTCGGCGATCGCCCTTCCCTTAAAGTTAGGATTGTCTTCCTCATACTGATCGGGGTCGAGCCCCTGGTTTTTCGCATTGCTAATTGCAAAGCGCACCGAGCGCGGGTTGAACTTGCGATCATCCAAATTCATTTGGCCGATGACAATGCTTTTTACCAGGCTTTGCGCGTCTGACTCATCAAAAATAGAAAAAGTCTTTGTCCAGCTCTGACCGTAAGGGCTCTGGTACTTTTCAATGTCGTAGCGAAGAATGCGCGAACACAGTGAATGGAAAGTGCCGATCCACAGATCTTTCAAAAAGTTTTTGTATACATAGGAGCGTAGCTGCACCTGCTCGTATTCAGACAGCATGTGCAAAGGCTTGCTGTGACGTGCCAGCGCCTCCTGTTCGGCAAACAGCCGCTCAATCCGCTCCTTCATTTCTCGGGCGGCTTTATTGGTAAAGGTCACCGCCAGAATATTTCCAGGGTCAACCCGGCGATGCAAAATAAGGTTGGCGATGCGGGCAGTCAGCGCCCGAGTTTTCCCTGAACCGGCTCCGGCCACGACTAGCAAAGGCCCGCAAAAATGTTCAACGGCCTGTCGCTGGGAAGGATTGAGCTGATTGAGAAAATCGACGGTGGTCACCATACTATTTGAAGAGGATCGAGATTTGGGGGCTAACGCTTTTATTTAGTATGGCACCTGATACAAAAACCCTACCGGATGAGATCCGTAATTTGACGGCAGCCATCAAAAAACCCATGATCATACCCGGCGATGACGACTCAGACAGCCTATCTTTCGATGTTTCAGCTCTAGATATTCCACCGCCAGCTATCGACCACGCCATTTACCTGCGGCATCGGCAGTGGATGCTTCAGGCTTTGGCCCTGGCCGCTACTGCTGGCGACGCTGGCGAAGTCCCCGTTGCGGCCATCGTCGTCGGGCCGGATCAGCAAATCATCGCCGCTACTTCTAATCGCAAAGAACAAGACTGTGACCCTACCGCCCACGCTGAGGTACTAGCCTTGAGAGCGGCGGGCAAACAGTTGGGAAATTGGCACCTGAATGACTGCACCCTGTACGTCACCCTGGAGCCCTGCATGATGTGCGCCGGGGCAATCGTTCAGTCGCGGTTGGGCTTGCTGGTGTATGGCACTGACGACCCTAAGGCTGGGGCTGTTCGTTCAGTGCTCAATCTGCCCGATAGTGCCTGTTCCAATCATCGCCTTGAGGTGCTGGGCGGCATTTTGGCAGGCCCCTGCCGCGAACAGCTACAGCGATGGTTTCAGCGACGGCGGCAGCATTCGAAGGTAAAAGCTAGGCGTTTGATGGACTGAGCGCAATCTGTGGCTAATTTGCTAGGTCACAAGCTGATAAAAACAGACTAACGAGGACAGACCAACCTTGAAACTGTCAGTTTGAGCGTCGTAGCGGCGTTGTCAAGCGACTATCGTGAACCTGATATGAAGAGCCCCCGGGAGAGCTTACCGTGCTGTCTTGGGACGGCATGTTTTCGCGGCAGGCTATGTGTCAAAGCTCCTATTTCAGTGTATCTGTCCCAGACATGCTTATAAAGTCTTCTGCTGATATGGCAACGCCTGCCCATCCCTGTCCTATTCGAGCTGATTCATCCGCTCTGTCACGCCCTTCTCCCTGGCTAGCGCCACTGATGTATGCGCTGGGTGAGAAGATAGTGCTGCCAGTCTATTTCAGCCGGATTGAGGTGACCGGGCAGGACAATATTCCGCTCAGCGGCCCGGTTGTACTCGCGCCGACCCATCAGTCTCGCTGGGATTCGCTGCTGGTTGGGCTGGTCGGCAAACGAGCGGGCCGGTACCTGCGCTTTATGGTCACAGCGGACGAATGTCAGGGGATTCAGGGCTGGCTGATCAGGCGAATGGGGGGATTTCCGGTGCATGTGCGTCAGCCTTCGGTGAAGTCTTTGCGCCACGGCGTGCAGCTTTTGCAGGAGAAAGAAATGCTGGTGATTTACCCGGAAGGGAATATTTATCGCGATCGCATCAACCCTCTCAAACCTGGCCTGGCCCGAATTGCCCTGAGAGCCGAGCGCAGCCGTCCCAATCTGAACGTGAGCATTGTCCCCATCAGCCTTGAATACAGTCAGCAATGCCCGCAGTGGCGTGGCTGGGTCAAGATTCGGATTGGCAGTCCCCTTTCCGCCTTAGACTACACATCCGGCGATCGCAAGCAGCAATCCAAGCAGCTCACGGCTGACCTCCAGCAGCGGCTGATGGCGCTAGCAGATCGATGAAAGACCCGTCGAACCTATCAAATCCCCAGTATTAGTTCCCATCGCTTGAGCGTTCCGGTATGTCCAGGGACGTGATCGATGATCTGAAGCCGCCAGCGGCCCTTCACTTCGGTATTTAGCAAGCGTCGCAGAGCGGGTGTGCTCACCAGCGAATAGGTTCTTTGCAGGCGCGTTTGTCGTCCCAGTGTGCGGCATTGAATGAGCACTGAGCGGCCTTGCGGATTGAGCAGCGTAAAGCTCAAGTCGCTGAGAAATTCGTGTTCGGCCTGAATGTAGAGCTTGATGTCTTGCAGAGACCCGCTTTCTGTCAGGGTAATGGCGCTGAAAATGCCCCGAGGGTCGTTGTCGGGAATGGCGGTAACGGTTTGGTTGGCAGCGGTGAGGGTTTGGTGCAGGGCGCGATCGCTCAATGCCCTGGATTTTGCCGCCTTAACCGCTTCATAGGCATTCACCTTGCCATAGCCAAACCAGAGCGAATGCCCACTGCTGTCGTAAGTACCGTAGCGCTGATTGAGCTGCGGATCGGGCTCTGTATCGACGATTTTGTCGGTGGTGTTCTGAAGAATTTGCTTGACTTCGCGGGCGGTTAAGTCAGGATTGGCAGAGAGCATCAGGCCCAACACCCCGGCCACCAGCGGGCAGGCGCTGGAAGTGCCACCAAAGCCGGTGTAGCTATCGGCGGTATAGCCCTGAGTGCCAGTGCGATCGCTCGTCAAAACCGACCGACCGGGTAGACTTTTGGCGATCAGCGGCCCGGTCTTAAAAGTGCCTTTGGAAAGCGCCATGTTCGGAGCCCCATTATTGCTGGGAGCCGCCACTGAAATATGACGGCCCCAATTGCTGTAAGCGGCCTTGCGATTGAGACTGGTAGAAGCGGCGACGGTAATCACATCCGGGTGAATGGCAAAGCCGCTGAGCCAGTTCGTGACGCCCTTGAGCAAATTTTCTGGCCAGCCCGACTCTTCCACCTTGCCTTCTATCGGGCGGTTGGCATTGCCCGCTGAAAACAGCACTACGCAGCCTTTGCCCTGACGGCCCTCCGTCGCAGCCCGGTTAATCGCCTGACTAATCCGCCGAGAAAGCGGAAAATAGATAGACGCAGGCGACCAGCTACAGGAGATCACATCGGCCCCCTGCTCGACTGCCCAGCCGAAAATTTGCTCAATCGAGGCATCGTCCAAAAAGCCCGTCGTTTGAATCGGCATCAGGCTACAGCCCGGTGCGACGCCAACCACTCCGTCTCCATTTTCTTCGGCCACTGCCACGCCAGCAACCGCCGTACCGTGGTTTTCATTGCCTGTCGGCGTTGGCAAATCATCCCGGTTTTTCAGATCGCGAGGGGCAACAATTTTGCCCATGCCCTGCAAGTCAGGATGGGTCAGGTCAAAGCCATCGTCGGTCACTGCAATCACCACCGAGCGGCTACCGCGCGTAATGTCCCAAGCTTTTTCAGCCCAAACGTGAGAATTGGAAGCGAGTTCGGTGCTGCCGCCGCGATGGAAAAGATGCCACTGCTCGGGGTAGCGGCTGTCGGTCGGGCGATATAGCGATGCAGCTGCCATGATGATATTGGGTTCTGCCAGCAAAACGCTCTGATGACGAGTCAGTTGATTGGCAATCTTGAGAGGGTTTTCGCGAGCGGTAGGGCCGACTACAAAGCAGTAAGTGTTACTGCCACCGGACAGAGCATGGCTGCGGATAATGCCGAATGAATGCGCGATCGCCTCAATTTGGGTCACGCTCAGCGCATTCGCGAACTGCACCGTTAGCTGGTTGCCCAGGTACACATAGGTACCCGGACTGGCCTCAAGCTCATAGACGTGACTCGCATAAAGAACGGTGGGCGAGGCTCTGAGCTGAGCTAGAGTAGCCTCCATCTGCTCAGGGCTCAGTTGCCAGGCGACAATTACCGGGCTCTGAGCGATCGCATGAGTAGTGATATTTTCCACCTGCTGCGGCTGCCACCGATCAACCAGGGGCGGTAAGTCTGCTAGCTCACTCAGGCATAGCGTCAGGCGATTGCTAACCTTGTGAAGCCGGAGTTCTTCACCTCCCCGCTGCAAAATTTCGCCCTCTTGTCCAGGCAAGACGCCCTTGCTGCCTAAGCCCTGCCCCTCTGGTACGGTCGTCATCAATAACAGCCCCTGCTAAATTAGCGAAGCGATAAATGCCGCTGCCCGCTTGATTGCCCCAATAAACAATTTTGGGCCAGATTTCAGTCGGCTTGGCGACATTGCATCCTATCCAATTGTTCAAGAGTCACATTACAGCGAGACAATGGCGAACTCAATGCCCTACTGTAGGTTAAATTACTTAAGTTAGCCGTTTTTTGAAACCATGGTTTCCATCGTTAAAGCTTTGCTGTCTGGCGTATTGTCACAAGCTAAGACAGCCGCTGCAGCCAGTACGATAGTCGGCGCGATCGCACTGCCGCTTGCCGCTCAAGCCCAAACAGCCGATCCGCTACCCGCAAATACTCAGCTCCCCGCTACCGCACCTGCCGCCACCCGCGCTGTAGAGCAGTCCGACAGCCCCATTGGCATCGCCTCCGGGCAAGCGCTGATGAGCGAAGCTGAAAGCGCTATTTCGGCGCAAAACTATAGCCTCGCCGCCGAAAAGCTCGTCGCTGCGCGGAAAGCGCTCAACGACGTTTCCTCGTACTATCAAAATCTCTCCGGCGTTTTCGTCGGGGTAGATAGCCGGGTGAACGATGGATTGCGAACGCTGGCGCTACAGTCCGCCCAAGTTCGTGACCAGGCCAGCTATCAGCTAGCGGTCGTGTATCGCGCTCAGAGTCGCCCCGACTTAGCCGTGCCGCTTTTGGTTGAGGTGGTTCAGAGCCAGCAGCCGACTCGGCCTTTGGGTCAGCAAGCCTATCAGCAGCTCTATGAACTTGGTTTCGTCGTCGTGCCCTATGCAGCCCCCGGCGGATAGGCTGCTAGCGACGCAAATGCGTCATAATAGTCGGGACAATACGCCTACAGGAGGTGCAAATGATCAGCTCTGAGCAGGTGAAAGCCATGATTCAAACGGGCTTACCCGACGCTGAAGTAGCCGTGCAAGATCTGACCGGCGGCGGTGACCACTATCAGGTGGCCATTATTTCTTCGGCCTTTGCGGGACTTAGCCTGGTAAAACGCCATCAGCTCGTTTACAAAGCGGTTGATTCGGCGATGTCGTCTGAGGCGATTCATGCCCTTTCGCTGGATACCAGCACGCCTGAAGAGGTTGCAGCCGCTAGCTAAGTGTTTTGGCAAGCAGCGCGCAGATGCGGCTTTGGCGACCTAGAATAGTTAAATATAACGGGGTAGGGCTACCGGTATAAAACGACCACTGGCCCTGCACCTAAGCCTTGAAAGGTCATATTTTCTCAGGATTAACGATGTCTCCAGAAACAAAAGCCAAAATTGACAGCCTAGTTGAGCAAAACAAAGTTCTGGTGTTTATGAAAGGCACCAAGCTCATGCCTCAGTGCGGGTTTTCCAACAATGTAGTGCAGATTTTGAACACGCTCGGCGTCCCTTACGAAACGATAGATGTGCTGGCCGATCCCGAAATTCGCCAGAGCATCAAAGAATACTCTAGCTGGCCAACGATTCCTCAGGTGTATGTCAATGGGGAATTTTTGGGCGGCTCTGATATTTTGATCAAGATGTATCAAGATGGCAATTTGCAGGAGGCGGTTGAGGTGGCGATCGCCTCCTGAACCCGGTGGCTGGCCTTAGTCAAAACTGTAGAGCGCTGCCATCAAATAAGTAGATACAGAAAGCGCGTTGGTCAAGTGCAATACTCAGCCAACGCGCTTTCTTGCTACGTCTGCATTAATACGTTTGTGGGCTTCATCGAAACTTTATCAAAAAGTGTCTATCCTACAGCCTTTGTTTCTGAGCATAGCCGCTAGTAATAGTCTGTTTCTACCTCTGGTTGGGCCACGACAAAGTTAGAGGTGTCATATAGAAATCGCAAGGATTCTTGCTCCAACTGATTGATCAAGTAGGACTCGACCGCACCAGAGTGGCGCATAGAGGCGATGTACCCTTCTAGATAGAGTCTGAGCTCATCGGAGCGGTAGCCTTTATGCCAGTAGTCTACAAGGGT
>JBBQAC010000164.1:0-10066 GCA_038315915.1 Phormidesmidales cyanobacterium
GGACAAGGGCGGGCACTTGTACAATCCGCCCGCCCAATTGGTAGAGCTGTGTGCGCCGCTGAGCCCAATGGTGTTTAACGATCTCTTTTGCCTGAGCCATTCGCAGGTACATACGCTGAGCCTGGGGGCGGCTGAGCCTTCGGACTTTGAGGAGCACTTAAAGGTGCTGCCTTTGGTTGAGCGAGCCGATGAGATTTTGCCGCCAATTTTAGAGCGGTTGGAGGAAAGGGCGATCGCCACTCTCGGCGAAAGCTGGTATCGCACCTGGCAAAAAGGACTGCCCGATATTCAGTCGACACCTGGAAATGTAAATATTGCGATCGCTCTCTGGCTAGGCAACCTCGTTGCCGCCTTCGACATGACCGAATACGCCACCGCTCGCTACAACCTTCTCGGCGGTGCCAGCCACTGGTTCCCCGGTAACAAAGCAGACCAGCTCGACCAGCTCGACCTGAGCGAAAGCCTGCAAAACAGCCCTCACGCAAAAACAATTCCAACGCGATTGGCCGAAATCCATGAGAAGCTAGGCGGCAAAGATCTCAAGCGCCTCTCCCAGCAGTAACCCCCCCTTCTCCCTCCATGGTCGCCCACGCCGCAAAATTCCAGGGCCAATCTGCCCTCCTCTCCCAAGAGCTGCTGACCTATTACCGTGAGGTCAGCCAGTCTCCGCTGACCGTGGTCGATATCGAAACCACGGGCGCACTTGGCCACAACGCCCGCGTGATCGAGGTTTCAATCTTAAAGGCCAGCTTAGCGGGCGGGTTGGAAGCGCAGCAGACCTATTTGATCAACCCCAAGGTAAAAATTCCTGAATTCATCACCAACATCACCGGCATTACCCCTGAGATGGTGTATCCCTCTCCGCCGCCCGAAGAAATTTGGCCCCAGTGCCTGCCCTGGCTGCAAGAGGAGCGCACCTTTACCGCTCACAACCTCGACTTTGACTATTCCTTCATCCGCACCGAGTACAAACGCTTAGGCACCCGCTTTTATAAGCCGCCGCTGCAAAAGCTCTGTACCGTCATTCTTTCGCGAATGCTGCTGGCCGACCTGCCCTCTCGCAGCCTGCCTAACTTGATCAAGCATTTTAATTTTGACATCAGCACGTCGCACCGGGCCGAAGCCGATACTCTGGCCTGCTGGCTCCTGGCTGAAATTTTGCTCACCCAAATTCAAAACGAAGACGATGAAACGCTGCTTAAGCGCTTTGGCCAGCAGTGGATTCGCCTGCAAGATGCGGCCAAGATTTTGAACTGCCGCAAAGAAGATGCTCAGCAAAAGCTGGATGCCGCAGAGGTTGAGAGTCGCCTGTCCTTTAAACGCAAACTGCCCATGTATCGCCGCTGGGGGGTAGAGCAGTTTTACTACGAACAGCAAGGTCAGCAGATGTCGCTGCTGTAGGTTCGACCTAACAAGGCACATCACAAGCGCCCTAAGAGGGATGAATTATTAGCAGCCAGACGCTACCTTTAAAGAATGACAATTCGCCATCTAAAATAATCATGAACGAATCTGACAAGGCAAAATATTCTTGGAAAGGTAGCTGGGACGCGGGTAAGGCGCTGATGGTTTTGGTAGGTGTCCTGACTGTCGTATTATTTGCTTCAGGGTTTGTATACTGAGGCGTTGAATGCGGTTACCTGAGGAGGTCGATAGTCAGCGCTCGGGCGTAAACATTTTGCCAATGATCGACGTAATCTTCGCGATTTTGGCATTCTTTGTGCTTTCTACGCTCTACCTAACCAAGGCAGAGGGGTTGCCGGTCAATTTGCCCCAGGCAGTAACCGCGACGCCGCAAAATCAGGTGAGCCTGACGCTGACGATCACCCCAGAAGGCGATTTGTTTTTGGATGAAAAGGCGATCGCGCTGGCAGATTTGGCCGATCAGGTGCGAGCAGTTGCGCCAGCGCAGCCCATACTGGTCACTATCCGCGCTGATGAGGCGACTCGCCACGGCAGCGTGGTCGCAGCCATGGATCAGCTCCGTCAAGTCGACGGCTTGAGAATTGGGATTGCTACAGTCCGGCCTTAATGGCTGCTTTTTGAAGAAAATGAGGCCAAACGCTCACTCAACAGTCGAGCAGGTCGAATAAGGTAGTAGAGAAAGTGAACACGAGGATGGAGAGATACAAACTTCAAGTCTTGGACGTTGGGTCTAATAGGATCTAACAGTAAGCTACGTGCACAGCTAAAGTAATAGCGGCGCTGGTCGCCTCGATTGTCTATTAGCTGCCCGTGAAAATAGAATCGCTGAAGCTTTGTATACTTGATCTCCTTAGGACAAATACCGCTCAAAATTTGCCTTTGTATCTGAGCTGAAAGCTGTTGCTTCTCAAACACTTTTTGCATCCGATCAGCGGCAACTTCGGGGAGTGAGACGCTCAGCAGGTCTTGAGCCAAAGAAATGCCAAGCCATAGCATTTGCTCACAGTCGAGGGTTTGGGCGCGATCGCTTAACCACTGCCAGTTCATCTGAGGCTGAGTATGAATCAGCGTAGCGACATCGCAAACCCAACTCAGCCTGAGCCAAAAGTCTTTGGAGCCATGAATGCAGAGATAGAGCAGCAGATCTTCCGGGCACAGCGTATTAACTTCAGTGTTTAGCAGGGGAACAGGAGCCAAATTCTCCCAAAAAAGGTCGAAGTTAGCCGATAAAGCAGGAAACTCTCCCCCAATTAGCCTGTCGTGCAAATCCACGGAAAACTGTTTATCCGGATGGATCAGAGGATATTCTCCCCATCGCTTCATCAGCGCTAATTCCTGCGTCTCAATATCGGCGATGCCATGTAGCTGCTGCCCGCGCTGGTACCCATCCACCAGCAGCAAGTCTTTAGCAACCAAAAAGTCTCGCTCGTGAACGAGAATATCGAGATCGCCAAACTGCCGGAAAGATAAGCTGCCATAAGCCAAAATTGCTAAAGTGGGCCCTTTGAAAGGTAGAGCGGCGATGTTGTTGGATTCGAGTAGCGCCAGCAGCCTCAGCAGTTCCTGGCTCAGGTATTGATTGCGCAGGGCGTTGAGGTGAAAACAAGCTTTGAGCTGGTTGAAGAGGGGAAGCGGTATGCGATCAGGGCAAACGTGGCTGAGGCTTTTGTGGAGTAGCGGCAAAACACCGTGAGCATTGGCTTTGTGCAGCAGCAAATCCCAGTCAATTGATTGTTGCGATCGCGCTACAATTTCTTCTATCGCCGTATCGTCTATATAGTTACGGGCACAGCTACATAAAAGCTGCATCTCTGGCATTGCAGTGGCCAAAGTCGCCTTTGAAGAGGGAAGCAGCGCTGTCATTAGCTTTCAGTAAAAAATTACTTGTGTGAATGAGGACATATTATTCTCAGCTTTAAGACCGCTTAAAAGCCAGTAGAACTGTTGTATCTATTAGCATCGGGCAATTAGAGGTAGTTTTTGGCCTGTGTCTCAAATAAGCTGGCATACAGACCGCGCTGGCTTATCAACGCCTCATGATTGCCACTTTCAACAATTCGTCCCTGATCCATAACGTAAATACGATCCGCCATCCTCACCGTTGACAGTCGATGTGTGATCAAAATAGCAGCCTGATCTTGAATCAGCTCTTTAAACTGTTTAAACACCTCGTACTCTGCTTTGGGATCCATAGCGCTAGTTGGTTCATCTAGCACTATCACCTGGGAATCTCGCAGAAACGCTCTAGCTAGGGCCACCTTCTGCCATTGACCAATGCTCAGCTCCTCTCCCCCATTGAACAGCTTACCCAACATGGTGTCGTATCCATGAGGCAAGCTCTCTATCACCTCGTGAGCGCCTGAGCGCTTAGCTGCCGATATCACTGCCTCATCGCCAGGGGGAATCTGTACGTTTCCCAACCAAACATTATCCTGCGCCGAGAGATAGTACTTGGCATAGTCTTGAAAGATGACGCTGATCTGCTGTCGCCAGCAGGCCACGTCTAAATCTTTTAGACAAATCCCGTCCACAGTAATCTGACCGTCCGTTGGATCATACAAACGACACAGCAGCTTGATCAAAGTTGTCTTCCCAGAACCATTTTCGCCGACGAGGGCGATAGTTTCTCCGGGGCGCACGGTCAGTGTGATATCTTTCAGCGCTTGGCGAGTGGTGCCCTCGTACTGAAAATCTACATGGTCAAAAACAACCCCTTGAGTCATGGGTTCAGGCAGCGCTTTTGGATCGGCGAGCGTCATAATGCTGGGCCTAAGATCTAAAAGCTCGTAGAGATTTTTGAGGAAGAGATTATCTTCATACAGACCAGACAGGCCAGACATCAGCGCGGTGAGCGCACTTTGTCCGCGCTGGAGCGCCTGGTGATAAAGTACCAAATCGCCCAACGTGAGCGTTCCTTGCAAAGCCCGATAGAGAATAAATATATAGATACTGCCAACCAGCCCACCCGAGATCACATTGGCCAACAAAAATGACAGCGTCCGGCTGGTCAGCAGCTTGAGCTTGGCCCGATAAATCTGAGCGCGAATACGGTTGAATCGGCGGCTGAACAGGCTCCCCAGTTCAAACAACCGTATCTCTTTTGCAAATTGCTCTGCTGTCAATACATAAGATAAATACATCGACTGCCGGTCAATTGTCGTCCAGGTTCGTTGCCAATCATAGAGCTTGCGGGTATAGCGCAGCCGTACCAAAATAGAGGGAATTGCCGCTACCAGCAACACACCGGTAATTCCCCAATGCAGCGTCAAGAGCAGGCCAACCATGGCGGCAAGCAAAATCGCATTCTGGCCCACCTGGGCAAGTCGGGCTAAGAGCTGTGCTGGCCTGTAATTGGCTTCCTCCTGGGCTCGCTGGAGCGTGTCGTGGTAGCGAGGGTTTTCGTAATAGGACAAGTCGATCTCAATTGACTTCGCATGCAAAACGTTGCGCATGTAGTCGGAAACTTTTTGAGTTTGAGCAGTATTGACCAGCTCTGAGGAGGCGCTGCACAGGAGAGTAACCAGTGTTACGACGGCAATCATCACCAACAGCGGCATCATCTGCTGAAGCGATAGCGACTGAGTACCAGCGGCCAACCCCTCGGTGATGGCATCTACCAGCAGCTTGATTAAGTAAACCGAGGCCAAAGGCAGCAAACCTTGCAAGAAGATTAGACAAAGCCGCGCAATTGTCCAAGTTGGGCTGCTTTTCCAGACTAAACGCAGCGTCGGTAGAAAAAGCAGCGTTTGTCGAATTTTTTGTTTAATACGTCTGATGGCTGCCATTTAAGTTGAAGCTGCAAGCGCGTGAGAAGGGGATGCGATGTCGGCTTTTACGAGTTCAATGAGAGTAGGAAGGTCTTCTAGAGCTTGCTTCCGGGTGAAATAACAAAACGAAACCTGCTTTACCAGTTCTGTACACAGATGAAGATGGCGAACGATGAGTCCTTTGTGCGCTTGCAGCAGACCAATAGCACGGGTATGCCTGACCAGTTCGCTAAAAGCATCTTGCGTCTTTACCGGTGAAATGTCGTGCTGCTCGCCTTTTCTCAGAACATAGATTCGGCGCAAGGGTAAGGGAGTTGTTTGAAAGCCTTGGGTGAATCGATAGGAGAGCTTTGTACAGGTTTCGTACACAGGCGATAGGTTGCTAGTGTCTTCCCCCAAGCTGGCTAAGGCTTCAGGAGACACTTTAAATTGAGGATACGAAGGCAGCACCAGCGTTTGCTCGGCTGTAATATCTAGCGGCATGACATCGTCGGTCAAAACATTGTAACCCTGCCGGTGAAAGGCGGTGGCCAGGGTTGACTTGCCCCAGCCGGAGCCGCCCATAAAGGCCACTGCCTGATTGTCAATATTGATACAGCTAGCGTGGAGTACCAGTAGCCCTCTTTGCTCTAGTAGCAGGCATAGCGCAGGCCCCAAAATCGTGCTGCGCAAAAGTGCTTCGTCAGTACCGGGCAGCGGACTGACTGTCATTTCACATCCATTACGAAAAGAAAACCTGGCAACCCCTGGAATGCTTCCGACGATGTTACTGTCAGTGGCCTCTGAGGAATCTACCTTCCCAAGTCGCACGGTGATATCGGCCTCGCTATCATTCCTCTTTCCTTCAAGTGGAATTAGCTCAGGAAATTTTAGTTCTGAAGCAAGGCATAAATTAACAGCGCGATAGAACTTCATGTTTTTCTTATTAACCCACGTTGTCTCGAGCTTAGAGTTATTTTGGAGATTAAAGTAGGACTTTCAAGAGGTTCTTGAAAAAATGCTCAGAAAAAGGATGCGGGAAAACAATTACGATTTCTCCGCATCCGCCTGTAAGCAGCTAAATCACAGTCAGTGCGAAATAGCTAATAGTGACGATTCAAAGTTGGATTCGAAACTTACTTCTTAGAACTTGTTAAGAAGGAAATTCCTGGGTACCTATTTAGGTTTGAATCCATTTTTGAAATCCCCTTCAAGATCAACGGAGCCGATGTCATTGGCTCCGTTGATGGCAGAACCACCCGAAAGAAAGATGAAGTCGGCTCTATCTGATGAACCCAAAACCTGGGTAATAGCGGCAACGTCGCCGTGGCAGACAAGTTCGGGTTTGCGGTAAGTTTTTTTCATGTTCAATTTCCTTTGAAGGTATCGAATGTTGTTTTTCTGAATCATGCACCCGCTTGGACTTACGACGAAGTGAGACGATGATGATAAGTAACATACAAAGCTACTTTCATTATTTGTGCTCGATTACGATCTGCCAAGATTGAAAGCTAGGGCAATAAACTTTTATACTCCAGGGAGAGGGCCAAAATTACGGCTTTCCAGACGGTGATGCAGTCATCGTTACTGACTTTGTCCGGCACTGATATCATTCGCTGATAGGCTGCTTGAAGAACGTTTAGATCGATAAATTTCTCCAAGTTTTTTACTTTGTCGGACATCACCTCGTCTAAAAGGTTGCGATCGCTTGTTAAAAAACCACGGTCAAAGTTGGGAGAGAGATCTGCTTTGCCGGGTCGCCACTGCACCTGTTCTGGCAAAATACCGCTCAGCGCCCGCCGCATCACAACCCTACCGAATCCTTGAGCCAGCTTTTGATCAGCGGGCAACGCCAGACAAAACTCTATCAGGCGCTTATCCATAAAAGGATGACGGACTTCTATTGAAAAGCTAGCTGCATACCTATCTACTTGCTCCAACGTAAAGGGTAATATCCCCTGTGTGAGTTCCTGCCAGTGCGACTGCCTCAGGGTGAGCGGGCGATCGCTCTGAGGATTCTCAGCGGGGACAGGCTTTTCCAGCCCAAGGCTGGCGGCAAAGCCCGAATCTATTAGCTCAAGGCCGTCAGGTAACGGCAAGTCAGCAGGAACTTCAGCGGATGCTTCAGATGAATGAAAAAATGACCATCGCGCGCTCCACATAAATTTTAAGAACGGCTTTAGACCGTACTGTACAACCAACAGTCGCCGCGATGCGTTGAAGTGATGATGAAGGAGCCGTACTGTTTTTATAAACTCAATCCCTCTTCCTTGGTTTAACAAATAGTGAAGATAGGGTAGCCCGTGTTGCCGAATGAGCCGACCAGCAGAAATCTGGTGAACCTGGGCGATCGCCTCACACTCTTGCACTAACGTTGGCCACTGCCCCTGACAGGCCAGCTCTGTCAACCGAGCCATGCCGTGACTGACCGTGGTATCGCCATCAAACCCATCGAGAACGACTCGCATACCCAGATCATGAGCTGCCCGATTCGTGATCCAAGGATAAAAATGACTTGGCCCGATGAAGGCTTCATCTTCGTACTGAAAGATAGTTTCTATATCGGCCAATGGGCTGGTTTCGTCACCGTGAATGTAGTGGGGAACTAAGTCTCCCTGAGCCAAAACCGCTTCTATAAAAGAGCGCTCATCACACTCAGCGACGGTGTCAAAAATCACAGAAATCGTATGTAGCGGCTCACGTCCCGCTGTCAACAAGAGCTTTCGGGCCACGCAGGTGACTGACGAAGAATCGAGCCCACCGCTGAGCTGAGCGGCAATTGGCAACGCGCTCCGCAAACGGCAGCGAACCGCTTCTGTAAAAATATCGTGAAAGGCTTGCGCATACGCCTGGTCAGAAGCCAAGACGATTTCTCGCTGCGCTTCTAGCCGCCAGTAGCAGCGCAGATCTATCCGCGAGCGACTAACAACCGCGCTATGAGCCGGTGCCAGCCGCTCAATCTGCTCAAAGGTGGTACTTGTTCTATCGGCCATACTCAGCGTCAGGTAGTTGCCGATCCTGACCTCATTGAGCCGTTTTGGCACCTCTGGTAAGCACAGCAGCGCCTTTATTTCAGACGCAAAAATAAAGGCCGTATCGGGCTGGTGATAATAATAAAAAGGCTTTATGCCAAAGTGATCTCGGGCGCAAAACAACCGCTCGTGGGCCGCATCCCAAATCGCAAAGGCAAAGTCGCCTAGCAGCCTTTCTGGGCAGCGCTCTCCCCACTTTTTATAAGCGGCCAGAATAATATCGCTGTCGGTAATTTTATCAGCGGGGTAGCCCTCAAATCTTAGCTGGGGAATGAGATCCTCTCGATTGTCAATTCGAGCATCGGCTGTGATGGTTAGCATTTGCTTGACCAGTGGCATCTTCTCTAGCAAAGATTCGGGTGTCGTCCACAGCATTTGGTGGCCGAGCCCCACCGGCCCGGCGCACCATATATCAGAGCCGTTGGGGCCACGGTGTGCCAGCGTGCCTAGCATTTTGCGCAGGTCGTCAGGCTTTGCGGGCTGCTGATTGAGGTTGTAAATGCCGACGATACCGCTCATGAGCCTGCCCTAGACTCTGCTGAGCGCGAGGCAAACGCTGACGCCGCCCCGACTGTCGTCACAAGCGGTTGATACCGGTTCAGTCCATTCACCGCGCCCAGGATCACGCGTCCCTCATATTCAATCCAGGCATGAGCCGTGAGCCTATTAGCAGCATCTTTAGCGACTCCAATACGGAGCTGATGGGCGTGCCCATGCCCGTCTAGCAGGGACTGAGCGGTCAATGCCCTGGCAAGGCACAGTGGGCGTCCGGGCGTACAGCGGGCCGCTGCTATTTTCACTGCTCGCACGATAAAACCGACAGAAGCTGTTTCGGTAGGCTCGTGAGAATTCCACAGATGTGACATCTTAGCCAGCAGCTTTCTCACTTCACCGAAAGGAAGCAGCCACAGCGCCAACCGTATTCCATTGAGCAACAGACAGGCATAGAGTAGCACCCGCCATTGCTGACCTGAAAGCCGAGAAAGCTTACGGAGCTGTTCCATCGCTGACCTCAACTAGGCTCGCACTTTTCAGCTCCAGGAGAATTGCCGTCAGATCTTGCTCGCAAACTTGTGGTGAAACGTCGTATTCTTCGAGTAAGGAGTTGCGGAGCTGGTCGAAACGATAGGGCCGTTGGGCAATCAAACCCCAAATATAGGTGCCTACCTCGTTTAAGCCGTAGTAAGTGCCAGAGTTTAGATTCAAGAGGATAGCCTCGTTAGGAAGCTTTGAGGCAATTTGATTTTGAGCAGGCGCAATCAGAGCGTTTCCTGAAATTTTTAGTAGCTGTGAAGACATAAGGGAGTTCTACTTCTGTCTGTAGATGAGTGATGGAAGGGGCAATCTTAAGAGATTGAACGACAAAACAGATCCTTTCAGGAACGATGCACGTGGCCTCAGAGTTTATACTAGTAGGCCACTGAGAACTTATATTTCTGTATATTTTATATACTCTTCATTTGCAGTGGTATATCCTGATGCTTTACACAATCTTTAAAATAGTCAGCGGAGTAATGACGGTATTTAACGAGGCCGGAGCGTTATGGGATACCAAAGAAACGCGAACAAAGAGTCAGAAGCTATGTATAGAAATCTCTCTGTGCATAGGCTTCAGAGCTTTCACTCAACTTATAGTGCTGAGAGTTCAAGGATAAGTGCGCTTTCTAGAAGGTTCTGAACGCTATCGTCCGGATCCTTATTGCTTTTTGTAGATAGCCTAACCAGATATAGCGGTTCCTAGACGGATGAGGTACGATCAATGTAGGGAAAAATTATTGATTCAACGGATTTTTCTTCAGGAGGTAGTGATGAAAGCTTACTCTCTCGAATTTCGTCAAAAGATAGTTGATACTTATTGTGAGG
>JBBQAC010000229.1:0-7297 GCA_038315915.1 Phormidesmidales cyanobacterium
GGCTTTGCTGAAGCTGGCCCAGAGCAAAATTACCGCTGATGGCACCCTGGGTAGCACCGTTCCAGTCGCCTCACAGCCCTATGCCGCGCCCGAGCAAATCCAGCAGAACCCACAGCCTGCTAGTGACCTGTACGCGCTCGGGCTGATCGCCATTGAAGCGCTGACCGGCAAGTCGCATCAGGACTTTGCCTACGACCCGGCTAAAGGCTTGCTGTGGCGAGAGCACGTGACCATTGGCTTAGCGCTGGCTGAATTTATTGATCGCCTGGTGCGCCACGACTGGCAAGATCGTTTTGCCACAGCACAAGCGGCGCTAAAAACGCTGAGAATGGAGCGCGATCGCCATCAAATTGCCCAAGACAGCCGCCTGCCCACGGTGATTGCCGCGCCTGGGCTCAAAGCGTTCAGCCACAGCCAATTTTCTCAGCCGTCTTCAACTCTGCTCACTCGCCCGTCTCAGCGCTCATCGCTGGCGAAGCCTTACCTGTTTAAGCTTGCGACTGGCAGCGTGGCGCTGTTGCTAGCCCTGGGCATTGGGGTGAAAAGCTATCAGTGGGGTGCCTATCGGCTCAGCCGCCTGCCGCAAACCTGGCAGGATTGGCGTTCCGACAAAGAAGAGACTGCCTCAGCGCCCGAGGTGCCCTATGCCAAAGCGTCACCCGCCGACCTCGCCCCTTTGTTAGAAGACGGCAGCATTTTACTCCGACCGGCAGCGGCAGATGCCTTCTGGCAAATGGTGTTGGCCGCTCGCGCCGACAGCGTTGACCTCTATCCGCTGTCGGGCTTTAGCGCTGACGGTGAGCAGGATTATGTCACTGGCTATGCGCTCGACATTGGCGGCGCAGAAGAAGCCGACGACCGGCAGGCCAGCTTCGCCAAAACAGCGGCCTTCGAGTGGCTTCAGGCCAATGCCAAAAACCACGGATTTGAGCTATCTGCGTCTGTAGCCGGATCGTCTAATAAGCTGCTGCCGGATGGATTGCTAGGCAGCGGTGACAAAGAGCCCTGGCACTGGCGATACGTCGGCGATTCGCAAAGTCAGGAGGCGTTTAATATTCAAAAGCCGCAAACTTGACAGCGCCCGTAGATATTTCGGTGGTATTGTCTGAGCGATCGCCCTTAAAATCGTTCAAATTCTGGAATAAACAGCAACAGATTCGGTTTTCCGCTACTTTCTTCAAACTCCCTCTCCAGACGCCGTCTTCCTACCTATGCAGCCCAGCAGCTCGCAGCAGCCACTCAAAGCCTATTACAAGACAACGCTGGCTGTCCTTTTTTGGCTGAGCGGCAGTGCAGGTTTTACCCTCAGCTTCTGGATACCTGCCAAAGCCCAGACCGCTTTTCCCTTTGCTGCGATCAGTATGCTGTTATTTTTGTTTGGCTTTTACTGTCTGCGCCGCCCTTATTTTTTGCTAGAGCCTTCTCAGCTCACCGTTTATAACCTCTTTGGTGGGGTAAGAAAGCGCTACACCTTTGACTCGTGGGACGTCGTCAAGGCTGACAACCGGCACATTTATATCGACGATGAAGGCATTACCAAAAAAGTACCAGTCGCTCCCTGGTTGGCCAAAACCGATGACTGGGCAGCGATGCGTAAGCTACTGTAGTGCAGCGTTAGTCAAAGCGCACAACTATACGTTTCGTATCCGTTCTGCGACAGTGTCAAACCCTTCCAAACGACATACGATCAGCGCAGTCGGCTTTTTCGGTAATATTGCTTAAAGCTTATATTTTCACTACCTGGCCTCTCTATGCCCGATTCGCCGTCTCAACCTGCCCAGTCTCGTTCAGACAGCGCTTTCCCGGTTGTTGGCATTGGAGCCTCCGCTGGCGGCATTGAAGCTTTCTCCGATCTGCTCCGCGAGCTACCTGCTAAGACGGGTATGGCAATTGTCGTCATCCAGCATTTGAGTTCTTATTCGCCCAGTATGCTGAGCGCAATCCTCGCGCGGGTGACCAATATGCCCGTGTCTGAAGCCACTGATAATGTACAAGTGCAGCCTAATCACATCTATGTGATTCCGCCCAATATGCAAATGACGATCAGGGGAGAGCAGCTTCATCTCACGCCAAGAACGCCAGAGCAGCGCAAGTTTATGTCAATTGACATATTTTTTGAGTCTTTGGCTAAAAACTGCGGGAAGCGGGCGTTTGGGATTGTGCTTTCGGGGCTAGATGGCGACGGCGCTCAGGGGCTCAAAGCGATTAAGCAGGCGGGCGGTATTACCTTTGCTCAAACGGAAAATACCGCTCAGTACAGCGATATGCCCACCAGTGCGATTGAAACCGGCATTGTCGATTTTATTTTGCCGCCGGGTGAAATTGCCAAAGAACTGATGAGCTTGGTTCAGCATCCTTATGTCAGCGCGTCTCAGCTCCCAACAGCCGACATCGACGCTGAAGGTGGGCTCAATTTGTCGGCGGTGTATACCCTGCTGCGAACGAGTACGGGTATTGACTTTGGTCAGTATAAGCGGGCGACCTTCGAGCGAAGGCTGAGGCGGCGAATGGCACTCTACCGGCTCGACAGTCTGGAAGACTATGTGAAGCATCTGCGCAGCCACCCGGCTGAAATGTCGGCGCTCTGCCGCGATGTGCTGATTACTGTTACCAGCTTTTTTCGCGACCCGGAAGCCTTTGCTTTCTTAAAGGAGACTATTTTCCCCACGCTGATTGAACAAAAGGGGCTGGATGCTTCGATTCGGCTGTGGGTAGCCGGGTGCTCTACCGGTCAGGAATGCTATTCTCTGGCGATCGCTCTTTTCGAATACCTTTCTGAGTACAATATCAATCTCTCCATCCAAATTTTTGGCACCGATGTCAGCGAGGAGACGATTCAATTTGCCCGCCGGGGAATCTATTCAGAAAATCAAATGGAGAGCGTTTCTGCCGAGCGGCGACAGCGCTTTTTTACCCACACCGAGGGCCGCTACCAAATTAGCAAAGCCGTCCGCGATCTGTGCGTTTTTGCTCGCCAAAACCTGGGCAGCGACCCGCCGTTTTCTAATATCGATCTCATTAGCTGCCGCAACGTGATGATTTACTTTGCAGCAGCCTTGCAGCGGCGGGTGCTGGCCGTTTTTCACTACAGCCTTAACGCTAGCGGATTTCTCTGGCTGGGCAGCTCCGAGAGCGTCGGGGAGACTTCCGACCTGTTCACCACTACCGACAAAAAGCACAAGATCTATAGCTGCAACTCGGTTGCAAACCGGTTGACCTTTGATTTTGTTACCAGCGATCAGACGGCACTTAACGCGATCTCATCTGCCGAGGGAGTGCCGGTCGAAAGCCAGGCTTACTCAAGCGTGCAGCGGCAGGCCGACCAGATTGCGCTGAACCGATATGCGCCGGTAGGCATTGTCGTCAACGAACAGCTCAATATCTTATACTTTCGTGGCGATACCAGCCCCTATCTCAAGCCTGCGTCCGGCGAACCGAGCTTCAGCCTGGTCAAAATGGCGCTGCCCAGCTTGCTAATCGAACTGCGCTCAGCCATAGACCAGGCCAGGGCGCAGTCGATTACAGTCAGAAGAGAGCGCTTGCAAATCGAAAACAACCCGCGCTACGTCCATATCGAAGTCACGCCGATCAGAAATCCGGTTTCACGCGATCGCAGCTATTTAATCCTGTTTGAAGAAGGCTCCTCGATTGTTGCTGAAGAGAGCAGCGCCAGTGAGGAGGGTAGTCCCCCATCCTCCTCTGCGGATAGGGGGCGGCTTCAGCGGGAACTGGCCATCGCTAAGCAAGAGCTGCTCGACACTCAGGCATACTTACAGGCCACCATCGAAGAGCACGATGTCACCAATCAGCGACTGACGACCGCTAACGAAGAAATTCTATCAAGTAATGAGGAGCTGCAAAGTACCAACGAAGAGCTGCAAACAGCAAAAGAAGAGATTCAAGCTTCTAACGAAGAGCTGAAGACAACTAATGAAGAACTCCAAAGCCGCAACGCCGACGCTCGCACAATCAACAACGACTTACTCAACTTATTGAACAATGTTAATATTCCGATTGTGATGCTCTCTAGCGATCTGCGCATTCGGCGGTTTACGCCGAACGCTCAGCATTTGTTCAATCTGATTCCTGGCGATGTGGGCAGACCGATTAGCGATATCCGCATCGATCTCGATATTGTGGATCTAGAGTCGCTAATTTCAGCGGTGATTGACACGCTCGACGCGCAAGAGCGAGAAGTGCAGGACAGCGCGGGCCACTGGTACCGGCTGCGCATTCGCCCCTATCGCACCGCCGACAATCAAATCGACGGGGCGGTGATGGCCCTGGTGGATATTGACGATATTAAGCGATCGCAGCAGCAGCTTGAGCGGGCCCGCCTGTACGCCGAAAGCATTGTCGATACGGTACGCGCACCGTTATTGGTGCTCACCACCAATTGGCAGGTGACCACGGCCAACCGCGCTTTTTACGAGACTTTTCAAATCTCAGCCGCTGAGACCGAAACGCATTCGTTGTTTGAGCTGAGCAATGGGCAGTGGGACATTCCGATGCTGCGAGCGGCTTTGGAGCAGTTGTTAGCAGGTGACGAGCCGGTTCGAGATGTTGAAATCGACCATAGTTTTCAGCATATTGGCCGTAAGGTGATGCTGCTGAACGCTTGTGAGATTGAACAAAGTCCGGATGTGGCCGGATCGCGAATGATCTTGCTTTCGATTGAAGATATTACCAAGCGCAGGCGAGCTGAGCAAGAGCGCGTGCAGCTTGCGCAAGAGCGGGCCGCTCGGGTAGAGGCTGAGGCCGCCAATGAAAGTAAAGACGAGTTTTTGTCGGTGCTCTCTCACGAGCTGCGCACACCGCTAGGGGCGATTTTGGGCTGGACAGATTTGCTGCTCAAGACCGATCCCGATCCGGTCATGCTGGATCGCGCCCTCAACAGCATTCAGCGCAGCGCCCAAACCCAAACCCGCATTATCGAAGACCTGTTGGAAGTCTCTCGAATTATTCAAGGACAGATATCGCTACAGCGACACCCGGTCGATTTGACCGAGCTGGTAGAGGGCATCGTAGAGAGTACGCAGCCCGCTGCTGAGCAGGCGGGTATTCAGCTCATCACCACGCTAGCAGCCGCACCAGCGCACTATCTTTTTGACCCGGATCGGCTGCGGCAGGTATTGGGGAATGCGCTCTCGAATGCGCTCAAATTCACCGATAGAGACGGGCAAATTAGCCTTCGCCTGAGCTATACCGAGCGGCAGGCCCACTTGCAGGTGACCGATACGGGCAGAGGAATTGATCCTGAATTTTTACCCTACGTGTTTGATCGGTTTCGGCAGGCTAATAGCTCCAATTCGCGGCAGTATGGCGGATTAGGCTTAGGGTTGGCGATTATCAAAGTCTTTGTCGAAGCGCATGAGGGCACTGTGCAAATCAGTAGCCCAGGCGAGGGATCGGGCACAACCTTGACGATTACGCTGCCTTTGATCGAGGCATCCCCCTCAGCAGAGGAGGCAGAGCTGCCAGTCGGCGATCACTTGCTGAGCGATCTGACCATTCTGGTGGTTGAAGACGATGCCGATAGCTTGGAGATTTTGACGGTGACGCTGCAAATGCAGGGCGCTGTGGTCACTACGGCAGCTTCTGTTGCAGAGGCGATTGGAAAACTGCAAGCAGATTCTCTACCAGATCTGTTGCTCAGCGATATCAGCCTGCCGGGTAGAGACGGCTTTGAGCTGATTGGCTGGCTGCGATCGCGCCCCCCCGAGCAAGGCGGCGACCTCCCAGCGATCGCCCTGACCGGCTACGCTACCGGTGCCCACACCGAGCATATTGTCGAGTCGGGATTTCAGCGGCATTTGATCAAGCCAGTGGGTAATCCTGAGCTGATAGCTGCAATTGTAAATTTGGTTCATCGGCAACGTTCAGAAGGGAATCCGGCCTGATAAGCTAATGAGTGAGAATGTGTAAAGAAACTGGTCTCGAATCCGAGCAGTCTTAAAAAGCTATGAAAGATCCCGGCCAAGTGCTACTTGAGAAACTCGACGAGATTATCGCTACCTGGATTGAGGAAGTCCGCCGCGATGTCAAACTCGGCAGCAATAAAGAGCTGACGCATAAAGAAATTCACAACGCGCTGCCGGAAATTTTGCATGCGATCGCTACCCTGCTCACCGCAGACCCTTTGGATGATGAAGATCGAGAATTCACCGAGTATGCGCTGGAGCATGGCACCGTTCGCGCCGAGCAGGGTTTCGACACGGCTGAAGTGGTGCGAGAATATCGAATTTTGCGCAACGTAGTCTTGTCGGCGCTAGAACCTAATCTATGTGAAGGCACCGTCCCAGAAGCCATTAGAGCCGTCCGTAAAATTGACGATGTGCTCGATGGCGCAGTCTTAATCTCACTCGATAGCTATGTCAAACAGCGTTTTGATACCCTGGAGCAAATGCAGGCTCAGCTCCTGCTGACCAATCAAGAACTCACTCGCTTAGTGCAAAGCCAAAAAGACAATCTCTCCCACCTGGCCCATGAGCTGAAGAATCCGCTCAACGCCATTATGGGATTTTCGTCACTCCTGCTGCGTAAGCAAAAGCAGCAGCTCACTCCGGAAGCAGGATCTTCATTAGAGATCCGTCAGATGGAGCGAGTGATCAGCAACAGCAGACAGCTCCTGCGTCTGATTAACAATACTTTAGAGGCTTCACGGCAAGAGTCTCAGGAGATCAGGCTGACGTTGGAACTCGTCAACCTGATGACGCTCTTACCGGCGGTCATCGATACGCTAGAACCGTCTGCTCAAAGCAAGTCGCTCGCCCTGATGATCGATTGTGATCGCGCCCCTGAGCAGGTCTCTACCGACACCCTACGCCTCCAGCAAATTCTCGTCAACTTAATCAGTAACGCCATTCGCTACACCGATGAGGGCAGCATTACCATTACCTGCTACACCGTTGATAGCGATCATTGGGCGATCGCCGTCTGCGACACCGGCAGGGGCATCGACCCTGAGCAGCAAAGCCAAGTTTTTGAGCCCTACGTTCGCCTCGGGGATGAAGAAGACTACCTACCCGAAAGCAGTGGTCTCGGGCTGACGATCGTCAACAAGCTAGTGAGGATTTTACAGGGCAGAATTGAGCTGGTATCGGCAGTCGGCAAAGGTTCCACCTTCACCGTTTTCTTACCGCTCTCACCTGCCGATCAGATATAGCGGTTCCTAGACGGATGAGGTACGATCAATGTAGGGAAAAATTATTGATTCAACGGATTTTTCTTCAGGAGGTAGTGATGAAAGCTTACTCTCTCGAATTTCGTCAAAAGATAGTTGATACTTATTGTGAGG
>JBBQAC010000308.1:0-4595 GCA_038315915.1 Phormidesmidales cyanobacterium
CTTACGCCGAAATAGCTCTGTGAGAATGCGCCGAGCGACTGCCCAGCTTTCGCGCCAGTATTTTTTCATGTGCGCATTATAAACTTGAGATATCCCCTTATCGATAAGATCTATGACGCTTCGCCGGATGAATTTACCGATGGGCCGGTCGGTGGTTCTGACTTTTTTTCTGACTGCTCTGTTTAGCCTGATAGCCGCGTTTTCGCCGCTCACACCCATAGCTCACGCGATGGGCGGGAAGCAGCCGACTATCGATCAACCTGCCCCTACCTTTACACTGCCGACGAACAGTGATGAGGGCGAGCTTTCCCTATCGGACTATGTCGGACAGTGGGTGGTGCTGTATTTTTATCCTCGCGACTTCACCCCCGGCTGCACGTTGGAGGCCCAGCGATTTCAGCGTGACCTGCCCGAATATCAGCGCCGCAATGCCCAAGTTATTGGCATCAGCGCTGACGATGTAGATTCTCACGCCGAGTTTTGCGATGCTGAAGCGCTGGTCTTTCCCCTCCTCTCTGACCCGGATGGACAAGTCAGCCGCGCCTACGGCTCCTGGATGAAGCCAATGTCGATGCGTCATACCTACCTGATCAATCCGGAGGGCGTATTGAAAGAACGCTTCCTCGGTGTGCGCCCTGCCATTCATAGTCAGGAAGTCCTGGCCCGATTGGACGAACTGCAAGCTAGCTAGCCAATCCCAACAGACCGCTTGAGGGAATCGGCAACTTGGCTCGCAGAACCGCTAAACTAGACTAAACATTACATATCTGGAGATGATATATAGATGGCAACTTTAGCCTTGACCGAACCCAACGTTGAACAGGTGCTTGATGAGCTGCGCCCTTACCTGATGGCGGATGGCGGCAACGTAGAACTCGTAGAACTCGACGGCCCAATTGTAAAGCTGCGCTTGAATGGCGCTTGCGGTAGCTGCCCAAGTTCGGCCATGACCCTGCGGATGGGCATCGAGCGTCGCCTGCGCGAATTTATTCCTGAGATTGCTGAAATTCAGCAGGTTGTGTAAGCACCGGGCGATCGCAAACGGCTGTACTGACAATTAGATATTCGCAAAGGGACGGCAGGGCATTGACCCTGACCGTCCCTTTGCCTGTTAACCTGGCATATGAGAAATATCTCAGCCTTAGGACAATAGGATTAAGACCGTGCTGGATATCAAGCTAATTCGGGATAAAACCGCCCAGGTGCAGGCCGCTTTGGGACAACGCGGTTCGTACGACCTTCAGCCTTTGCTGGCTTTGGATGCTCAGCAGCGAGAAATTGAGAAAGAACGCTCGGACTTGCAGGCTCAGAGCAACGAGGTGGGGAAGTCAGTCGGTCAAAAGATTCGCGAAGGGGCTGACCCTGCCAGCGATGAGGTGAAAGCGCTGCGGGCAAAAGGCAATCAGATCAAGCAGCAAATCGGTGAGCTAGAGCCCCGCGAGCGCGAGCTGAATGCCGAAATTGAAGGTATTTTGCTCACCATTCCCAACCTACCTAGTGAGACTACGCCTGCGGGCAAAAGCGAAGACGACAATGTAGAGGTGCGGCGCTGGGGCGATCAGTTCATTCCACCTGAAGATGGCCGCTTACCTCACTACGAAATTGGTGAAAAGCTCGGCATTATGAACTTTGAGCGCTCTGTGAAAATAGCGCAGAGCCGGTTTGTCACGCTCATAGGGGCTGGGGCAGCGCTGGAACGGGCGTTGATTTCGTTCATGCTAGAGCGGCATACGGGCGCAGGCTATACCGAAGTGATGCCGCCAATTTTGGTCAATTCGGACTCCATGCAGGGGTCGGGGCAACTGCCTAAGTTTGCCGAAGATGGGTTTAAGTGCGATCGCGATGATCTCTGGCTCACACCCACTGCCGAAGTGCCGCTGACGAATCTGCACCGCGACGAAGTCCTCACAGCCGACCAACTGCCGATTCACTATTGCGCCTACACCCCCTGCTTTCGCCGCGAAGCCGGAAGCTATGGCCGCGACACCCGAGGACTGATCCGGCTGCATCAGTTCAACAAAGTTGAGATGTACAAGTTCGTGCACCCGGACAATTCCTTTGACGAACTTGAAAAGCTCACGCGCGACGCCGAAGACATTTTGCAGCAGCTCAAACTGCCCTACCGCGTACTGGAACTCTGCACCGGGGACATCGGCTTCAGCGCCGCTAAAACCTACGACTTAGAAGTGTGGCTCCCCTCTGCTGGTAAATACCGAGAAATTTCTAGCTGCTCCAACTGCACAGATTTTCAGGGACGGCGGGCTAATATCCGGTTCAAAGAAGCGGGCAAAAAGGGCACTCAGTATGTGCACACGCTGAACGGATCAGGGCTTGCAGTAGGCCGCACGATGGCCGCGATTTTGGAGAACTACCAGCAGGCTGACGGCAGCATTCAGGTACCCGATGTGCTGCAAAAGTACATGGGCACATCGACCATTACCGCAGTGGTTAGCCCTTAGGCTCATACAATCGCCGGGATCGCCTTGTACAATAAAAAATAATAAAAGTTAACCTAGCGCAGCGCTTCTATGACCGTACTGGCCGTAATTGGGGTTTTAGCCCTTCTGATCTTTGTTCATGAGCTTGGCCACTTTATGGCGGCTCGCCTTCAGGGCATTCATGTCAACCGCTTCTCGATTGGCTTTGGGCCGATTTTGTGGAAGTTTCAGGGGCCAGAAACCGAGTACGCGCTGCGGGCAGTTCCCCTCGGTGGATTTGTCGGCTTTCCCGACGACGACCCTGAAAGCGATATCCCAGCCAATGATCCCGATCTGCTGCGCAATCGCCCCGTGCTGGATCGGGCGATTGTGATCAGCGCGGGTGTGATTGCCAACATGGTGTTCGCATACCTGGTGTTTGTGGTGCAGTTTGGCAGTATTGGGGTGCCTGATAGCTTCAACCTGAAGCCGGGTGTCTTTATTCCTGAGGTGATGCCGGATATGCCAGCGGCGATCGCCGGTGTCAAAGCAGGCGATGTCATTTTGGCGGCAAACGACCAGCCGCTAGAAGGCGAAGAAGCCGTTCAGCAGGAGCTGATCAGAATTATTCAAGCTAGCCCCAATCAGCCTGTCGATTTGACCTTGCAACGGTTCGACAAAGAAATCACCGTTACCGTCACCCCCCAAATCAGCCCGACAACCGGCGAAGCCGTCATCGGTGTTGCCCTACAGCCCAACGGCACGGTCAATTACCGTCCGGCAAAGAACCCAGGCGAAGTGCTGACTATGGCCGCAAAGGAGTTTCAGCAGAAAACTCAGCTTGTTGCAGGCGGGATGGTTGCCTTATTTACCAACTTTTCTTCAATGGCCGGTCAGGTAGGCAGTCCGGTAAAGATTGTTGAGCAGGGCGCGGGGTTGGCAAAGACAGATGGCAGAAGCCTGTTTCCCTTCGCCGCCATTATCAGCATCAACCTGGCAATTATCAACATCTTGCCGCTGCCTGCGCTCGACGGTGGTCAGTTAGCCTTCTTACTGATAGAAGCATTGCGGGGCAAGCCTTTGCCCATGCGATTCCAGGAAAGTGTGATGCAGACCGGTATTTTCCTGCTGTTGAGTCTGGGTATTTTCTTGATCATTCGCGATACCACCCAGCTCGAAGTCCTACAAAACCTGCGTCAGTAGTTTGAGGCAATGAGTTCTGCTATTTCTGCGATCGCCGACGTGAGCACTCTCCCAACCATCCACCAGGTTCCTAGCCAAGCTAACGGTTACAAAGCGACCCCGCTGCCGCTACCCGACCGGCTACCGCCTCCTTTAAGGCCCTTCCAAAAGCTGCCGGGGAAGCAACGCGCCTTGGAACTTTTGGCACGGCTCAAGTTGATGTACCCGGAGGCACCTTGCTCATTGGACTACGAGTCGCCAGTTCAGCTCATGGTAGCCACGATGCTGGCAGCGCAATGCACCGATGCCCGAGTGAATCAGGTAACCCCAGCGTTATTTACCCGATTTCCTGATGCTGCGGCTTTTGCAGAGGCTGATCTACCCGAGCTAGAAGAACTCATTCGCTCAACCGGCTTCTATCGCAACAAGGCGAAAAACATTCGTGCCGCCTGCCAGATGATTGTCACCGAGTTTGGCGGACAAGTGCCGCACACAATGGCAGAACTCACCCGGCTACCGGGGGTTGCTCGCAAAACGGCCAACGTTGTTTTAGCGCATGCCTTTGACATTCATGAAGGGGTGACGGTCGATACCCATGTAAAGCGGATATCCGGCCTGTTTGGGTTGACCAAGCATAGCCAGCCGGTGAAAATCGAGCAGGATCTCATGAAGCTGCTGCCGCAGGCTGACTGGGAAAACTGGTCTATTCGGCTGGTCTATCATGGTCGGGCGGTCTGTACGGCTCGCAGCCCGCAGTGTTTGCGGTGTGACTTATTGGATATCTGTCCGGGCGCGGCCAAGCTTCGGAAGGCAGCAGCAAAATCGGCAAAAGCAAAGGAGCGCGGGGCCAAGTAAAAAAGCCCTGTACAGCTGATAAATCAAGATTGGGAAAAGTCAAATTCTTCGGTCATTGCTCTTGCTGCATAACGTTGCCCATCACTCGCCGCAGGTAACCTCGAACGCCTACAGATAGTCTCTCGGCAATCGGGTGCATAG
>JBBQAC010000042.1:0-22287 GCA_038315915.1 Phormidesmidales cyanobacterium
GCAAAACCGATTTTCACCGGGTGTCCGAAGGCAGCTTAGCGACGAGAGCGACGCTTGCGCTGACGCTGCCGGGCGAGCGCTTTACGCTTATGCTTTTCGGGAGGTGTCTCAAAATAGCGGTTTTTCTTGATGTCTTGAAAAATACCTGCTCGCACTACTTTACGCTTAAAGCGTCGGAGCGCTGCTTCGAGATTTTCATCTTGTCCGAGGACAACTTGAGCCATGTACGGGTTCACCTCCTTAGTATACGAATGGGTAGCAACCCAGTATACCGCAATCGGGCTAGTTCCAACCGCCGTCATTCGCGGGGCGGCTGCGCTGCTCGCGGGGTTTGGCTTTATTTACCCGCAGCTCTCGGCCCATCCACTCGGTTCCGTCTAGGGCTTCAATGGCTTTGTCCTCATTGGCTTCTTCTTCAAGTTCGACAAAGGCAAATCCACGGAGGCGACCGGTTTCGCGATCAGTGGGTAGGGTAATGCGCTTGACCTTACCGTATTCAGCGAAGACCTGTTCGAGATCTTCTTCTTTGGCAGTGTAAGACAAGTTTCCTACGTAAATTGACATGGCCCGCTGGCGCTCCAAAAAACTGAATTTATAAAAGTTTAAGAGGTGCCTATCAATCGCTAGCCCACTGCTTTCTCAGGTTCGGCTGAGAGCTGCCCTGAAAGAGTGGTTAAGGGCTAGAAGTCAGCATCCTCAATCGTTAATTGACTACAACAATATCATATCAATCTGACCTTGGCGGCTTGACAGAAGCTATGACTAAACTTAACTAAGCAGATGCTTCACAGGTTCTGATATAAGGGAGAACTGACCTGACTGGGCGCCTGACTGAGCGCCTGACTGAGCGGGTTTGATCGGTAAGACAGCTCTCCCTGATGCTAGCGCCGCTCTTCTCAGCGGGTTTTTTGTGACCAGACGCGAGTAGGCAAGCCCCATACGTAGATGAAGCCTTCTGCCGCCTTGTGGTCGAACTTATCGTCGTCGCTGTAGGTGGAGAGTTCTGCTGAGTACAGCGCTTTGTCCGACTTGCGGCCAGCGATGTTGGCATGGCCCTTGAACAGCTTGACCTTGACAGTGCCCGAAACGCGGGCCTGAGTTTGCACGATAAAGGCATCGAGGGCTGCTTTGAGCGGACTGTACCAGAGACCGTTGTAGATCATCTGAGCGTAGGTCTTTTCAATATTTTGCTTGTACTGGGTGACATCGCCGGTCAGCGTGAGGCTTTCGAGGTCGCGGTGAGCGTCGATCAGCACGAGCAGGGCAGGCGCTTCGTAAATTTCGCGGGACTTGATGCCGACCAGCCGGTTTTCAATCATGTCGATGCGGCCAATGCCGTGGCGACCAACGATTTCGTTGAGTTCGCTGATCAGGGCGACCGGAGCAAGGGCGTTGCCGTTCAGACTAACCGGCAGACCTTGCTCAAAGCCAATTTCAACGTACTCAGGTTCGTTGGGGGTGTCGGCGATCGCCCTGGTCAGCACAAACACCTCATCTTGCGGTTCAATCCAGGGATCTTCCAACGGCCCCGCCTCAATGGAGCGGCCCAATAGGTTGCGGTCAATGCTGTAGGGCGAGGATTTCTTGACCGGGAAGGTCAGGCCGAACTTTTCGCCGTAGGCCATGGCTTCTTCGCGGCTCATGCCCCATTCGCGGGCAGGGGCGAGCACCTTGATGTCGGGGTTGAGGGCAGCGATCGCCACATCAAAGCGCACCTGGTCATTGCCTTTGCCGGTACAGCCGTGAGCCACCGCGTCCGCACCGTACTGGGCAGCGGTATCGACCAGCAGCTTGGCAATTAGCGGCCTTGCCAGCGCTGTAGACAGCGGATAGCGATTTTCGTAGAGGGCGTTGGCCTGAATGGCGGGAAAGGCGTAGTCGGTGATGAAGGGTTCGGTGACATCGGTCACCACTGATTCTGAGGCACCGCACTTGAGCGCTTTTTGACGAATGGGCTCAAGCTCATCGCCCTGACCGAGATCCGCCGCTAGCGTGATGACTTCTTTAACGCCGTATTTTTCTTTGAGGTAAGGAATACATACCGTTGTATCTACTCCGCCTGAGTATGCTAAAACGACTTTATCTGCAAGACCCATAGCCTAATTTATACCGTTTATGAAGTGATCAGCTTCATAATATGGCAGGGCGGGGCGGAGAGATGAAATAGAATGTGAGGAAACGAGCACATCGAGGCCCATGGTTTTAAGCCCCCTGTTTTTTAGCGTTGTCATCCCTACTTACAACCGACAGCCGATTTTGGAAAAGTGCCTGCGGGCAATGGAAAACCAGGTGCTGCGACCCGATGGGCCAGTGGCAGGCTATGAAATTGTGCTGGTAGACGATGGCTCGACCGATGGCACAGTGGAGTGGATTCGAGGCAGTGCAGCCGAGTTTCCCCACGTGAAGCTGTACGAGCAGGATCATGAGGGGGCCGCGATCGCCCGCAACTTCGGCGTACAAAAGGCCGAAGGCGATACGATTATCTTCATCGACAGCGATCTGGTCGTTTTAGACGGCTTTTTGCAGTACCATGCCGACGCGCTGACAAAAGCCTACGAACGGGGCAACGAGCGCGTGTTTACCTATGGCCGGGTGGTGAATACCTGTAATTTTGAGCAGCCGACCGCTGAACCCTTTAAGGTGACGGACTATTCGCGGGCGTTTTTTGCGACGGGGAATGTGGCGATCGCTAAGCGCTGGCTGCTGGAAGCGGGCCTATTCGACCCGCAGTTTACGCAGTACGGCTGGGAAGATCTGGAGCTGGGCGTACGGCTCAAAAATAACGGCCTGTCGCTGATTAAGAGCCCTGAGGCGGTGGGCTATCACTGGCACCCGGCCTTTTCTGTCGAAGAGCTGCCCGAGCTAATAGATAAAGAAATTCAGCGGGCGCGGATGGGCGTCGTTTTTTACCAAAAGCATCCCACTCTGGACGTGCGGCTGATGATTCAAATGACCTGGCTGCACCGGCTGCTGTGGGGCGGGCTGTCGCTGGGCGGGCTGCTGAATGAGCGGACGATGGGGCCAATGCTGCGCTGGCTGATTAACCGGGGCCATCCGCAGCTCTCGCAAGAACTGTCGCGGGTGTTCCTGAACTGGTATAACGTCAACGCAGTGTATGCCGCTTACCGCGATGCCGCCAAAGTGTCGGCGGTCGGCAGTAGCTAGGAGGTCAAAAAAACATGGCTGACGATGCGATTCAACTGTTTCGGATGCTGGTAGATGCTGGAGCCAAGCCCGGGGAGGATTTTTCTTATGACTTGCAGACGGCCTCGGCGCAAATTAGCGATCGCGCCTTTGAAAAGCTTAAGGTGGCCTACCCAGAAGTGGATTGGGCCGGCATTTGTGAGCGCGTAGAAGTTGACCCGGCCCTGCCAGCCGAATATCTCAATGCTTACCTGGGCGTCAACTTTGTCGGACGGATGCTCGCCCGAGTAGAGCAGCGTCTTGACGAGCTAGACAATGCTCAGGCAGCCTGGTACTTACATCAGGTATTAGGCGGCGTAGAGCATCGCACCAACGTGTCACTGTACGTACTCCTACAGCGGCAATTATCTCTGACTAAGCAAGCCCGTCTGGAGACGCTGCTTCGTCATCCCGCAGATCCGTGCTACGTCTGGATGAGCGACTTGATTGAAGCAGCGGGCGGTAGCCCCGAAGACATTGAGCTAAATGGAGCGGAAGCCACTCTGACACAGTACGGACTGGGGCTGCTAACGGCAGTATGGGCCGGTGAATACGACCTGCTCGAAGAAGAAGATCCGCCGCCGAACGATGCCGAACGATAACGTGCCTACGAAGTGAGCGGACTGCCGTTGACAACCAAGGCTGAGCCGTGGAGATCGCTGCCGCCAATCGCCAAATACATCACAGCTTCGGCAATGTCGGTAAAGGGCCGAGCCGGTTCGCTGTGGCCAACTGGCCCTCTGATAATCTGCGCCATCAGCAGGTTGAGGTCACCACTAACGACAGCTTTGTCGACAGTCGGTTCGCTCACCCAAATCAGATTTGCCGTCACGGTATCGGCAGAAAATTGCTGAGCGATCGCCCCTGTCATCGCCAAAATCCCCCCCTGACAGACTGCCGTAACCGACTGCATAGGATCTGCGGGTAACTGCTCAACCAGGTTGATAATGGTGCCGCTGCCAGACTGCTGTAAAAAAGGCAGCGCATACTGACAGCAAAAAAAAGTCCCTTTCAGCGTGGTCTCAATCACCCGATCCCAGACGGCTTCTGACACCTCCAAAAGGACGCTATCGCGGGCGTAACCACTGCTCGCATGGTTGAACAAAATGTCCAGACGGCCATAGGTGGCAATAGTTTCATCGACTGCCGCTTTAGTGTCAGCGGCCACGGCGATATCGGCAAGCGTAAAGCTCGCTCGCCCGCCGCTGCTGCGAATCTGGCGGACAGTTGCCCGTCCTTGCGCAGCGTTGCGACCACAGATCATCACTCTGGCACCTTCGGCAGCGAGCTGTTGGGCAGTGCTCGCGCAAATACCCGAGGCGCTGCTGGTTACGAGCGCAACTTTTTGGCTTAGACGCATGGCCAATTCCCGACCTGGTAGATGGCCTGGGCTCGTAGATCGGCAAGGGACGCTATCCGGTCAGCCGCTGAGCGATAGCGCAATACCGCTGGCTCTTGGTATTGCTGTGCGATCACAGCAGAGACGAGCGCAGGCAATAACAGCGAACGGGTATCGTAAACCATAGAAATTGTAAAGACGGCTACTGCAATCAGTGCAGAAGAGTGCAGTTACCGGCTATACCCGGCGATTTTGTCTGATTTTGAGCGATATACTGTAGGAAAAATTTTATAGCAAAAGACATATCCTGGCTAATGATTGGATGAACCATCAGGCAAGTGAAATAGTACTACGGCCTACCCGGCTATCGGAGTTACCCTTTATACTGACTGCCGAGCAGCATCCTGAAAACGCACCCTACATAGGCCAGTGGACACAGGCGCAGCATCAAGCCGCCATTGTCGATGCTGGCTGTGCGCACTTGATTGCAGCGGATCGCCATCGCCCGGTTGGCTACACCATTTTGACGGGGCTAGAAAATCCGCACGGGGCAATCAATTTGCAGCGCATCGTCGTGACCGAGAAAGGGCAGGGCTACGGCAGACAAATTCTGCGCTGGGTGAAAGCGTTTGCTTTTGAGACGCTTGGCTGTCACTGCCTGTGGCTGGATGTGGTGGCAAGCAATCAGCGCGCTAAATCGCTGTATGAGAGTGAAGGGTTTGTGACGGAAGGGGTTTTGCGCGATCGCTGGAGAACCCCTGATGGCTACGCGCCGATGCTGATAATGTCACTTCTGGAATCGGAGTTTTTGGCAGAATAAGCCTACCGAGAAGCCGCCACCGCTGCCGGTAAATACGTCAGCACATCCACGCCTGACTTGGTGACTGCCAGCGTATGCTCGAACTGAGCAGAGAGCTGACCGTCTTTCGTAACCGCCGTCCACTGGTCGTCAAGCAGATCTACTTCATAGCTACCGACATTCAGCATCGGTTCAATGGTAAAGACCATGCCGGGGCGGATTTTCTTGCCTTTGCCAGCAACGCCGTAGTGGGGCACCTGTGGCTCTGCGTGAAAGATGCGGTGAACCCCGTGTCCGACAAAATCTCGCACGACCGAAAAGCCTTCGGCCTCCGCATAAGCCTGAATCGCTGCGCCAATATCGCCAATGCGTCCGCCTGGTTTGACCGCTTCAATGCCTTTCCACATCGCCTTTTGGGTCACTTCAACCAAACGGCGAGCCTCCGGAGACACTTCTCCGACTAAAAAGGTGCGCGAGCTGTCGCCGTGATAGCCGTTGAGCAAGGGCGTCACGTCAATATTAATGATGTCGCCCGACTGGAGGATATCTTTTTTGTTGGGAATGCCGTGACAGACCACCTCATTGAGGCTGGTACAAATGGACTTGGGAAAATCCATCGCGCCCTCCGCGCCCGGATAGCCCAAAGGCGCACTGGTCGCACCGTGCTTTCTCGTCCACTTTTCAGCGGCATCATTCAGCTCTAAAGTGCTGACGCCTGGAACGACCATAGGCTCAAGGAAGTCTAACAGCTCAGACGACAGCTTGCAGGCCGGACGCATGGCGTCGATTTCTCGGTTAGAGAGCAGGGTAATGCCTCTGAAGGGCGCATCGGTAGATTGAACTTTCACAGAAATTCTGGTGCAGGGTGAGTTATCTTCTTACTCTAACGTTATTGCTCTCGATTTAAGGCTGCTCACACAATTTTTGAACCCAGTTCAAAAAGCCAGGTGTAAGCAACCCTGAGGGTTAACTCTCATAAGGTTTGATTGGAGAGGGGGACTGATGAAAATTTGGCTGATGTGCTTTGGCTTGCTGTTTGTCGGGGCTGAGCTGTTTCAATGGGCTATACAGCTAAAGATTGGGCAGTTTTCCGGTGGCTGGCTGATTTTGGGCGGCATGGGTTTAGCTGCGGCCAGTAATGCGGCGCACTTTCCTCAGCGGAGCGCTATTCAGAGCGAGCCTGCGTCGTCACCTCCGCCCAAAGCAGCGGCTTCAGTTAGCAAAGCAGATGATCCGGGCAATACAAAGCGATCGCCGACTCGATCTGAAGGGGATTCTATTTCTTTTGAGGTGCGATCGCCCCACCGCTAACTGCCAGGTTCCGCGTCTTCACTTGGATGCCATAAACTGCTTGACGCCTTTGCGGATAAGCCCTCTGGGCGCGAGCCGGGTAGAAAAGGCCATCAGCTTGTTAGAGAAGCCGTGGACGGCAACGACTTCCCCTTTTTGCAGGGCGCTATAGCCAAACTCGGCGACTTCTGCGGCGGTGGGAATGGCCTCTTCAGAAATATTATTAGACAGGGCCATTTTGTCCATATTGGCTGTGCCGATGAAGTCTGACTGTGTGGGACCGGGGCACAGGACGGTGACACCAATGCCCGCTTCTTCGGTTTCGGCTGCGATCGCTTCACTAAACGACAGCACATAAGCTTTAGTCGCAAAGTAAACGGCCATCATCGGCCCCGGCTGGAAAGCGGCGGTAGATGATACGTTCAGCACTTTGCCGCTGCCTTGGGCAACCATTGCCGGCAAAAACAGCCGCGTCATGTGAGTGAGCGCCAGGACATTCAGCAAAATCATGCCCTGTAGCTTTTCCCAGTCGCTGCTCACGAATTCAGCGTAGTCTCCATAGCCCGCATTGTTCACGAGCACATCGACGGTGAGATTTTGCTGCAGCACCTGGTCAAATAGTCGGGCGGGGGCGTCTTTGTCGGTTAGGTCATGGCTCAAAACCACCGCCTGAATTCCGTACTGCTCGCTCAGTTCGCTTTTCAAAGATTCAAGCTTTGCTTCACTGCGAGCGACCAAAATGAGGTTGTATTGGTTGCGAGCAAAGACTTTTGCAAGTTCTAATCCGATGCCGCTGGATGCGCCTGTAATCAGTGCTGTTTGTGCCATGAGAATTGTGTAAACCGCCGCTCTATTATGGCTAGAAAATAGAGACTGTGGGCTCTCTCTTTTGAATGAGCCGTTCTCCTGACTCCTTGGACTACCGCAAGCAGCACGCGCTATGCTACAAAGCGCTTAAGCAGGATGGTCAGGTCTTCTCGACAGAGCGGATTCCAGGTATCTACATAGGTCTTGAGCATCTGGGAAGTTTGGCAGCACGGTGAGCAGATCTCCTAAGTCGCGGATGGCTTCTTTGATAAGTTTGGCTGAGGATACTTTTTCTAAAGCGTCCTGGTATAGGTATTTGGCTTGGCCGACATCGCCAGCGGTGAGGTGATATATCGCTAGATTGAGAATATTGCCATGGTCTAGGGGTTTGGCTTCGTAGTCTTGTTGAGCAAGTTTAATAGCTTGTTCGATATCAGCTTTTGCGTTCTCTGTTTGGTGAATCGCTCTGTAGGTAAGTGAGCGAAAGTAGAGAGTCCAATTGCTGTTGGCGTCAAGTTCGAGAGAACGATTGAAGTCTTGGAGAGCTTGGGTGTGGTCTCCTGTGAGCGATCGCACTTCACCGCGTTTTGCGATCGCCCATTCGTATTCTGGGTCAAGGTCAATTGCCCGAGTATAGTCAGCCAACGCTTCTGGATAGCGTTCCATCAATCGATAGGTTAAGCCGTGATTAGCGATCGCCCAATGGTAGGTTGAATCGAGTTCTACGACTTGCTCAAAATCTAGAAGGGCGGCTTTATAATCTTTTTTTGATAAATAGGTTCTTCCTCGTTCGTTTATGTTCCAGACATCTTCGGGGTCAAGGTCAATTGCGCGATTAAAGTCAGCCAACGCTTCTGGATAGCGTTCCATTCCGCGGTAAGTATAGCCACGCCGTGCGATCGCCCATCTGTATTCTGGGTCAAGCTTAATTGCATGATTAAAGTCAGTCAGCGCTTCTGGATAGCGTTCCAT
Source organism: Phormidesmidales cyanobacterium (assembly GCA_038315915.1). Lineage (GTDB taxonomy): Bacteria > Cyanobacteriota > Cyanobacteriia > Phormidesmidales > Phormidesmidaceae > Phormidesmis. The sequence goes on from JBBQAC010000042.1 coordinate 8,391, forward strand.
CAATTGATAGGTTTCGCCACGGCTTGCAACCGCCCATTTGTACTCTGGGTCAAGTTCAATCGCCCGAGTATAGTCGGTCACCGCTTCTAGGTAACGTTCCATCAGTCGATAGGTTTTGCCACGGCTTGCAATCGCCCATTTGTCCTCAGAGTCAAGTTCAATCGCCCGCGTATAGTCAGCCAGCGCTTCTGAATAGTGTTCCATTAATCGATAGGTGTAGCCACGTTGTGCGATCACCCATCCATACTCTGGGTCAAGTTCAATCGCCCGCGTATAGTCAGCCAGCGCTTCTGAATAGCGTTCCATTAATCGATAGGTGTAGCCGCGCTGTGCGATCACCCCTTTGTACTCTGGGTCGAGTTCAATCGCCCGCGTATAGTCAGCTACCGCTTCCGAATAGCGTTCCATCAATCGATAGGTATAGCCACGCACTGCGATCGCCCCTTTGTACTCTGGGTCGAGTTCAACCACCCGAGTATAGTCAGCCACTGCTTCTGAATAGCATTTCATTAATCGATAGGTATAGCCACGCAGTGCGATCGCCCATTTGTACTCAGGGTCAAGGTCAATCGCTTGAGTCAAGTCAGCTACCGCTTCTGAATAGCGTTCCATCAATTGATAGGTGTAGCCACGTTGTGTGATCGCCCATTCGTATTCTGGGTCAAGTTCAATTGCCTGAGTATAGTCAGTTATCGCTTCTGGATAGCGTTTCATCAGTTGATAGGTTTCGCCACGGCTTGCGATCGCCCATTTGTACTCTAGGTCAAGTTCAATCGCTTGAGTCAAGTCAACTACTGCTTCTGAATAGCGTTCCATCAATCGATAGGTTTCGCCACGCTGCGCAATTGCTTTTGCCAAACTCTCTTTGAAATCAGGATGTTGGCTTTTCTCAAGTTTTCCAAATTCGTCAATGGATTGATTCAGTAACTCCAAAGCCTTTTCATAATTCTCTTGTCGTCCCTCAATCCTGCCTAAGTAACAGTAAGCTTTTGGCCTAGCAATTGTTGATTGTTCAAAGTTTTCAGACTCAAGCGATTTCCATAAAATATCTTTGGCAACCTCAAGGCTATCATCCTGGTAAAGACTAATTCCCAGCTCTGCCATCAGCTCCGACTTAAAGCACTTATAGTCCTCATCCTGAGATAAACTCCCAGACTCATACTCCATCAGCAAGCGAGGAATCGTATCTCGCCTAGCATGAGCATCTAAAGCTTTATAAGCAGCCGTTTTCTCCACTGTAAGCCAGGTCGGAGCACCCCGTTTAACAGCCTGATACATCCTCGACTTCACCGCATCCGGCACACTCTCAAACCGAACAACTGCCATTCGCCATGCCCAAAAATCCGGGGCAAACTCCGCTAACCGCCTCAGCGACTCATCTGGCAAAAAAATCACCATCGGATGAGGGACTGCTGTCTTAAATCCATCCCGCACATAGTTGAGATCCACCAGCATCGGCGGATAATCTCCCACCATGCCAATAGAAGCTTCCAAACCTGTGAGCAACAACACCAGCTTTTTGCCAGGTTCTCGCTCAATTGTCGGTAGCCTTTTCACCAAATCATCTCGTAAAAATCGAAGATTGGGATCGCTGACCTCAACTACAACAAACTGTACATCTCCACAATTCGGATGATGGCGCAGCGCCTCAATAATCACCGCTCTATCATCTTGAAAATTTACCGAGACAAAACAAGGCGTGAACTTCTCACCCGCAAAATCTACAAACGTAGCCAGCTCTTGTAAGTTCTCGTCATTGGCCTGCAAAAACGCCTGAGTTCGAGGAGACTGTTGTAGCGAAGACTGCCCCTGAGAAAATTGAGGTTTTTCAGCGTCAGTGACCATCGTTAGCTAACCCAATGTTTTTCCCAATGCTTCTTTAAAGGCCGTAATCTCTTTCACCGCCGGATACACATAGTTCCAGCGATCCGTCCCCTCATATTCTAATACCGAAGTATTAAAGAGCATCTTCTGCCCTTCTTCATTCTGGTCAAGCTGCTTCGTTTTACACACTTCTGCCAGCAACGCATAGTGCCGTGCCGGAATCAGCCGCTCAAAGTTGATCCGCTCCTTGCGAATCGCATATTCCACATCATCAGCCTGCACCTGAGAGTGCTTACGAGTCGCGGCAATCAGGCAAGCCGTCGCCGTCATCTGCATAAGCTGACGCACATGCCCACCGCTGGCGGCTACCAGCTCAAGAATAATCTCCTCATCCGCAAACAGTATCTGATGATCCATCCGCCGAGTAATTAAGCCCGCTAGCCTCACCAGCGCAGCCGAATCATACTCAAGATGTAGAGCCGCCGGGTCGAAGCGATAAACATTCACCATCGGCACCACATTGGGCGGGCCAAAGGCATTGCTCAAATTTTTATCGGAATACACCACCGAAATCGGCACCGTATAAATCACAGTGCAATTGAGATCTTGCAACTGAGTCGCATAGTCAAAATAGAGACGATTACCCACCTTTAAAGGCATTCGATCCAAATTGTCAAAAATAATCAAGTAGCCCTTTTCGTAGCCCACCTGCTGCACTTTTTTAAAGGCATCTACCAACAGCCGGTTCATGTCCACCTTCAGGCGACCAATATCCTGCTGCAACGTCTCCCGGATCTTTTTCTTTTGCGTCTCCGAGCCTTTAATCTGCGCCAACAGCTTCGCCAGCAGCTTAGAAAGAAATGGAATCTCAACGCCCGCTTCAGCCATTGTTGAGAGGCTCACCGACTTTTCTACTGACGCCTCATTCTCTGCCGTCACCTCCTTAAACCAATCTTCAAAATCAGTCAGCAACGACTGATCAAACCGCAGTCTCAGCTTCGCCAAATCATCGGTAATCTGCTTAATGATCACCAAATACAAATCGGTATAGTCAGCATCATTGATGTCTATTTCAATATCTGTTTCCAGATAAATAACCCGGTAATCTTGCTGCCAGTTCTTCTGCAACCGCCGCAGTTCCGTGCTTTTGCCGCAGCCCCGATGCCCTGTAAATAGCACACTGCCAAACGCCCCCGGCGCAAAAAACGACAGCCGAGTCCCGACACTGCCCATCGCCTCTTCACTGCGCACCGCCGATAGCTCAACGTAGTATCGCTCTAAAGCCTCATCCTCAAGCGGGCCAGCATCACATAGCTGAAAAGCATCCCTCAGCGTTTTCGCCCGTCCATCCGGCAGTTCAACCATACAATCAGCCCAAACCCCGATTTAACAGTTCATTTACCGCTCCGCCTATCTTAATTTAGATGGCCAGTTCCAGACAAGGATTTCAGCCGCCACGCCCGGTCATTAAGGGGCTGGTCATTGACTGAAGGTGCGATCGCTGACAACAATAGAAAAGCATTATTTTTTGAAGGATAGCGATGGCCAGCATTCAACCGACCAAAGTGCCCAATATGGAGCGGCCCAAAAAAGGGTTTAATCGGTATGCAGAACGGCTGAACGGCAGAGCGGCGATGGTTGGAATGGTTGCCCTGGTTGTGATTGAGCTACTCACAGGTAAAGGGCTACTCACCCTACTAGGACTGGCTTAGTCGGCAATACTCTGAACCGGCTCAGGATTTGTCCGCCAGCTTCAGCAAGGCTCCCTTACGACGCCCCAATTAAACTGTACATTTATGGCCCATATATTAGCGAACCCAGGCGGTTGGGGCTAGCAGCTCGCCGCATTTTAGGCTGGTCACTGAGTACCCTGAGCCGCTAGGCTTGTGAGGGAGAAATTCCCTTTTCATTTGTTTGGCGATCGCCTCTCCCGGACTCTATGCGATATCTCATTACCAGCGCCCTTCCCTACATCAACGGTATTAAGCACCTTGGCAACCTGGTGGGTTCGATGCTGCCAGCCGATGTGTACGCCCGGTTCCTAAGGCAGGAAGGAGAGGAGGTTCTCTATATTTGCGGGACGGATGAGCATGGGACACCGGCTGAAATTGCAGCGCTAGAAGCCGGACTGGAGGTCGCGGAATTTTGCCGCCAGCAGTACGAGCGGCAGGCAGACATTTATCAAAAGTTTGGCCTTTCTTTTGACTACTTTGGCCGCACCTCTTCTGAGGCGCAGCGCGAACTGACTCAGGATTTTTACCGCAGCTTAGATCAGCACGGCTTCATTGAAGAGCGGGAAATTAGCCAGGTTTACTCTATTACCGATGAGCGCTTTTTGCCCGATCGCTATGTCGAGGGCACCTGCCCTAACTGCGGCTACGAAAATGCTCGTGGCGACCAGTGCGAAAACTGCACGAAAATGCTGAACCCGACCGATTTGATCAATCCCCGGTCGGCGGTGTCAGGCAGTACCGATGTAGAAGTACGGACGAGCCGCCACCTGTTTTTACGGCTCGATCAGCTCAGCGATGAAGTCCGTAGCTGGGTCGATTCGCAGACGGACTGGCCCAACTTAACCCAGTCGATTGCCCACAAGTGGCTAGATGAAGGATTGCAGAGCCGGGGGATTACTCGCGACTTGAAGTGGGGAGTGCCAGTACCTAAAGAAGGCTTTGAAGACAAGGTTTTCTATGTGTGGTTCGATGCGCCAATTGGCTATGTGTCGGCGACTAAGAGCTGGGGTGAGGAAACCGGTCAGGACTGGAAAAGCTGGTGGTACAACGCTGAAGATGTGCGCTATACGCAGTTTATGGCGAAGGACAATTTGCCCTTTCACACGATTATGTGGCCTGCGACCATTTTGGGCACCCGCGAGCCCTGGAAGCTAGCAGACTACATCAAGGGCTTTAACTGGCTGAACTACTACGGCGGTAAGTTTTCGACGAGTTCTAAGCGCGGTGTGTTTTTGGATCAGGCGCTGGAGATTGCTCCGGCGGATTACTGGCGCTATATGCTGATGGCCTCTGCGCCCGAGTCGGCAGATTCGGCCTTCACCTGGGAGCAGTTTCAGACCAAGGTGAATAAGGAACTGGCGGATAATTTTGGTAATTTTATCAACCGGATTTTGAAGTTTACAGCGTCGCGGTTTGGCAGCGAACTTCCTGCTGGCGGGGAGCCTGGGGAGGCGGAGGCAGAATTAGAAGCGCGGTGCAAAGAACTGGTGGAGGGACTGCGATCGCACCTCAAAAACATGGCGTTCCGCAAGGCTACTGAAACCCTGAACGCTCTCTGGTCAGCAGGCAATCAATATATAGATGTGCGCGCTCCCTGGACGCTTTTTAAGCAGGATAAAGATGAAGCAGCGGTTGTCATTCGCACCTGCGTCAACCTGATTCGGCTATATGCTGTAGCCTCGGCTCCTTTTATCCCCGACACCGCCAAACAGCTATTTGACGCTCTGCATCTGAGCGAAGCAGAGCGTCACAGCACTATGATCGATGCGACCGATCTGACAATTCTACGCGCAGGACGGGCTTTTGACGTGCCGCCAGTGCTGTTCCAAAAAATAGACGATGACCGGGTAGCCGAGCTTAAAGCTCAGTACGGGGGTGAGTAGGGACGCTACTCTACCGGGGCAAAGAGATAAACTCAATCTAAAATAAGGGCGGCTCCAGTCCCTTCATCGCAATGCGAGATTGAATCAACCATGGCAGATAGCGCAACGTTAATTTCATTTGGACTTGCGAGCGCGGCGCTGGTCGTTATGCCGGGGCCAGCGACGCTGTATATTGTCACGCGCAGTTTGGATCAGGGAAAGCAGGCTGGGCTGGCTTCTGTGCTGGGAATCTCGGTGGGGGCGATGGTTCACTTCGTAGCCGCAGGGTTAGGGCTATCTGCGGTTTTGATGACTTCGGCGATCGCCTTTTCGGTCGTTAAGTACGCGGGGGCACTGTATCTGATTTACTTGGGTATTCAGAAATTGCGATTGCGTGAAACCCTTGTAATCGATGAGGCGACAGCCAGAGTCCCACTTTCAATCGTTTTTCGTCAGGCTGTTGTCGTTAACGTGCTGAACCCCAAAGCCGCCATTTTCTTTCTGGCCTTTTTGCCTCAGTTTATAGATCCGATTCAAGGCCAGATTTGGCATCAACTCATACCGTTGTGCATAATTTTTATCAGCATCGGCCTACTGGGTGACGGTACCTATTCTCTGATTGCTGGACGGCTACGGCAGTGGGTCAGGCAGAATCCTTTATTTTTGCGGCGACAGAAGTACGTCGCTGGCGGCACCTACATTGCCTTAGGCGTGGCGGCAGCGACCGTATCGCCCGCCCATAAATGAGCCTGACCGTGCCACGATCTGCGGGCTAAGGCACAGATGACTGCATAGACTGAACCTGATCGAATTGGTAAACCGGTCGCAGGCTCACACTAGCCGAGAGCGAATCTGGCGTAATATTGCGACCCGAAAAAGGAAAAGAGAAGCTTTCTAGACGGCTCGCCAAACCGCTCCCCAAACTTTGTTCGGAAAGGTCAATGCCCGCTTCTAAATAGGCCCGCCAGATCAGCTCAGAGCAATACGCCTGGTCGTTACTGGTCAGGCCAAATTTGGCATTGAGCGGCATGTCCTTGGCAGCGTAGGTTTTGGCGGCGGTGGCGATCGCCTGCTGCACTTTGGGTGTGGATGCTTTGAGTCGGTACACCGCCGCGTGAGTCGTATTGCCCTGCTGTAAAAAATCGGCCAAAGACTCTGCTTTTACCACAGGGTCGCCCGTGCCTTCAATCGCAGCATGAACTACCTTGATCCGCGAGGCTTCTACAGTGATAATGCCACCGTGAGAATAGGTTGCATTGTTGGCAAAAGGGGCGGGTAGCTGGGTTGACCAGGCGTTGCCCGTGCGAAAAATGATGTCCCCCTCTTTCAACTGTCCTTTTGCTTGTCGCAGTTCAGCGTTGCTCAAAACCAGGGGTGCGTCAGGCAAAAGCGCATTCATCTGTAGCGGCCTTGCTGATGATGAATCCTGCTTAATCGTCGGCTCCAGACTGTAGGTAATGGCCATTAACGCAACGATGCCAGCGGATCGAATAAGCCGAGTGCGGATGCGTTTGGAGCGGGATTTGGAGCGGGTAACAAGGCGACGAGAAAACACTTGAGTAGGGAAGAGAGAAAAAACAGAGCATCGACAGAAACAGCCATATGCCTTTGTAGCACAGTCCGATTTTAAAGGCCGTACTCTAAAAGTGTATCAGACAGTACACTTCAGCGCTGTAACCAGAGGCAAGACAGCGTCAGTACGCAGACGGCAAGCTCGACCATTAGCGTTTAAGCTTGACTAAAGCAGGCCGCTAAATTTTGCGGATATCGGTTGTTTTTACAGTTGAATTGTTTCTTTTAATATGGCTCAGGCAAAAGCAGGTGACACGGTCAAAGTTCACTACAAGGGGACGCTGAATGGCGGTCAGGTCTTCGACTCTTCAAGAACCCGTGAGCCGCTAGAATTCACCCTCGGATCGGGGATGGTGATTCCTGGCTTTGATGCCGCCGTTACCGGTCTAGAACCCGGCGAATCGGTGACGGTGACAATCCCAGTTGACAAAGCCTATGGCCCCTATCGCGAAGAGATGGTTGCGGCCATTGAGCGCGACAATATCCCGGCTGACTTTGAGCTGGCAGTCGGCCAGCGGCTGCAAATGCAGGTGCCTGATGGGGAGGCGATGGCCGTCACTATTACTGACATTCAGGGAGATATGGTGACGCTAGATGGCAATCATCCGCTGGCCGGTCAGAATTTGACCTTTGAACTGGAACTGGTGGCGATCGCCTAACCTCTCCGCTGACCGTGCCTAACCCTTTCATGGGTTGAAGAATTTCCCAGATTAACTCTGTCTATCAGTGTCCATCAGTCAAATTAAGCAACCTACAAAGCAAAGACATGACGACTTACTTAGTAACAGGGGCTAACCGAGGCATCGGCTACGAATATTGCCGGCAGCTTCAGGCCCGAGGAGACCAGGTGATCGCAGTCTGTCGCCATAGCTCAGACGAACTCGAAGCCCTCTCAAAAAAACCGCAGATACGGGTCGAAACTGAGATAGATATTAGCGATGAGGACGCAGTTGCAGCCCTGGTTGAATCGCTCAACGGTCAGCCAGTCGATGTTCTCATTAACAACGCAGGAATCTACCGGCAGTCCAGTCTGGCGAGTCTGGATATTAACGGCATTCGCAAGCAGTTTGAGGTAAATGCGATCGCGCCCCTGAACTTTACCAAATCGCTGCTGCCCAACTTAACCAGCGGCAGCAAGATCGCCCTTATGACCAGCCGCATGGGCTCCATCGCCGACAATACCTCCGGCAGCTCTTATGGCTACCGCATGTCCAAAGTTGCCTTGTCGATGGCGGGTAAGTCTTTGGCTCACGATCTCAAGCCCGAGGGCATTGCCGTGGCCATTCTTCATCCGGGGTGGGTGAGTACCCGCATGACCGACTTCACTCGCAGCGGCATTTCGCCCGAGCAGTCGGTCAATGGGCTGCTGGCAAGAATTGACGAACTGACGCTGGCAACGACAGGCACATTCTGGCATGCCAACGGTGAAGTGCTGCCCTGGTAGCAGGCGAAGCTCCAACTTTACTTCATCAAGTTTTCTTAATTCTTTTGATCTTTATGTTGAGGATCTGCCGTTCAATGAACTTAGCAGATACATTGTGGGCAAAGTGCAGGACATCGCTCTCTAACTGAATCTATCCAAAAAAGGTGCAAGTACTATGCAGGCTCTCATCACCGCCGATACCTTCTTAAAAGCGCTGCCCACCCAGGCTAGCAAGCTCAAAGAAAAAAATCTGCCCGATCAGCTTGTCTTTGTAAAAGCAGGAACTGCTTTAGAAATCGTTGACTACCTCCCGTACGAAGGGTTGCCGAACAGCACAGCAGACGACCATATTTTCATTCAGCTCGCTCAGCCGCTAGAAGGGCATCAGGGCATTCGGTGGTTTGTATACGGTTTGCATGCCAAAATAGAAGGCACCGAACCCGACAATGACCCGCACGATGAGCCTGCTCCCGTCAAAGAACCTAACAGAGCATCCCAAGACTTCGGCCCTAAAATCTCCATTCCAGGCATTAGCCGTCCCGTGGGCATTTATGAGCCGGTATACTTTGAGCCCAGTGTCTGTAACTTCACCTGGGCGGAACTGACCAAAGGCGGCACGAGGATTCCGGTCAATGCGACGGTGACGCAGCGAATTGTTAAGCTGTGCAAGTACATGGACGAAGTGCGCACTTTCTTAGGCAGTAAGCCGATGCGCATCAACTCTGGCTACCGGGATCCGATCAGCAACCGGCAGGTGGGCGGGGCCCGCGACTCCCGTCATATGTATGGCGATGCCGTTGACTTTTATGTAGAGGGTATTGAGGTGGTCGATGTGTTCTACAAGCTTAAGGGCTACCATCCTAAAGGCGGGTTAGCGGTAGGAAAGGGGTTTGTCCATGTAGACTTGCGTCCGGGCTCGCCTGCTAGATGGACTTATCCTGGTGGCCCTCAAGTCAAACTGTGGTGAGCAGCCATATCCAGGGAGACTTTGTCACGTCAAGGTTTAGCGGTTTACCCAGGTAGATCTGCTCAGCGCTGACTCCCGTTTGCGCATGGGCACTTTAAACTTAGCAAATGCTATCTACTTGGGTGACCGCTGTGTTTTTCAAGTTTTTGAAAAGCCGACTACAAACCAGTCAGCTTTTCTCGGCGCAAAAGAGCACCGGCACCGGTCGGTTGGGGAGCGGCCAGTCGTGCAGTTTGCCTAGTGCGATCGCCATCAGCAGTGTGGTGAGCGTACTGCTGTTGTGTCTGGCCTATCTGGGGACTTTCCAAGCAATGGAAGTGGGCGTCTTTGACCTGCTGACCCGCATGAGCACTGGCCGCTTCGGCCCAAACACCTCTACTCAAGCGAACGACAGTCCAGTAGTCATCGTGGCCATTACCGAAGCAGACATAAAGGCCCAACAACAGTGGCCGCTTTCAGATCAGGTTTTTGCTCAGCTTCTCGATCAGCTGCAAACCTATTCTCCCAGCGTCGTTGGTCTGGATATTTACCGCGATGTGCCCCACGAACCTGGCAGCGCAGCCCTGGCCCAGCAGCTAGGGTATGAGAACGTCGTCACCATCAAAAAGCTAGGGCTTCAAGGCGATCTGGAGGTGTTGCCGCCGCCTAACGTGCCTGAGCAACGGGTGGGCTTTAATGATTTTGTGATAGACCCTGACGGGGTTATCCGCCGTAATTTTATGTTTGCGGCTTTGGGCAACCAGCGCTTCTACTCATTTTCTTTGCGGTTGTCAGAGCAGTTCTTAGCCCAAAAAGGAATTGCTATCACGCCTGAACGAGATGCCATTGTATTGGGAGATACTCGATTTGAGCGCATCACAGCCCATGCAGGCGGCTATCAAACCATTGATGCCGAAGGCTACCAGATTCTCATGCGATATTTTGCGTCAGGCGATCTTGCCAGAGTGCTGACACTCTCGCAGGTGCTTTCGGGAGACTTTGATCCCGAATGGATTAGAGAAAAGATCGTCCTAATTGGCACGACTGCGCCTAGCGAAAAAGATCTTTTTTACACACCCTTTAACGCGGCTAAAGAGCAGGTGGTGATGGCTCCGGGGGTCGTTATTCACGCTCAGTTGATCCGCCAGATGCTGAGCGCTGTTTTAGATCAGCGGCTGCTCTTGCGGGTATGGCCTCAGGCCGGAGAGTGGGCTTGGGCTTGGGCTTGGGGCGTAACTGGCGGATTGATTATCTGGCGGTTTACGCATCCGCGCAGCGTATTGATCGCGCTGACGGCTGGATTTGCTGCGTTGTGGATTATCACCGGGGCGCTGTTTGTCGCAGCAGTATGGATTCCCTTTGCCCTTCCAACGATCGCGTTTGGCTTAAGCGGAATCAGTGTCATTTCTTACAAAGAGTTTCGCAGAACTTTTTATGACGCTATCACCGGCCTGCCCAATCGCACGCTGCTTATGCAAAACCTCGAAAAGCTGCTGAATCAGCCGTCTCGTCTACCGAGTTCAACGGTGGCGGTGATTCTTTTGGATATTGATAAGTTTAAGGCTTTCAATGAAAGTTTTGGCCTGCAAGCAGGCGAGCACCTGCTGCGGCTAACGGCAGAGCGACTCAGGCAATCGCTACCGCCTGAGGCCAAATTGGCCCATATTACCGGTGATGAATTTGTCGTGCTGATGGGGGCGATCGCTCGACCAGAAGACGCCGTTGGATGGGCCAAGGTGCTCAGTCAAAAATTATCTGAGCCGGTTGAACTGGGCAGTCAAAAAATGTTTCCGACCGTCAGTACTGGTATTGCCTATAGCGCTAGCCATGCGGCTGTTAGCTATTCGGATAATCCGCCTGGGAGACGTGGAATCAGCGCCGAAGACCTTTTGAGAAATGCGCAAACGGCTGTGTCCCGTGCCAAAGAACGTGGCCGCAGAGGACATTGCGAAGTCTTTGCGACTGATATGCGCGCGCAGATGTCTTACCGGGTAGGGCTAGAAGCTGACCTGCGGAGTGCCCTAGAGCGCAAAGAACTGGTGCTGTACTATCAGCCAATGATCTGTCTGAGGACGATGACCCTATCGGGGTTTGAAGCGCTAGTTCGCTGGCAGCATCCTCAGAAGGGTCTGATTTTGCCGGGACAGTTTATCTCGATTGCCGAAGACACCGGGTTGATCATTCCCATTGGTCAGTGGGTGCTAGAGACGGCTTGTATCCAGCTACAAAGGTGGCACGGGCTGTTTGCTCAGCAAGCCCCTTTTGTCAGTGTGAACCTTTCGGGACGACAGTTCGCCCAGCCTGACCTGGTAGAGTACATTGCCCATATACTGGCGAAGACCGGACTTAAGCACAGCGCGCTCAAGCTAGAGCTTACTGAGAGCGTCGTGATGGACAAAGTAGAGGAATCCATTAAAGTGCTCTTAAGGCTCAAAGCTTTGCGGTTGAAGATAGGAATTGATGACTTCGGCACTGGCTATTCGTCTTTGAGCTATTTACATCGCTTTCCGATTGATACTTTAAAGATTGACCGCTCTTTTGTGGTTGGAATGGGATCTCCTGGCAGCACAGATGAGCTAGTAAAAACAATCGTTGCGCTAGGCCACAATTTGGGGATGGACGTCGTTGCAGAGGGCATTGAGACGGCTGCCCAGTCACAGCGACTGACAGATTTGCGATGTGAATATGGCCAGGGCTATTTCTTCTCCAGGCCAGTGCCAGCACTCGCGGCTGAAGCGCTACTGGCCGATGAGCCTGACTGGGGAGAAAGCGAGGGGTAGCGTACTTTTGTTGGGCCGATGAAGGTTGGGCCGATGAAGGTTGGGGCGATGAAGGGCGATCGCCTTTTAGAAAACGCCCACATCCGCTGAGGGTAGCTGAAGCATAGGCGTAAGTCCGGCTGATTCTAGCAGGTGTGTCCATTCGGCGGCGATCGCAGTGTCTTCTGGATTTTGCTGCCGCATCTGATCCAACATCACGGCTGCATCTAGCCACAGGTCAGCCTGCTGATAGAGCATTCTTGCTTTTCTTAGCGGTGCTAGCTGGTCGAGCCTGCCAATGTCTATTTGCCGCTGGGCTAGCCAAGCAGTCGCTTCTACCCGCTGAATACTGCCATATACGACGATATCGTGTGCTCTATCGTTGGCTTCAGGGATAATAGAGAAATACCACTGATAGTTTTCGCCAAGGGTCAGAGGAGGTGCATCCTCTGGGATCTCCACGCTCACAAGCCCGCCAGTAGGAGCCACTTCAAAGGTGGTTTCGTATACTAGCTCATTGCTGTGATCGAAAAGAACAAACTCTGCGGTGTTTGTGGCCGTCATTTCAGGTATGTAGAACAGCAGTTTTGGCCGCAAAGTAGTGGTCACGCTCAGCGCATCTGGCGTAGTCAATGCCACCAGCACAGCATAGGCATTGCTAAAGACCGTATCGCTGCGCGTGCCTCCCCCTAAGCGTCGTCCCGGCACCCCCTGTCGCAAATTGTCGTTGCCTTGTCCTTTGGCACTGATCGCTGATTCGACCGATTCGACCGGCGGGTTTGCCAGACTGCCAACCGCCAGTGCCGTCAAGCTTAATAAGCTGCTCAACCCAATTAACATAGAAGCCCGCAAGTATTGTTTCATAATGATGCTGTTGTCCAGTGGCGTATAACAAGGTTGCCTAGTCGCTGCTTCAGAGTGAGTGATTGCTAACTGCTGAAACAGACGCTAAGGTCTTGCTGACAATCGTTTTCCTAGTCAACCGTGGGCTTTATGAAGCCTTTACCTGCCTATTTTAGAAAAAAACCGTCCATTTACAAACAGAGAAGATACCGAGGCAAGTAAGTCAAGTACGCAGCGCTTAATTGAATAGTTGCTAGAAATTGCGTATGCGTCTGATTTGCGCTACTTGAAGCTGATTCTCGATTGGGGATGGCTTGAATATATCTACGTATGCACTATCAGAAAAAACTAGGGTTCAGTCGTATTAATGTATTTAATTTTAGTGTGATCAAACTTACTTGTCTATCCCCACCCCCCTGGCTATTTCACTTACAAAACCATGCAAGAAAGGCTTTTTTACTACATAGAAATTTGATCAGTACTGATGGCTTATCAATAAAAGTTGTATTATTATTCAAATTGTCTGAACCGTCTGATTTGAATGATTTTCAGTCTATGTATTCTAACTTTTTGGGAGTGTATTAATGAGGCTCATTATTGCTAGTTCATCGACGGCTTTGCTGGTGATTGCGACAGTGATCGCACTGCCTACTGTAGTTAAGGCGCAAGCGGATACCCGTGCAGAAATTTCTTCTGTAGCGGACGCTTCAATCAGAACTTCAAGTGAGCAGGTAGGTACTGAGATTAATTATTGTTTTCGGGTTCCAGGCTATGGCTGGCGATGCGTTTAAAGCATACGTCTTATGTGAGTAGGCAGATCTAAGTTGTGGTCAAAGAAACGAGGAGCGTTCAAGATCAAGGTAACCAAACACAAAACCTTGACACTCCTCATGACTATGGTAGAAGCAGATGACCTGTTGATACAGGTTTTTGTC
>JBBQAC010000162.1:0-10140 GCA_038315915.1 Phormidesmidales cyanobacterium
AATTTTTGAATTTGACAGTGAGCTTTTCTGGCAGACTAGCGGTTTGGCACAGGGCTTTGACTATATGCAAGGGGCTTCTGTGACTGGCTCTGACGCACTAGATGCGGTACGCCAGGAGATTAGAGATGCGATCGCCAAGCAGGGAGATTTCATCAACGATAATCGGGTGATTGAAAATCCGCCCGCTTTCACTCGGCCCGATTCGCCAGAGGGAGAGGACGTACCCGCCAGCGAGGAAACCGGAGAGGCCACTCCAGATAGCTCGCAAGAGACCGATACCGACAGCGATAGTGCCTCGTCGGTCAGTCCCGAAACTTCCGATTCAGACGCTGCCCCTGACGGCAGTGAGGCAAACGATGGCCTGACAGCAGCAGACTCAGCGGCTGAAGAGGAACTGGAATTTGAAGGAAGCGCGGCGGAAGCCTACCTGTCCGAACCCGAAGAAGCTTTGGCAGGCTCTCCCCCCTCGGATAGCGCTACCTCTTCAGAAATCGACGAGGTAGCTGATGATCGCGATTCAGCGGATGAAGCGACTGAAGATATTCCTCCGCTTGGCACTGGCGAGGCTAATCCTGAGCAGGGCGCAAGCTCAGATCTCACCGAGGCTGACCCAGATCGGACAGAACTGAGCGCGCAAAGTACCGATAGTGCTGAAGATATCTTGTCTGTCGACGATAGCCAGGACTCAGAATCCGCAATAGACGATTCAGCGGCACCGACTCAGCTTCCGGGGCGAATTCGTCGCAATGGCGATTCTAATGATACGCCTGCTGTTGAAGAAACCGGGATGAGTACTGCTGGCACAGAAACTGCCCCCGCTCCGGTAGCGCCTGGGATAAATTCTTCTACTTCTCTTGAGCCAACTGCCGAGAGTAATCGATCCGGCCCCCCATCGCTGCCTCAAGGCGCTGAGGCTGTACCTTCCGTGGGAGGTTTTACAAATGCGACTGGCCCTGCTGCTGCGGACGAAGGAATACCGGCGAATGTGCCATCTGCGCCCGGGCTGCTACCCACCAACGTCACCATCCCCGATCTAAACGAGCAGGAAATGGTTCCTCTTGGTCAGGGCGTTCCTCTGCAACCTGAACTGCGGATGGTCGATGATAGGCCCAATCCGGTCATGAGACAGCCAATAGCTGACCCACCTGAGCCAACCCCTGCTGAGCTAACCCCTGCTGAGCTAACCCCGCCCGAACCAACAGAGAACGTTCTCTAAGCAAGCGGGTCTGGGCAGGCTGTCGGGCTGTCGGTGGGCAGGTCTTCTGTTACAGCGCGCGCTGCTTTCTCGCCTTCGGTTTCTGCACTGTCTAACGCTGCACTGTCTGAGGCGAGATCGGCTGAATCGGCAGACTGAGACAGCCGATAATAGGTCAGTGGTGGCGGTGTATTCAGCCGATCTGGCCAGTCAGTTGGCAGAATCTGCGTCTGCTCCAGGGCTGAGTTGGTGTCGATCACACCGGGCCGAGTGCCCTGATTGTAAGTCGTATCTGAGGGCGTCATGAAGTTTTGATCGGAAGTGGCAACCGAGGCATCAGGTAAGTGTTCGTAGTCTAGCTGCTTAATGTCGTTGAGTACGCTCTGAGCCGATGGGTAGCGCTGGTTAAAGTCGTAGCGCACCATTTTATTGATGATCTTAGTCAGTACGGGTGAGAGATCTTCAAGCCTGTGCGACCAGATCACTTCTCCATCTTCGCTGCGCTTGAGCGATTGGGGAGACTTGCCTGTGAGGGCTTCAATCGCTGTCATTCCGAGCGCATAAATATCACTGCGAACGCTGGGCATGCCGTTTGCCTGCTCGCTAGGCATGTATCCCTGGGTGCCGATGCCGACTGTCGTCGTAACCGGCGTGCCGCCGCGAGACAGTTTGTCTGAAATAGTTTTGACTGCGCCAAAGTCGATCAGCACATAGTGTCCGTCATAGCTACGCCGAATAATATTCGATGGCTTGATGTCGCGATGGATGACTGCTTGTGAATGGACAAAGCTAATCACCGGCAGCAGATCGCTCAGGAATTCGACGACGGCTCGCTGGGAGAGGGGGTGAGTGCGAGAGATGAGATCGCGCAGCAGTTTGCCCTCGATCATTTCCTGCACCAGATAAAAGGACTGCTGCACTTCAAAGTAAGCGAGCAATCGAGGAATTTGGCGGTGCTCTCCTAACTGCTCCAAGACCACGGCTTCGGCTTCGAACAGTCGGCGGGCAAGGCGATGGGCTTTGAGGCTATCACTGACAATTTTGAGCTGTTTGACCACGCAGACAGGGTTGCCAGGGCGGAGGGTGTCCTGGGCGAGATAGGTCTCCCCAAATCCGCCGACTCCAAGAATTTGGACAATGCGATAGCGATCGCGCAGCAACGTGCCGATAATGCCTGCCCGGTGAACATCCAGCAAATCTCGAAAATCGTCCTGCTGGCTGATAATCTCTTGAATCATCGGAGACGTGGCATAGCGAGCCAGCGCTGTCCGCAGGTGCTTACGTTTGAGCCGGTCGGCGGTGAAGCTGACGCCCAGATCCATTACGCCAATGGTGGCGATCGCAATCATCGGCGTCCCAGCGATCAAAATAATGTGCCCGAAGGCAAAAGCGCCGTAGCTAACGACTCCCCACAAACCCACGCTGCCCCCTGCTATCAGCAGTCTGCTCAGCGGCTTTAGCGTCCGGTTCATCAAACCTGCAACGGTTAAACCCAGCACCAGGACAATCAGCGCGTTCAAAGCGGGACGCCGAATTAATTGAGTCGGCGACAGCCCTTCTCTGAGGGTTGCCACCGTATTTGCCAGCACCTCTACGCCAGCCATGGGCTGCGGATAGAGCAGACTCTCAGAAAAAGGCGCTTCGTGAAAGTCCTGGTGCACCGTCGCTGTAGTCCCAACGATGACGATTTTGTCTTTGAAAAACCGACCGGACTGTAGCTGGTTTTGCCACGGATCGTCATCAAGGGCATACCAGAACGGTCTTTGCGTGAAGCTACCACCAGGCCCGTAAAAAAACACATTTTCTTGAAAGCGATTGCTGTAGCTCTCTCTGGCCGCTTTCAGCGTAGCCTCAGCAAAGCTCAACGGCGGCGGCTCACCCGCCATGGGCTCACCAAATAGCGTAGCTTCTTCCTGTGCTAGCTCCGCTAAAAACGCCTGACCCAGACGATGAATTTTACCGTTGGTTTCCTTGCGAAAAGTGACTGATCCGATTTCTACACCCGCCGCTCGAAATTGGGGAAGCGGTAAAGATGGCTCTGATAAATTGCCCTGCCGCAGGCTGATATTGTTGTAGTTGGCAGCAAGGACAATGCGATCGCCATACTGCTCCAGCACATCTGCAAAGGCTTGATCATCTGCCGGCCCATAATTGCTAGGGGTCGAGAAGAAAACATCCAACGCAACTGCCTTCGCTCCCGACTCCATCAGCCGGGTAACAACCTGAGCGTAGGCTTGACGCCGCCACGGCCAAGACTCAATTGGCTGTAAGGCCGCATATCTGGCCGGATTCTCCTGGTAGTACTGCCCCTGTGAGAGCGATTCTTCATCAATAGCCAAAATGACAATATCGTCAGGCGGTGTCACCGGGCCCCTCAGCTCAAAAAACAGGCTCTGAGCCTGTCGTTCCCAAAGATTGACGATGCCGAGATCGAGGCCAATGGCAGTAGTGGCGATCGCCACCAACGCAGCAGACAGCGAAAATCGCCAGTGCTTTGCCACTACCGTTCGGTGCCAAGCGCTCAGCCGGTCTTGAGCTGTCAAAACTGACGTGTCAGCACTGGTAGATTTGGACGCTCTGGATCTAAACATAGCCGCTTTGAGATCACGTTTCAAATAGTCACATAGCCTGACGATCATAAACTGCTACCGGCTGAGCGTACCTTCCATCAGATAACTCAAGGTCAGCTGCCAACCGACATTTAGGAACGGACAACCTGAAGCGTATGGCTTTGAAATCGGTATCAAAACGTACCGGCTTCTTGGGAAAGCGCTTATAATGGTTTTCTACGTTGCTACCTGTACAACCTATATCTTAATGTTTTTGTCGGCCTCCCTTGTTTTCTGTCCTTAAGATTCCCTGCCGCTCATTCCTAATCCATTCAAAGCTGGTTGATAGCTTCACAAACTGCCAGGTTGAGATCAACAGCTATCTACTTTATCAATGTATATCTGTCTTCTGGCCATCTACTCTGGGGTGCGGCTCTGAGCCAAACCACCGCTTACTATCAGCTACCGTCCTTTACAATTGTGCGCCGAGCCGCCGATTCTCTACTATTTATTTATTGCTGTTTTCTCACTTTTAGCTAATAGCCTTCTACATCCTATTCAAACGCTTATTCCAACCTTTGTAATTTAATTTTTATGGCAAACTCTCCGCTCAACCGACTGTCTATCTTTGTAGATGGCAATAACATGTTTTATGCCCAGCAAAAAAACGGTTGGTTTTTTGATCCCAAGCGAATCCTGGAATACTTTATCCATGAAACAGATGGCCTCTCTCTAGTCAACGCATTTTGGTATACGGGACTCAAAGACTCACAGGATCAGCGGGGATTTCGCGATGCGCTGATTAGTCTGGGCTACACTGTGCGCACCAAAATCCTTAAAGAGTATTACGACGATGTCTCGGGCCGCTATTCTCAGAAGGCCAATTTGGATATTGAAATTGTTGTTGATATGTTCAACACCGTAGAGCAGTATGACCGGGTAGTGTTACTCAGCGGTGACGGTGATTTTGAGCGGGCGATTGAGTTACTACGCTCAAAAAATACTCATATCACCGTAGTCTCGACAGAAGGCATGATCGCTCGCGAACTGCGCAACGTCACTGACCGCTATATCGATCTCAACAAAATCCGGCCAGCCATCGAAAAATCAGATGGATAGATCAGTTCGTTTACTATTTACGGGATAATAAAGTTAGGTGAGAACGGGGACTGTGTATCTTAAAGAGGTAAGGGCATTGGCTACGAGTCGGCGCTGTTTTACTATATCGCTCCTACACTTTTTACAATTTGCACGGCTATGCAACATATAGCGAAAGTTCATACCCGGTCGTCCTCAGGCAGCACTCAGCTTCAGCTTTTAGCAGCTAATAGTGCCGAGCACACCTGGGTGGTGATCACCCCGACCAGGATAATTACCACTTACCAAGATATTGCCTTTAATGAGCAAGCGCTGGTGCTTGTACAGCTAGATCCCGATGAAAAAGTCTTGGCTGTGAAAGATGCCACGCCGTGGGTGCTCGACTTTATCTCTGAGTATTTGACCCTCGGGCTGACGCCTAAGGCGCTTGAGGAAGAAGTAGAGCGGGCAGAACAGTGGCGGCAGTCTTTGACATTGCAGAGTCAGGAAGTCCGGCGCAGGGCGCTAGAGACAGCGGCTCGTCGGGATGAGATTCAAAATTTGGAAAAGCGACTTAAGCTAGAGCGTGAGCCGCAAGAACGCAAAGAGCAGTCCACCTGAAGGCTTAAAGCCTGTTAAGTGGTTTTTTCCTGAGGCAGTACGTCCTGAAGAAGGGGAGCCAGTTCATCTTTGAGCTGACCGGCTCGAATAAACTCAGCGTAGGTATCTGACTCGATGGCGAGCAGTTCGTCGCGGACTTGCTCAGCAGCATAAGCGAGGACTTCGGGGTTTGAGCGCTGTAGCTTGACGAAATCTTCCCGAAGTTCTTCTAGTTGACCTTCGACTAAAGCCATCTGGTAGCGGGCAAATTCCTCCTCTACTTCCTGCCGCGCTATCAGCTCTTTGAGCCGGTCGAGCACGCGGTTGAGTGCTACCCGGTGGGCAACAAGTTGGGTATACCGCTGACGCGTCGGCTGATCACCGAGCAGGTCTAGCCAGGAGAGCAGCGGCTGAGTAGTGAGCCCCTGTACGAGCAGGGTAAAGAGCATAACCCCGAAGACTACCGCGATAATTTCTTCGCGTTGGGCTAAAGATTCTGGGACACTTAGCGCTAGCGCAACCGATACAGAGCCTCTCAGCCCGCCCCACCAGAGGACAGTTTGGCCGGACAAGGAAATATTTTCTCCCTTAGTAATCATGTTGCTAAAACTACCCAGGCCAAAGACGCTGACGGCGCGGGCGGTGATGATGATAGCGATCGCTACAAAAATAGTCTCAGAATTGTCAATCAGCGCCTGAAACCGAACCTGATCGCCAATCAGCAGAAACACAATAGAGTTGACAAAAAAGGCCAAAAACTCCCAAAACTCAGACACCACCAGCCGGGTGCGCGGGTTCATGCCGATGCGGGAGCCAAAGTTGCCTAAGATCATCCCGGCAGTGACCACCGCGATTACGCCAGAACCGCCTAGCTCCTCGGCCACAATATAAGTGCCGTAAGCCGATACCAGTGTCAAAGATTGCTCTACCAGCGGAATATCGAATCGCTGTGTCAAAAATGAAATCCCGAAGCCAATCAGACCGCCCAGACTAATACCCAAGCCCACAAAAATACCAAAGCGAGCGATCGTCAAAGAAGCATCAAACTGCTCAATGCCCAGGGCAATCCCCAGCAGCAGATTAAAGGCAACGACCGCAACGCCGTCATTGAAGAGGCTTTCTCCTTCCATTAAAGTCGTCAGCCGTTTATCGACGCCGAGTTCGCGAAACAGGGCCGTCACCGAAACCGGATCGGTAGCCGACAGGCTAGCGCCGACTAAAAGAGCGGTTGCCAGCGAGGCCCCGGCAATCTGCTGCAAGCCAAAGACTAAGCCCAGCACGCAAATAACCACGCCCAACACCGCATAGAGAAGGATAGGCACAATGTCGCTTTTTAACCGGCTCCACTGAACATTCCAGGCTGCTTCAAACAACAGCGGCGGCAGGAAAATAAACAAAATCAGTTCAGGCGAGAGGTTTACCAGCCGCACATCGACAACGGCTAGCCCCAGACCGACTAGGAGCAGCAGCAGCGTGTAGGGAATGTTCCGCAGGACGCTAAATACTCGTGAGAGGGTTGCGACCCCCAAAGAAACCGAGAGCACGAGTAAAAACTGACGCAGGTTTTGCTCAATGGCTACATTTTCTAGGGCAGGCTCTTTGATCGCTGCTAGCCAGTATATGGGTTCTATCAGGCCGCTAAGGAGGCCAGAAGGGATTAAAAAGAAGCTACTCAAGGCAGTTACTACCGTAGAAAACTGATGCCAATTTATAGTAAAGCCTGACGGTTCACACGCTATCTATGCCTTGCGGATAGTTTCAGCCTGCTGAAGGAGGGCATCAGCAAAGGCGATCGCCTCACTGTGAGACTTACCGCCTGCTAGCTGAGCCAGCTCATCGCGCCGAGAATCTGCATTGAGCGGGGTGACTTTGACAATTGTGCGCTCTTCTCCGACCGGATCAGCGGCCTTGTCGGCTTTGCGAGCGGCTTGGGCGGCGATCTTATCGCGGGCTTTGTCTTCCGCCGTATGAGCGGTCGGGTCTACTTCGGTCAAACTGTCCTTAGGTTTACGCTTGCTGCTTTTCTTCCCGGTCTCGGGCGGCAGGGTGACGACATGCTTACCGACATGAAAGTGGGCATCGGCCATGGCAGCGACCAGCGGCTGGTGAGTGACACAGAGCACCTGATGTTCTCGGCCTAAGTAGTAGAGTTTCTCGGCGATCGCCTGGGCCACCCTTCCCGACACCCCCACATCAATTTCATCAAAAATCATCGTGCCAATGGGATCGACCCGCGAAAAGCAAGCCTTCAGCGCCAGCAAAAACCGGCTCATTTCCCCGCCTGAAGCAATTTCCACCAGCGGCTGAAGCGGCTCACCTGGGTTAGGACTGAATAGGAAAGAAATCAGATCCGAGCCCTCTGCCGTCGGTGCCTGGGACTGAATATCGACTTTGAACTTCACGCGCTCCATTGCTAAAGGCTTGAGCTGAGCCACAAGATCTTGCTCCAGCGTTTTGGCTGCTTTTTGGCGAAGTTGGGTCAGCCGGTGACAGCTCTCCAGCAATACCTGTTGATACTTCTGATAGGCCGCTTCCAGGTCAGCAATGGACTGGCCGTCTCCTTCCAGTGCCGCCAGAGAAGCCTGAATGCTCTGGTAATACTCAATCAGGTCGGGCAGGGCACGATTGTATTTACGACAGAGCTGCTTGAGCTGGGCAATTCGCTGGTCAATTTCTTCAAGTCGCTCGGGATCGGTCTCAATGTTTTCGCCATAGGTGTTGATCTGGCGACCTACTTCTTGAACTTGAGCCAGCGCATCGCCGACTATATCCAACATAGATTCCACTTCCGGGTCAAAGCGCAGCATATCGCTGAGAATGCCTTCGGCCTGACCCAGTAAGTCGGCGCAGGCTTCGCCTTCGTCATTTTCGTAGAGCATCTGATAGACCTGATAGCTCTGCTGCTGTAGCTCTACACTGTGGCTGAGGCGATGGTGCTCTTTTTGCAGCGCTTCCAACTCTTCTGGGTCTTCGAGCGCGGCCTCTCCCAGCTCTTTGCTCTGAAATTGAAACATATCAAGCTGGTCGGTGCGCTGTTGCTCCGCTCGGCGACGAGTGTCCAGCTTCTTTTTGGCGGCGGTGGCGGTGGTGTAGTTTTCAGCGACCTGCTGACGCTGCTGAACTAAGGACTTGTCACCGAAGCCATCGAGCCAGTCGCGCTGAAGGTCGGGAGAGCTGAGCTGGAGAGTTTGCCCCTGCGCGGTGATTTCAATCAGCAGGCGGCGGAGTTCTTCCATTTGGGGCTTGTTGACCACTACGCCATTCAGTCGGGAGCGGCTGCGTACGGCGCTTTTACCGGCAGTGAGTTCGCGGCGGCAGGTCAGCACTTTACCGGTAGCGGGAATGTCATAGGCGTTCAGCCAGTCGGTAATCCGGACGTCGCTGTCGGGGTCAATGGCAAACGCGGCCTCGACAAAGGCTTTATCAGTGCCGGTTCTTACCCATCTGCTGGTGGCTTTCCCCCCTAGCACCGCGTCAATAGCATCAAGGATAATTGATTTGCCGGCACCTGTTTCCCCGGTTAAGACGTTGAGACCGGGCTTGAGTTCCAGGTCTAGCTGATCTATCAGGGCAAAGTTTTCAATCTTTAAAGAAGACAGCATAGCCCTACAGCCCCACCGGACAAACGGGTGGAATATGAATAGACGGGATGTTGATGGAAAGCGGCAGTGAAGCCCTGGGTGAAAAAATCAATATGGGTGCTTTGGATGCTTTTGCAGGTGGGGGCATTCGTACTATGAATTGTACTGTTTTTGAAGCGATCGCTCATTCACTCCACAAAATGAACCAATGATGAAATTTATACCGCCCGACACAGAGGATGACCTTAAATAACTTGATACAATAGTTTACATACCGCGATTTTTATGGCTGTAGCTTCGCCGCTTTTCCATACTTTTTGACTTTGGTTGCTGGGTGCTTGCCCAACTCTAGGCTTATTCTACCGTTGCAGACTGAAGACTTTTGCCGGACAAATACATTTTTTGAAGATTTCTTATGAGTGCAGCTTCTCCTAACCTGTCTGGCCGCGTATCTGATGTTTCGAGGCCGACCGTGCCACTTAATGGTTCAAGCCCAACCACACGCTCGCCTGACCAACAGACAGTAACGGTCGCAGCGGTGCCAGCAGCGATACCCACGCTGCCTGAGTCTCTGGAAGATATTTTGGTGTATGACCCGGCGGCGATCGCCGCCTACTATCACCAGCGCCCGCTGCAAATCATTTTTCGCCTGATTTCCATTTTCTGGACGGCGACAAGCTACGTGCTAGGGCTTTTGTGGGATAAGCTCACAGGTCGCCAAAAGGCTAACGAAGAAAAACGAGCTGTTGGGTTACGCGAAATGCTCACTCGTTTGGGACCGGCCTATATCAAAGTAGGGCAGGCGCTCTCTACTCGTCCAGACCTGGTTTCACCGGCAACGATGGCTGAAATGGTTAAGCTGCAAGATCAGCTACCGGCTTTTCCCAATGAAATCGCCATGCGCTTCATCGCCGAAGAACTTGGCCAGCCCCCAGAAAACGTGTACTCATATCTATCGGAGTCACCGATTGCCGCTGCTTCTTTAGGGCAGGTATACAAAGGCAAGCTGAAAACGGGCGAAGAAGTCGCCGTCAAAGTGCAGCGACCCGGCCTAGCCGAACAAATTACCAAAGACATTTACATCATTCGCATACTCGCGAGGTGGGCGACTAACAATATCAGTCAGATTCGCAGCGAC
>JBBQAC010000285.1:0-5290 GCA_038315915.1 Phormidesmidales cyanobacterium
GGTGAGTTGCAGCGCCTGGTGGAACGGCTGCACTGGCTGCAACCTTTGCAGGTAGCAGGCTCGGCGCTTGCCGCAATGCCTGAAGTCAAACGCCTGAACTTTGCCGCTCAAGCTCAGACGCTAGAAGCCAATCAGATGAAAGAATTACCGGATGCGAAGCGGCATACGCTGGCGGTCGCACTCTTGCAACGACGCTATGCGCAGACCCTTGATGACATCGCTGAGGTGTTCGTTAAACGGATGCGGCGGATGCACTACAGAGCCAAAGAAGCTTTGGAAAACTATCGAGCTGAGAGTCAGCAGCGTACCGATGAGCTGGTTTCAAAACTACGACAGATGGTGATTGCCCACAGCACCGATGGTGAGGTAGCAGACCGCTTTACGGCGGTCGATTGCATCATTGGCGACCAGGCCCAGGAACTGATCGCGCAGTGTGATGATCACCTGGCCTATGCCGGTAACAACTACCTGCCGTTTCTGCCTAAGTTCTACCGTAGCCACCGAGTGGTGCTGTTTCGGTTCTTGGCCGTGGTGCCGTTGCATCCCAGTACCCAGGATGAGTCGCTCGTCCAAGCTATTCAGTTCATTCAAACCCATCGAGGGCAGCGGAAAACCTGGCTACCACTAGCGGCAGAAGATCCAATAGAGGAAGGGGCTGACACAACACCAGTACTTAAGCTGACGCTCAACTGGGTGCCGACAAAATGGTGGACGCTGGTGACGGGCGAGAAGAACCGGGCCACGGTGCCCACACAGGTGCATCGCCAGTACTTTGAACTGTGCGTTTTCTCTCATATTTTGTTGGGCCTCAAGTCGGGTGACCTTTCCATTGAAGGCAGTTCGGACTTTGGCGATTATCTTGCTCAGCTAATCTCTTGGCCTGAGATGCAAGACTATCTCGCTGACTATGCCGAACAGCTTGGCTTTCCGATAGAAGGGGCGGCGTTTGTTGAACATGTCAGGAATTGGCTGGTAAACAAAATTGAGGAGACGGACAAGGGTTTTCCGGCTAATGCAGACGTTTACTTTAAGTCAGACCGACTGGTCATTCGTAAAGCAAAGCCGAAGAACAGGAAAGGGGCAGAGCAGTTAAGAAAGCTGATCTCCCAGCGGATGAGGCCGGTGAATATAATCGATGTGCTGGTCGATACAGAGCTATGGCTCCAGTGGACGAAGCATTTCAAGCCGGTTTCAGGCTATGAAGTCAAAATGGAGAATCCCGTGGCCCGGTATCTAGCCACTACGTTTTGCTATGGCTGCAATATTGGCCCGTCACAACTGGCGCAATCACTCTCGCTCTTTGACCGCAAGCAGCTGGCACGGGTGAATCAACGCCATATTAGCGATACGCAGCTGCACGATGCGGTTGAGTCTGTCATCAATGGCTACAACCGTTTTCAGTTACCCAAGTTCTGGGGGGTGGGCAAAAGTGCTTCAGTCGATGGCACCAAGTGGGATATCTATGAGAACAATCTGTTGGCTGAGTACCATATCCGCTATGGCGGCTACGGCGGCATTGGCTATTACCATGTGGCCGATAGCTACATTGCACTGTTCAGTCATTTCATTCCCTGCGGTGTCTTTGAGGCGCTCTATCTCTTCGACGGGTTGTTGAATAATCACTCGGATATTCAGCCCGATACTTTGCACGGTGATACCCATGCTCAGAGCCTGACGGTCTTTGGACTGGCCTATTTGCTGGGGATTAAGCTAATGCCGCGTATTCGTAACTTGAGGGAGTTAACTTTTTATCGGGCGGGGACTCAAGTGCCTTGTCAGCATGTGGAGCCCTTATTTTCTGACACGGTGGACTGGGCGCTGATTGAAACCCATTTGCCGGACATGCTCCGGGTGGTGCTCTCGATTAAGGCGGGTAAGATCAGTGCTTCGACGATTTTAAGAAAGCTCGGCACTAACAGTCGGAAGAACAAGCTGTTCAAGGCATTCCACGCGCTGGGCGCTGCCGTCAGAACGGGGTTTCTGATGGAGTATATCCACAGTGCCAAGCTGCGGGCGACGGTGCAGGGCGCGATGACCAAAAGTGAATCGTTCAATGCTTTTGTTCAGTGGCTGGCGTTTGGTGGCATGGGGATGCTGAGAACCAACGACCGGGAGGAGCTGCGCAAGCGCATCAAATACAACCATTTGGTGGCTAACTGTGCCGTTCTCTACAATGTTTTTGAGATGAGTCGCATTCTCAATGAGCTGGCTCAGGAGGGTCACCAAATCGATCCAGCCGCTGTCGCGGGCGTTAACCCTTATGGCACCGGCCATATTATCCGGCTTGGCCAGTACCATCTTGATGTGGAGCGTCAGCCACCTCAGCTTCAGTACGACTTGCCGATCACTCCGCCGGATGAGTCCTAAGTGATGTAGATCAGAATGTCTGCTAGTTAGTACTTTTTCTGGCATCGCTCAATTTCGAGGACTGTAACCCAATCATTGCAATGGTTTCAGCCTTATGGCCCGATTTCGCAATAGTCGGGGCCGTAGACCATTAATCGCCTGCTGCTCAACGGCGATACCGTTCCTGAGAAAGCCGCTGACTACGCTAGGTCTCAGTGGCAGCGTCCGGCTGTACAGTCATGGGTGCGGCAACCCCGTAAGTGATGGCCCCTACCTAACTTTACAGATGTAAAAACGTACAAGACGGTGATCACCCCTATCCGCTAAACTACCTGATACCTAATTTCCAGGCGTTGCTGATTCTGAGTATGAATTGAATTATGGACTATTTGAAGGCTCGTTCAAACTTGTGAAAAATCATACTGTTATTCAGCAACGCCAATTTCCACCGTACCTATGAGTCGCCCGCCCGCCCCCAAAGAGCACAGCAAGTTTTGGCGTGACCCCGTGCTGCGCGATCTGGAGATGCTGCACGCTACCTATATCACCTACGCTTTTTCGCGCCACGCTCACGAGGGATTTGGCATTGCCATTGTAGAAGCAGGGGCGATGGAGTTTGAGTATCGGGGTGCGACTCATATTGCGCCAGCCGGCAGTGTGGTGGTCATGCATCCGGGTGAGGTACATACTGGGCAGGCCGTGCTAGAAACCGGATGGACGTATCGGACGCTACTGCCTGCTGTCGGTTGGTTGCAGCAGGCAGCAGGAGAGCTAGCTGAGCGTCCGAGCAATATTCCCTACTTTTCATCGCCTGTAATTCACAATGCGCGGCTCAACCAGCAGTTTGTTGCGCTTCACCGCACTTTAGAAATCTCTCCTTCCCCTCTAGAAAGAGAATCTTGCTTTCTCTGGAATATGACTCATCTGGTGGGTAACTATGCAAGCGATCGCCCCTCAGTCAAATCTGTTGGCAAAGAGCCCCACGCTGTTCAGCAGGTGCGCGACTACCTGATTGCCCACCACACCGATAACCCCTGGCTTAGTGAGCTAGCAGCGCTAGTAAACTTAAACCCGTTGCGACTGCTGAGAGTTTTTCGCAAACAGGTCGGACTGCCGCCTCATGCCTATCTCAATCAGGTGCGAGTGCGCAAAGCTAAGCAGCTTTTGGTAGCAGGCTGGTCAATTACTGATACCGCATTAGAGACTGGATTTACTGACCAAAGCCATCTGCATCGCCACTTTAAGAAAACGGTAGGGGTGACGCCAGGTCAATATATGCGCGGCTGCAAAAACGTACAAGATTTGGCGCTGCCGGTTGGCTAACCTGAGAGCGTTCATTACAAAGCCTCTCAGGGAAACTCATGCCCAACCCTCAGCCGCTGCCTCATGCCTCTTCAAAGGCTCGTCCGGTCTCTCCTCGCGCTGAATTTTGGGCAGGCGCACGAGACATTTTTCCGCTGGTTATCGGGGCAATTCCATTTGGGATTATCTTTGGCACTCTCGCCATCAGTAGCGGTCTTTCAATCGGTGGCACGCTGGCAATGTCGGCGCTGGTTTTCGCGGGTTCTGCTCAGTTTATTGCGGTAGGTATGATTGCCGCTAAGACAGGATGGATGCTGATCGTGCTGACAACGTTTGTAGTGAACCTGCGGCATCTGCTCTATGCGGTTAGCTTATTGTCGCATGTTAGGCAGTTGTCACAGCGCTGGAAGGCGCTGATGGCGTTTTTACTGACTGATGAGACGTTTGCGGTGGTCATTCGCCGCTATGAGTCTGGCGACTTGTCTCCTTTTAAGCATTGGTACTATCTGGGAGCGGCGCTAGCAATGTATGTCAACTGGCTGCTGTGTGCGCTGCTGGGCGTTACCGTTGGGCAAATGATTCCGGATGCGACGAGTTGGGGCCTAGACTTTGCCATGTCGGTGACGTTCATTGGCATGGTGATTCCCTACCTCAAAACCAGACCGATGTGGCTGGCTGTAGGTGTGGCAGGCGCAGTGGCTGTTGTCGCCTATCCCCTGTCGAATAAACTGGGACTGATGGTGGCAGCGATCGCTGGCATCACCGCCGGTCTCCTGAGCGAGCGCACTTTCAGCCGCCCGTAATATCACTCAATAATGGACTCATCCTAAATGAACGAGATTTTACTGATTTCTGGTATGGCGCTGGTCACTTTTGCCATTCGCTACAGCATGTTCGGTGCTAGCAGCCGAATTAAACTGTCTCCTGCTCTGCTCAACGCACTGCGCTATGTGCCGCCCGTGGTACTCACCGCAATTGTTGTCCCTGAGGTGCTACTCAGTGAGGGTACGCTACAGATTAGCTATTTGAATGCTCGGTTGGTAGGGGCGATCGCAGCCATCGTTGTCAGCCGTCTCACCCAAAATCTGCTTTTAACCATTGTTTTGGGAATGGCCACGTTCTTCATCTGGCAGAGAATGGTGGCTGTGTAGGAACGCTCACATTGGAAGGCTACCGCTCGTTTAACTCTGGAGAAATTGTTGCCTTCCGTCCTTTGGGCTGAAGTTCTCAGACACAGTCGCGAAAGTACCGATATCGCCGCCCAACCCGGCTTTCAAACTGTCCTCAAACCATCGCCCGACTGGACTTATCGAGATTGGTGCAAGATCTGATCTAAGGGAGTTCGGTGGTGCCCATCAGGTAGCGATCGCACTCCCTAGCCACCCCACGCCCTTCATTTATCGCCCACACGATCAGACTCTGGCCCCGCCGACAGTCGCCAGCGGCAAAAATACCCGGCAGGCTCGTTGTGTATTCCTCATGCTCAGCTTTCACATTACTACGCTCAGTCTGCTCTAGACCCAACGCATCGATTAAAGGCTGCTCTGGCCCTAAAAAGCCCATTGCCAACAGCACGAGCTGAGCCGGAATTCGCTTTTCACTGCCCGGTACATGAATCGGGGTGAATCGACCATTCTCATCG
>JBBQAC010000061.1:0-18790 GCA_038315915.1 Phormidesmidales cyanobacterium
ACAACGCTGAGCCATGAGATCGAATTTCTAGCAGGTGAGAGAGAAAAAGAACACACTCTCCATTTGGCTAGCTCAGTACTACCGAGTGGTAGAGGCTTGTTTGTAAGGGCAACGGCCACCACCACTCGCGAACTACAGTCCTGCTTTAGAAGCGCGGCAAACTGTGTGCGAAAGCTACGAAATCAGGCTCCGCTACCTTATTCGGTGTGAACATGTCTTTTCTTTGGGTGAAATCATGACAGATTCTTCAGCTCAAACGCAGGCGGTATTGGCCGAAACGTATCTAGGGAACGTGGGTGAAGATGAAGATCTGGCGAGGCGGTTTGAGCAGGCGAGAGCAGCGGGCCGGTGTTGGGAGGTGTCGATTGGGCGGAGCGATCGCATCAAAGGACGCCTCCTAACACACACGGCATCAGGCCAACCGGTAGGCATTGTGAAAGGTCGCGATTGGCTATTGCGAGATGGCGATCTGCTGGAGACAGACCAACGCGATTTGGTGTTAGTGAGCATTCAGCAACAGCAGGTAATCGCGCTGAAGTTTGTCGATGGCACAAGCAATCAGGCAATTTCTCTCATTCATTTGGGTCATATATTGGGCAACCGTCACTGGCCAATAACCATCAAGGGAGAATCTCTTTTCATAGAGCTGGTAGCCGAAGCTGAGCTGATAGAATCGACGATTCGAGAGATGGCACATATGTTAGGAATAGAAGGCTTGCAGATTAGTCTTGAAGGGCGATCGCCTGAAGCAGCCCTGGATTTTTCTAATGCTCACCATCACCATCATTGAGACCTATTCGCCATGCTTGACAAGCCTCCTACCAGCGATCTCGATCAACAGCTCATTTTAATGCAGCTAGCAGATTCGTTTTTTCCCTCGGGTGCTTACACGCTCTCACACGGGTTGGAGAGTTTGGTGCAGTCTGGAACCATCACTAACGCTGAAGAATTAGAGACTTTTGTGCGGATTCTGCTGTGTAATAAGGTGGGCAGTACTGACTTGGTAGCGTTGGCTCATGCTTATGGGGCGAGCGATCGCGGTGATTTGGACGCGATCGCCGAAATCGACGCCCTGCTTTTTGCTCAAACTCTGATCGAGCAAACGCGCATCACCCAGCGGCAGAGTGGCCGCGCCCTGCTCATGGTCGCCGGTAAGACCTGGCCGCATCCAAATTTAGTAGCGCTCAGTGAGAAAACAGCCCAAGGTGAGATCAACTGTCTGTACCCGGTTGTGTTCGCAGCGGTGGCCCAAGCCGCAGGACTCACCCAGCAGTCGGCCTTAGTAGCCTTTGTCCATGGCTTTGTCACGGGCTTGCTTGGAGCCGCCATTCGACTAGGCGCGGTGGGTCACTTGCAGGCGCAACAAATTCGGCTCGCCTTGGCGAGTGACATGGCGATGATTTGTGAGCAGGCTTCTACTCTCTCACTTGATGAAATGTGGTCTTGTACACCGCTGATCGATATCGCGCAAATGCGGCAAGTCAGGCTATCCCGTCGCTTATTCGCAAGCTAGCAAGAGAGTAGGAGATACTCTTAAAAACAAGTGAGCCCCAGACACTTATGTATCTGAGGCTCAGCATTTAGCTATTCAAAGCTGACGTGGCAGCTTAGCGACGGTTTTCGCGAGGCTTAGCTTTGTTCACGCGAAGGTCGCGGCCCATCCACTCAGCGCCATCGAGTGCGTCGATAGCAGCTTGCTCTTCAGCATCGCTGTCGAGGTCGACGAAAGCAAAACCGCGTACGCGGCCAGTTTCGCGGTCAGTGGGTAGCGTAACTCGTTTGACGGTGCCGTACTCAGCAAAGACACCGTTAAGATCGGCATCGGTCACGTCATAGGAAAGATTCCCTACATAAACGCCCATGAAATTAGTCTCCAAAAATTGAATGAAAAAGTGTGAAAGTGAAAAGTCGGAAGGAAGCCTGTAAAAGTTCTTACCTGTCAGGTTGTTCAGGTTTTCTTGTCTGAATTGAAGCAGGGCCGTTGGTCTTGAAGCTGTGCAAGCTCAAAACCTGTTGAAATATTCAATCAGTCAGTTGTCTGCTGAATACCAAAGCGTAGCAAAATTTTTAACAAGGGCTTCAACGGGACTGTAGCGACGGATTAGCGGCGGGTTTCGCGAGGCTTGGCCTTATTGACTCGCAGGTCGCGGCCCATCCACTCAGCGCCGTCGAGCGCCTCAACAGCAGCTTGCTCTTCGTCATCGCTGCCAAGATCAACAAAGGCAAAACCGCGTACGCGGCCAGTCTCACGGTCTGTCGGCAAAGTGACGCGCTTGACGGTGCCATACTCGGCAAAGATGCTGTTCAGATCAGCCTCTGTTACGTCATAGGAAAGATTCCCTACATAAACGCCCATAAATAGTCTCCAAAAATTAAAACAGGGTATTGAGAATGATATGTCGGACGGAAGCCTGTAGAAATAAAGGGAAACCCTTTGAAAACAGAAAAGCAAACCTGTAACCGATATCGAGTTCTTCATTCCCCATCTTATAGCGAATTTGGGGTCAGAGCACGATTGATCAAAAAATAATCGTCACAATTTGTAGAGTTTGCTCACCGCAGCGACATGATCACCACCCCACTTACCATAATTGCTGCCCCCAGCAGCCGCTGCCGAAGCCCTTTTTCCCCGAAGAAAAAATGGCCGAACAGCACAGACAGCAGGGCACTCATTCGCTTCACTGCAATGACCTGAGCAACCGGAGCCATCGTCAGCGCCAGCATTTGAAACGTGATAGCGATCACATTGAACCCACCCGTCACGCCCAGCAATCGCCACTGCCCAATCAGCGGCATCAGCCCAGTCCGCAAGCCGTTGCGCAGGACAAAGGGCACCATGCCACCTGCGATCACGGTAAACAGCGAAACCGCCCAAAACAGCGGCGAAGAATTTACCACGCCGATTTTGTCGAAGTTGGAAGTAATGCTCCAAATGAACGCCACACAAAGCATCAGCCGACTGCCGGGGTTGCTTGCCATCGCCACTAGCGGTGACCAGAGGTAATGAGGCGGTTTGATCCCAATGCCTGTATCCACGTGAGCAGACGGCTTTAAATTCAGCACGTAAGAGCCGATAACCAGCAAAATGACGCCGATGCCATCTGCCCAGGTTGGCCACTCCTGCACGATCAGCGGCGAAGTTACCAGCAAAAACAGCGGCGTCAGCGTGACCAGCGGCACCGTCAAAGACATATCTGCCAGCTTTAGCGCTCGCACATAGAGCGTAAAGGCCAGAATGTTCAAGCTGCCGCCAATTAGCAGCGCCCCCCCAAAACCGGGCTGAATCGTCGGCAGTCCCGTCATCCAGACCACCGGCAGCAATAAGACAACGCCCACCGCCATGAAGCTGAAGAGCACTGAGTATTCGTCCAGGCTTTTGAGGCTTTGCTTGCCAGTGGCATCTTTGCAGGCTTCAAAAAAAGCGGTCAGCGAGGCAAGAAATAGCCACATATGCATGAGAAAACCGCATCTATGAAGGGATCAGGCAGAATCAAATATTGAACACGACTGAAAGCGCCATTCCAGCTAGGAGCACAAAGCCCACAGTGACGTTTTGCCGAAAGATATGGCCGTACACCTTAGGCGATCGCGGACGGCGCACTAATTGACGAAACTGGCGGTACCAGACAATCGCAGACAGTAGCAACGACAGCCAGTAAGAAATCCCTAAAGGCATGGCCACGCCCAACCAGGCCAGCATCAGTACCGTGCCCGCAAAAAATAGCCCAACGGCCTGAGGGGCCCACCGCCCAAAAAAGAGTGCGCTGGAATTGATCCCCAGCTTGCGGTCAAAGTCGCGGTCGGGAATGGCATACACCGTATCAAAGCCCAGCGTCCACAGTACGGTTGCTGCCCACAGCAGCCAGGTGGCAAATTCTAACGTGCCGGTCACCGCGCTCCAGCAAATGAGGACAGCAAACCCCCAGGCGATAGAAAGAACGAGCTGAGGCACGGGAAAGACTCGCTTCGCCAAAGGATAAAGCACAATTACCGGAACTGCTGCCACACAGAGCCAAAAGCTCAGGGGCTGGAGATACAGTGAGAGCCCCCAGGCACAAAACAAAGCGACCACTGCCACGGCGATCCCGACTTTAATAGAGAGTGCTTTCGCGGCTATGGGGCGATCACGTGTCCGTTCCACCTGAGTATCAATATTGCGATCCCAAAGATCGTTGACCACACAGCCCCCGGCGCTGGTCGCCAGTGTCCCGAGCACAATCACCCCCAGCAGCGGCAGCGCCGGTAGCCCCCTTGCCGCTAAAAACGCAGCCCAGAGCGCAGGCAACATCAGGATCAACCTGCCAGCGGGTTTGTCCCAGCGCAGCAGGCGCACAATAGTCATCCAGGTTGGGGCAGGGGAGCTTTTGAGAGGGGGTTTCATAAGGGGTTGAAGCAAGCGGCGAGGAGGACGGCAGGAAGAGTCTGTGCATCTCAAGCATCTTTCACCATACTTTAGATTTTTGGCGGTGGCTGCTGGAATCTATCGGGTCAATGTACCGTCTAACGGTCGATCTGAATGGGGATAGCAGGCGAGGTTGCTTGCTCTATTTTGGTTTTATTTACCAAATCAAACGAGCCTATTAAGCAACTGATCAAATAGATTTCCATCTCATGACAATTTTGTCGGGTGGTTTTACGTGAGACTGTGACGAAACCCTTTTAGAATAAAGCGTAGATCTATTTGCCAATACTATAAATAATGATCTACGCAGGTTGATCAGGCTAAAAATATCAACAAGTTGTCTGTAGACCGATGACATTTACAGGTAGATTATGGTTAAACTAACCATAAGTCGTTGAAATTAGCGTTTGTGCTACTCAAGCTTATGGTCTCGATAGAAAAAGATTCTGATCAGACGCTCTTGGCGTCAGCACAGGCATGGACACCGGAATCCTGGGCAGCAGAGCCGCTTTTGGTGACGGATGCAGACTGCGGCTGGATTACAGACTTGTATCAGCTCACGATGTCAGCTTGCTATGTAGGGGAAGGGTTGCATGGCAAGCCTGCTAGCTTTGAGCTGTTTACCCGCAAGCTACCGGAGGGCTATGGCTACTTGGTGGCGATGGGTTTGGAGCAGGGGCTGGAGTATCTAGAAAATTTGAGTTTCAGCTCAGGGCAGATTTTACAGTTGCAAAAGACGGGGATCTTCAGCCACGCGCCCGATAGCTTTTGGGGCTTGCTAGAAGCGTTTCGCTTTTCGGGGGACGTGTGGGCGGTGCCAGAGGGTACGCCAGTATTTGCCAATGAGCCGCTGCTGCGAATAGAAGCGCCCTTGTGGCAGGCGCAGATTGCAGAAACCTATCTATTAAATACGCTGAACTATCAAACGCTGATTGCCACGCGGGCAGCAAGGCTGAGAGAGGCGGCAGGGCCAGAGGCGAAGCTGTATGAATTTGGGACGCGGCGGGCCTTTAGTCCGCAGGCTTCACTGTGGGCCGCGCGGGCGGCGATCGCTGCCGGTCTAGACGCGACTTCTAACGTTCTTGCCGCTCTCAAGCTCGGGCGCAAACCAGTAGGCACGATGGCCCATGCGCTGGTAATGGCCATTTCAGCGGTGTCAGGCAGTGAGGACGATGCCTTCGACGCCTTTCATCGCTATTTCCCAGGCGCGCCGCTGCTAATAGATACCTACGATACGGTGGCTGCCGCCCAGCAATTGGCTGAAAAAGTGGCGGCAGGAATGCCTTTGAGCGGCGTGCGGATCGATTCAGGAGATTTGGCAGAAGTTTCTCAGGCAGTGCGATCGCACCTCCCCGAAACCCCCATCTTTGCCAGCGGCGACCTCGACGAATATGCGATTGAAGCCTTGCGGCAGAGCCCAGCCTGCATTGACGGCTACGGGCTAGGCACCAAATTGGTCACTGGTTCACCGGTCAACGGGGTGTATAAGCTAGTAGAAATTGACGGGCATTCGGTGATGAAAGAGTCGAGCGGGAAGGTGACCTATCCGGGCCGTAAGCAGATATTTCGGCGCTATGAAGGAGAAGCGGTGGTGAGCGATCGCCTCGCTCTCCAGATAGAAGGCTCCCTGCCTGCCGAACAGCCATTGCTTCAGCGCGTTATGGCAGACGGCGTAAGGCTATCACCGCCAGAAAGCCTTGACCATATTGCGCAAAGAACAGCCGCTGCCGTGAGCGCCCTGCCGCTGTCGGTGCGCCAGTTGCAAAACTCACAGCCCCTCTCTGTCAGCATTTCCCACGGGCTAGCGCAGCTCACAGAGAGCACCCGGCAGAAAGCGCCGGTAGATTCCTAGGGCGCTGTCGGCTCTAAAATTAAGCCTTAACGCCGCATTCGTTCTCAGAAAACCCTATCTGATCTTCCTAATAATGCTGACAACACCCTGGCAAAAGCCCTTACGGGTTGCCCTTTTTGGCACTAGCGCCGATCCCCCTCACCGGGGTCACCAGAGTATTTTGACCTGGCTGGCTGAGGAATTTGATCAGGTGGCGGTGTGGGCTGCTGAGAATCCTTTCAAGTCGAACCAGTCGCCTTTGGGCGATCGCGCTGAAATGCTGCGGCTGCTGATTGAATCGCTGCCCGACGCTAGCCGGGTAGATGTGTATCAGAGTTTGAGCGATCGCTATACCATTCACTCCATCGCCCGCGCCCGCCAGATCTGGCCTCGGGCCAAATTCACTTTTGTCGTCGGTGCTGACCTCGTCTCTCAACTGCCCAAGTGGTATAAAGCTCAAGACATATTTGCCCAGGTGAATATTCTGGTTTTTCCGCGTCCGGGTCATCCGATGCAAGGGCCAGCGCTGTCGGCCTTGCAGCAGCAGGCAGAAGTAGTGATTGCCCAGCCGCCCAACCAGTACAACATCGCTTCCAGCCGCTACCGGCAAAACGAATGTAGCCAGGTGCCCGACGATTTGCCCGATGTCATCCGCGACTATGTTACCGCTCGAGATCTCTACCCATGTCTTCAAACACCCCAACCCCAAATATCGACGCGCCGATAAAGCCTGCCGCCCAGAAGTCGGTCAAGCCTATTGCGATCAAACCACCCCTCAAGCCCGCCAAAGCAGCATCAGCCGGACTTACGGGTTCAGAACTGGCCGACTTTAAAGTCGGGGTAGACACCGTTATTTTCTCAGTAGATATTGTGCAAAACCGGCTGTTGGTACTGCTGGTGATGCGCCATGAGCAGCCCTACAGCGGCTACTGGAGCCTGCCGGGAACCCTGGTGCGCATTGGTGAATCTCTAGAAGCGGCGGCTGATCGTGTCCTCACTGAAAAAATCCGGGTCAGCAATCTCTACCTGGAGCAGCTATTCACCTTCGGCGGCCCCGACCGCGATCCCCGCGAAGCCGAAGACGCCTACAACATTCGCTACCTTTCCGTCAGCCATTTTGCCTTGGTGCGCTACGAAGATACGGCCCTGATTGCCGACGGCGTTAGCGGCATTGCCTGGTATCCGCTTAGCCGGGTACCCAAGCTGGCTTTCGACCACAACCAAATTTTGAGCTATGGCTATCAGCGGCTGCGCAACAAGCTCGAATATAGCCCGGTGGCTTTTGACGTGCTGCCGGAGACCTTTACGCTCAGCGATGTTTATCAGCTCTATGCGACAGTGCTGGGAGAGGAGTTCTCTGACTATTCCAATTTTCGGACGCGGCTGCTGAAGCTTGGCATCTTGCAAGACACTAAGGTCAAGACTTCTCGGGGAGCCGGTCGCCCTGCCAGTCTGTATCGGTTCGACGCGGAGGCTTTTGAGCCATTGAAAGATAAGCCGATGGTCTTCTTGTAGGGCTGCTGTTGATTGTTCTTTTATCTTGTTGCTGTTATGAAAATTGCGATCGCTCAAATCAACCCGACCGTCGGAGACCTTAAAGGCAACGCCCAGCGAATTCTTACGGTCGCGCAGCAGGCCGACAGCTTGGGCTCAAACTTGCTCCTCACACCAGAACTGTCGCTCTGCGGCTACCCGCCGCGAGATTTGCTCATGCGGGCTAGCTTCATTCAGCAGATGCAGCAGCAGGTCAGGCAGCTAGCCCAAGCCCTACCGATCAATCTAACGGCTTTAGTCGGCATCGCAGCAGACAACAGCGCAGCGGCTAGCAAAGGCGAAAAGCCCCTCTTCAACAGCATGGCGCTCTTACAATCAGGTCAGGTCAAAGCAGTTTTTCACAAGCGGCTGCTGCCCACCTATGACGTGTTTGATGAAGACCGCTATTTTGAATCGGGGACAGAAGCCAGCAGCTTTGTCTGTGAAGTAAAAGGAAAGCTTGTTCATATTGGCGTCACTATTTGCGAAGATCTTTGGAACAACGAGACTTTCTGGGGCAAACGGGCGTACCCAATCAACCCGACTCAGGAGCTAGTTGCTCAAGGGGTAGACCTGGTAGTAAATCTATCGGCTTCGCCTTTTGTTTGCGGCAAGCAAATTCTTCGAGAGAATATGATCGCGCACGAGTCGGCTCAACACCGCTGCCCGATTGTGTATGTCAATCAGGTCGGCGGTAACGATGACCTGATCTTCGACGGTTTGAGCGTGGCCTTTAACCGACAGGGGCAGCTTATGAGTCGGGCAGCGGCCTTCGCCGAAGATTTGCAGATAGTGAACTTCGACCCCGACTCTCAAGATTTACAGCCTGGAGAAATTCAGCCGATGCCTGCGGCGGGAGATGCCGAAATTTGGTCGGCGCTGATGCTCGGGGTGAAGGACTATGCTCGCAAGTGTGGCTTTAGCAAGGCGGTGATTGGGCTGAGCGGCGGGGTGGATTCGGCTTTGGTAGGGGCGATCGCAGCTACCGCCCTCGGCCCCCACAACGTACTCGGCATTCTTATGCCCTCCCCTTACAGCTCTGCCCACTCCATCAGCGACGCCGAACAGCTCGCAAGCAACCTGGGCATCACCACCCAAACTATCCCTATCGGCACCCTGATGACTGGCTACGACCACACCCTGAGCGACCTATTTGCAGGCACCGAAAGCAACGTCACCGAAGAAAACTTGCAGTCTCGCATTCGCGGCAACCTGCTCATGGCTGTCTCCAACAAGTTTGGCCATCTGCTGCTTTCTACCGGCAACAAATCCGAAATGGCCGTTGGCTACACCACCCTCTACGGCGACATGAACGGTGGCCTGGCGGTGATTGCCGACCTCCCCAAGACCCGCGTTTACTCCATCTGCCGCTGGCTCAATCGCGATTCAGAAGTGATTCCTCGCAACATCATTACCAAACCGCCCAGCGCCGAACTCAAACCTGGCCAGGTTGACCAGGACTCGCTACCTGACTACGACACGCTGGACGATATCTTAGAGCGCCTGGTACAAAAGCAGCAGGGCGCAGATGACATTATCGCTGCTGGACATTCGGCAGCGATCGTGGAACGAGTTGTGCGCCTGGTTACCCGCGCAGAGTTCAAGCGGCGACAGGCTCCTCCCGTGCTTAAGGTCACCGACCGCGCCTTCGGCATGGGCTGGCGGATGCCGATTGCCAGCCGCTGGGCGCTGGAGGTTTCTGAAGTCGCAGTACCAGAGGGAGAGATGTTGATGGCGGTTCGTACCTGATACTCTATAGGCGCAACCTACAGCCTTCGGCAACAAGATCCATGACTGCGAGCCAAAAAACCGCTAAAAAACTGCTCTACGACTTTATGTTTGAAAGCACTGACGCCAGAGAGTGGGTCGATGACGTGTGGGGACTCAGCCCATTCTTAGGGCAGGGAGCCGCTAATGCGGCAGAGGTGCTGGGCGCTTTTGTTGAAACCTGCTCAGAGAGGCAGCTTAACGCTATTCTGTCTAGTCTGTATGCCGCCCACAAGGAGACCATCCATCAGTTGGACTCGGCGGAAGAGTGGAAAGCAGCTTATGCAGCGGGCATTGAACAGTAGGGAAATAATAGTGTTCTACCTCTATGGGTTTCTCTATGGGTGTGTATTTATGATTCGAGAGCTGAGCAGTGATGCCGGGGGATGATTGTGGTTTTGTTTAGCGCGAATCTGGTTCCAACTCAAATAAACTGAGTTGGAACCAGGGCTAAGTCTTGTAGCGCGGCTTTGAAGAGATAGGAGCGAGAGTTCTTGCTGCTGCGAACAGCGTAGCGGATCGACTGACATTTGCAAAAATGGCTGTTGCGATCGCAGATTGCTAGGATTGTCTATTTCCGGTAGCCACAGGCTTCTGTGCTCTGGGAGATGAGGCTTCTCCAGGCAGAATGTGTGCAGCACTAACCTGGCTCTTTGAAGAACTCACGGCGCTATCACCTTTGACAATCGGAGAGCGAGTATCAAGATCAAAACCGTAACCATCAGGCAGAATATGCAACTTAACGCCGCAAATTGCCAAATCCTCATCTTTTAAAACTTCGGACAGGTTGTTGTGAGTCGAGTTCGCCATATCTAATACGGTAATAGCACCTTCTCCAACGACTTTAACAATGTGGTTGCTGACAATCGCAGCGGTGTTCTCATCAATTCCCAACCCCAGGTCTGTCGACTGCTGAATCATCGCTGAGAGCAACCGCCCAATTCGACCACGCTGAGCAAAGTGCTGGTCAATTGAAATACCTGGCAAGAAACCCATACCAGGCCCCATATCAGTCATATCGACTCTTGGATTCGTCTCGGAGTCTCCCTCCACAATCATCATATCTGGCATCATTGCGGCTCCTGCACTGGTACCTGCAATCACCAGACCTTCCGCAGCAAATCGCTGGTGCAGAAGGTCGTCTATCTCAGTGTCCTTTAAGGTGTCAATAATGCGAGCCTGGTCGCCGCCCGTGAAAAAAACGCCCGTTGCTTCTTGAATAGCTCTTAAAGAACGCTCTGAGCTGGTATCGTCCCGGTACATCGTATCTAGAATACGGACATCCTCAACGCCCAGTCGCTCAAACGTGCGGGTATAGTCATCGCCAACCTCTCTAGACTGTTCAGTCGCAACGGTCATCACGACAATTCTGGCTTCTAGCCCCCCAGCGCAGCGAATAAATTCTCGAAGAATCCGACAGTCATTCTCCCGATCCTCCGCGCCGCCAATGATGACTAACTGTCCGTTGCGATTGTCTAAAGCCATATGGCCCCCTAATCCTGTATCAATAGCCTTTGATCAATTGGGCTGAATAAACTCAGCCAAAACCTGAATTCACCGCTGCCCTATACAATAATCGGCACAGGTGCTCAATTATCTCTCTCCTAAGATGTAATGTATCAGTCGTTACAGCTTTAGAGTTAAAGGCTCTCTTTTCGCCAAGAGCGGCTAAGACTTCAGGCGATATCAACAAAGCTAGTGCTAGAGAGCGCAGCGGTGAAGCCATTAATCTCTGCTAACACCTCATCTTCCACGCTAATCTGGGTAGTCGTTCCCACCACAGCAAAGGTCAATGCTTCAAAGGTAAGGCCCCCAGTAAGCCCAAAGACATCGTTCCCAAGCCCGAAGTCGTAAATAATGTCATTGCCCTCCCCAACGGCTAGCACAAAGGTATCATCGCCGAGGCCGCCGTAAAGCTTGTCGTTGCCCAGGCCGCCCTGTAGCAGGTCGTCACCGTCGTCGCCGTAGAGCTGGTCATCATCTTCGTCGCCATAGAGCTTATCGTCGCCGCCTTTGCCGCCGAGGCGATCGCGCCCCGCGCCCCCATAGAGAATATCGTCTCCACCCTTCTTGCCCTGAGGAGAACGGCTGTTGAGGTCACCTCGCAAAATGTCATCACCAAATTCGCCAAAAATGACATCGTCGCCCAGCCCTCCAGCCACCACATCGTCCCCACCGCCCGCAAATATCACATCGTCAGCGCTATCTTCCCCCACCAGAACATTGGCGGCTTCATCTCCTACGATGTCGCCATCAAATACCAGCCCTAGCTCTGGAATGGGGGCCAGGTAGTCGTTATAAATCCAGCGATCAAAAAATGACGTTAGCTGTAAACCGCTAACCGATTCAGCAACGGCAATGAGATCTTCGGTAACAACGTTACCGCCCTTGTACGTGTCGTAGTAGGTGCTGATAATGTCAAAAAAAGTCGTATCTCCGACCTCTAAGCGCAAATCGTGCAGGGCCAGCGCACCCCAGTCATACACGCCCGAGTTAAACAGGTCGTCAGCAGGCGGTTCACCCGGGGGCACCAGGAAGTCGAAAGCGTCTTCCACAAAGTTGTAAGTATCAATTACA
This sequence comes from Phormidesmidales cyanobacterium, assembly GCA_038315915.1. GTDB lineage: Bacteria > Cyanobacteriota > Cyanobacteriia > Phormidesmidales > Phormidesmidaceae > Phormidesmis. The sequence goes on from JBBQAC010000061.1 coordinate 12,111, forward strand.
AATTCATCTAGCGCCGCTTCGCCCTGGCTGTATTCACGCCACAGCCCCTGAGCGTAAGTCGCAAATCCCTCATTGAGCCAAATATCGCTCCAGTCGGCCAGTGCGACGTTATCGCCAAACCACTGGTGAGATGCCTCGTGAGCAATAGTATCTTCCAGTGAGGAACTGCTCAGATCGTAGGTACCAAAAATTGACAGCGTTTGGGATTCTAAAGCGCTACCCGTGTCGGTATCCATCACCACAGCGCCATACACCTCAAAGGGATATGGCCCAAAAATGCTGCTAAAAAAGTCCACCATCTCCGGCTGGAGATCGAACAGGTCGAGCTGGTCGTCGGGAATGGCTTCGGCAAAATAGTTACGAATAGGAACGCCGGTCTCAGATACGCTCGTTTCGATATTGAACCCGCTGGTGATGTCTACCGTGGTTAGATAGCTCGCCATTGGGTCTCTGGCTTCAAACAAATAGGTCGTGCTGTCGCCATTGTCGATGGTTTGCTCTAAAACCCCGTTGGCGGCGACTTCAAACTCGCTGGGCACAGTAATTCGAAACGTATAGGCAGCGCGATCCAGCGGATGGTCGTTGACAGGATAATAGTTAGCGGCTCCGTCCGGCTCACTCAGAACAAAGCTACCGCCGTCGAAGGTGACCCAGCCAGTGGGCACTGGAATGGCCACAGAGGTAATTTGCTCAGGCGAACCGCTGTAGGTCACCGCTGTCGTAAAGGCTGCTCCTGCGGCTAAGGGCGTAACTGGCGTAACAGTAAGTTCTTGCCCGTTACGGCTAAAGACTGCGGGTTCGCCGTTGACTGTGATGCTGTCAATATCGAAGCCGATAAAGTCTAAGTTGAAGCTGCTCAGGGATTGGGTAGCCGTGGCTGCGAGGGTGGTAGTGCCGACGAGGGTGCTGGTGGCCACGTCTGAAACATCCAGCGCAATGTCGTACTTTTGAACGTCGTAGCCACCGTTGCCAAAGCCGGGATAAAGCGAATCTCCGAGGCCCGCCGCACCGGGCGTGGCGTTGGCAGCGGCATCTGCCAGGGAAGAACTCAGACTGCTCAGACTACAAAGAATACACATAGAAAAATGTTCTGAAAGGAAGGGTTGGCTGCAATTCCCTGAGGGGGGCCATGCCAGAACACAATATATCCGTACTCAGAGCCCGTATAGTGTCTTCAGATACACAGTTTGAGATGCATAGGCACATAATGAAATCGGCTCCGCATCTGTAAATGCAGGGCCGACTTGGAGAAGAAGGAAAAGCGTTAAATCTCACTGGCGGAGCCCTTTCGGAGAACCGCTAATAGGCTAGCGTCTCTAGTGTGTCGCGCAGGTACAGCCGTACGAGCTGATCGTCTGAAGTATCGGCAGTCAGCGTTGAAAGCTGTTCGGAACGCCAGCGCTGAAAGCCAGAGCTAACAGCGATCGCATTCTTTAAACTTTGCCAAAGTTCGGCATCCTGATGGGCGTGGGTCGGTTCAGCAGAAAATGAATTTGCCATAGAGTAATCTCCCTATCTGAAGAGAACCCGTAAAAAGATGCCTTAAAAGGCTTTTGCCGGTTTCTCGTGTTTTTTCAAGCGTAGCTTAAGGTTCAAAATCTGTATGTAATGATTGCCACGGTTCTGAGCGTTTCTACAGGGAAGGTACACCTTGAGAGATGTTCAGCGACAGTACAAATCAGCAGTTTAGTCAGATTGATCGTTTTCGTTCTTTAAAACTTCGTCCTTTATGCCTTCATCCTCTAAAACTTCATCCTCTAAAACTTCACGCTCTAAAACTTCACGCTCTAAAACTTCATCTTTTAGACCTTGATCGGCCAGACTTTCACTTTCCATATTTTCACTGCGCAGGTCTTCAATTTCTAAGTCCTGGTCTATGGTTTTGTCATCCTTTGGCGGTGGTGGGCTCTCCTGAGGCAAGCCGGCGGATGCTTCGACCGGCTCTGGCAAAATGCGCTTAACCCGCAAGCCCAAAATTAAGAAGTCAGCGGCGATCGCACTCCCTTCATAGGGCGCTACCCGCTTCAGCGCTTCTGAACCTACTAGCAAGGCCCGCCCAGCACTCACCGAAATTTGTAAAAACGCGCAGCTTAAGAAGAACGTGACTGCCGAGCTAATCAGTCCGGCCCTCGGGGTCATTATCGGCGTGATCTGAGACGATTCCGCATAGAGCTGCAAGAGTACCCACAGCGAAAAACCCGCTGTCACCACTGCCAGCGCCTTTACCTGCCAGGACTTGAGTAGCCGTAAGCAGCGCCGCTGATCATCACTGAGCACGCTAGGCTTCAGCGCAACCGGCGGCAGGCTAAATACATAAAACGGTCTGACTAGCTGCATCCACAGTGGCGGGGCGATGCCAACGAGCGCGATCGCCCAGAACTGAACGCCAAACGGCACAGCCAGCCCAGAGGAGGCCAGCCCAGCCAAACAAATATCCAGCAGCAGCGGTACAGCCGCCAATCCGACAACCTGTACCCACAAATACCGATTCTGCTGGAGCCTCATGGCGACACCTTAAGCCGGGGCAAGCGTACGACGCTGAGAAATCAGACGGAAGGCGTCGATAATATCGCCTTCTTTCCAGTCGTTAAAGCCGCCAACAGCAACACCACACTCAAAGCCAGCGTTGACTTCTTTGGCATCGTCCTTCATCCGCTTCAGCGAATCGAGGTTACCTTCGTATACCGTCTCTTCGCCGCGAGTAACCCGCACCTTACAATTGCGAGTGACCTTGCCAGAGAGTACATAACAGCCAGCGACCGTTCCTTTGCGGACAGGGAAGACAGCGCGTACTTCCACTTTACCCAGCGGCTCTTCAACCAGTTCGGGCTCCAGGAGACCTTCCATCGCCCCTTCAATATCTTCCAGCAGCTTGTAGATGATGTCGTAATCACGCACATCAACGCCCAGGTTATCGGCAGACTGCCGCGCCCCAGAAGCCAGCGTAGTATTGAAAGCGATAATGACCGCGCCACTGGCGGCAGCTAGGTCTACGTCCGTTTCGCTGATTTCGCCTGGCGCTGCCATCAGCACCCGGATTTGCACCTCGTTTTGAGGAAGCTGCTGCAAGGAACCCAAAATCGCTTCTAGTGACCCCTGTACATCTGCCTTCAAAATCAGATTCAGCTCTTTCAGGTCACCCTCTTTGGCTTTCTCAGACAGAGAGTTGAGCGTCACCCGGCGAGAGGCCATGGTCTGCTGTAATCGAGACTGCCGCTGCTCAATGGCCTTTTTGTCGGCAGCAGCGCGGGCGTCGCGTTCGTCAGCATACACCTCAAACTCTTCACCAGCAGGGGGCACATCGTTAAGACCGAGCACCTCTACCGCAAAGGAAGGCTTCGCCGCTTGCGAACGGTTACCGCGATCATCGACCATTGCCTTTACTCTGCCAAAGACTGGCCCTGCCGAAAAGGCATCTCCAATCTTCAGCGTGCCGTTTTGTACCAGCAGGGTTGCAACCGGGCCTCTGGCTTTATCCAGGTGCGCTTCGATCACTGTCCCTTTGGCCAAGCGGTCAGGATTTGCTTGCAGATCTTCTATTTCAGAAACCAGCAGCAGCATTTCTAAAATGGTGTCAACGTTCTCGCCGGTAATCGCACTGACGGGCACCATGATGGTGTCGCCGCCGTACTCTTCAGGCACGAGTTCGTACTCCATTAGTTCTTGCTTCACCCGGTCGGGGTTGGCTGCTTCCTTATCGATTTTGTTAATCGCCACCACAATCGGCACACCGGCTGCTTTCGCATGGCTGATCGCCTCAATGGTTTGCGGGCGCACGCCGTCATCTGCTGCCACTACCAATACGGCAATGTCAGTAACTCGGGTGCCTCGTGCTCGCATGGCGGTAAAGGCTTCGTGCCCTGGTGTATCTAAGAAGACGATCTGGCCAGATTTGCGATCGCTATTTGGATTTGACTTCAAGTCGACGTGATAGGCCCCAATATGCTGGGTAATTCCCCCTGCTTCGCCTTCGGTTACCTTGGCCTGACGAATGTAGTCGAGCAGGCTGGTTTTACCGTGGTCTACGTGGCCCATGATCGTTACCACTGGCGGACGAGACTGAAGCTTATCGCTATCTTCTTCGCCTACCATCTCGGTGACCTTACGCGCTTCTGGCGCTTCTTCAGCCGTCACTGCTTCAACTTCAAACTCCTGAGCCACCATTTCAGCGGTGGGCATATCCAGGGTTTGGTTGACGTTGGTTGCGATCCCTTTGAAGAAGAGCAGCTTGATAATTTCCGTCTGAGGAACCGCGAGCTGATCGGCCAAATCATGGACGCTAATACCGCCCGTCAGCACGATCATTTCTGGTCTTTCAGGTTCTGCCTCCTGACGCCGTTCACGACGTTCGCGGCGAGAGGGCGATCGCTGCTTGGTCTTTTTGGTCGTCGGTGCGGGCCTAGACTGCCGCTGTCCTTTGGGCTTGGGCGGACGCATCAGCGAAAGGCTGATCTGAGCCGGAGTTACATCGCTGCTATTGGCATCGGGATCTTCAAAGTCTTCGTCGTCGTCAACAATGACGCGCTGGCGCTTTGTTTTAGTGACCTTTTTAGGCCGTATTTCTTGCTCGTCATCTTCTTCCCCATCAGCGCGATCACGGCGTTTAGGCGGACGCGGCGGTGTCGGACGTCGTAGCTCCATCGCCGGATCTGAAAATGCCTGGTCATCGTCGCCATCATCGGTGTCGCTACTGTCGTCGCTGGTGCTTGCCAATGCAGCCGTTCTAGCAGGCGGACGACGTAGCTCGGTCGCAGGCCGAGGGGGGGCTGGCGGCGCAACTGTACTGCCGCTATCGCTACCACCGGGCGTAGGACGGCTAGGACGACTACCGTTAGAGGACGACACGTCACCAGCTGAGCGATCGCGCTTCAAAACAGGGCGAGCCACCCGACTGGTATCTTCGTCACTATCACCCTCATCTCTTCTGTCATCTCTAGCGGCAGCAGACTTCGCCGAAGGCCGAGCAGGCGGCTCCACTAACCTCGGCTTTAGCTGATCAGGGCGGGTTGCGCCGGAGGTCGTAACTATCCTTTCAGGGGCTCGATCAGCGTTCGGACGAGCAGATTCCTTGACTGGCTTGACCGGCTCAGGCGATTGAGCAGCGGGGGATTCCTTACTACTGTCCGGGCTTTCTGCGGCTCCGGTTGCACTCGAACGACCGGGGGGGCCTGCCAGCACAGGACTATCGGGTCTAACGGTCTCTTCGGCAGGCTTATTTGCGCTGGGCGGAGCGGGCGGACGCGCATCCTCAGACGGCACAGCCGGACGAGGATGGCGAAGAATTCCTAGAATTTGCTGTTCACGAGGACGAACGGGCTTTTTGGCAATAGTTGGCTTAGTGCTAGACGGATTGCTGCGAGGAGGCTTAGCTTTGATAGCCTGGTTGCTCGGCTTGTAGTCAGCAGCCTGCGCCACTGCCCTGATGCGGTTCGCATCTTCCTCGGTAATGGTACTGCTATGGCTTTTCACAGCGATCTCTAGCTGCTCGCAGATGGCCAAAATATCTTTATTTTCAATATCTTTGTTTTCCTGGGCCAACTCCCTCGATAGCTCGTAAATTCTTACTTTGCCGTTCATCCTTTTCCTCTTAAAACCTGACTAACTGATGTGTTTTACATAAGACCAATTGCCCTTATCGAATCAACACGCCGACTATAAAGCCTTGACTCTAAAGCATAGGGTACAGCGGTGGTTAATTTCCAGCACTGACACAGATATATATAGCATTAACCACTTGCAATCAAAAAAGTGCCAACATCCCAGGCCGGAGCCTTAAGAAGCTAAGCAAACCAGGGCTACATCAGCGTGACCGGGGCATACCGGTAATAACTTGAGCAGCAGTGGTCAAAACATTGTACTAAAAACAATCCGGATATGGCTCTGCCTCTGATAGAATCACCGGCAATTTGCCAAGCTTCTTCACCCTCCGGATCAGCACCCCTGACGCTTAGCGGCAAAAGCTTCTGGCGATATTCGCCTCGCCTTGCTTCACACGTTTATCGACTGGGTCAGTCGGCGCTCTAGCGCATCGTAAATGCCGGGTGGTATCTGCGTGCCCAGAATACGGCCCAAACGATTTTTTCTTTGAGCTGCGCATAAGCAGCTTTCCTGAGGGCAAAGGTAGGCAGAACGTCCCATGCCAGTATCTAGCTGAACATGCCGGTCAGGAAAAGTCCGGACTATCCGCCATAACCTGTCCCGATGGGCTACAGTCCGGCAGCTAATGCACCGGCGATAATTTTTCTCAGCCATAGTTTTGCTCTACCTGCATTGCTGACTTATGCTCTAAGCGCCTATCTCTAAGCTGGGCTATAGTTCCTCTTCTTGAGTTTCATTAACAAGTTCATTGTCGGAAGTATCACTGATTGCTTCAGCAGCGGGCTCTGTGTCTGCTTCCCCCTCTACGGTAGTAGCATCGTCAGCCATTTCAGCCACTGGGGCTTCGCTGCTTGCCGCCGCTTCAGCCGCCTTGGCCTCTGCTACTGCCCTAGCCTTCGCCCGCCACTCTTCGGCCTCTGCTATTTCAGCCGCTTCTTCGGCGGCGGCGGCGGCGGCTTTCTCAGCCGCGAGCTGTCTGGCTTCAGCGATTTCCTCCATTCTCGCGTTTTCGGTGTCGTAGTCATACTTAGCCGAATCTTTGATGTCTATTTTCCAGCCGGTGAGCCGGGCGGCCAAGCGAA